>NZ_CP015199.1:3604548-3914322 GCF_001648155.1 Chryseobacterium glaciei | reverse complement strand
TATCAATTGTATTTTCTTCCCTGTCACCGGTAGTTGCATCTTCGAAATTTATTTCCTCGGGGAAACTAATTTTTGCATCTAAAAGATCTTCGATGATAGTCTGGTCAGTTTCACCTTTTATAAGCATTCCTGCAATATTGTATCCCATATTTTAATAATTTGATCTATTTATAATTTTATAATCATAAGCTTCTAATACTGATTATAGCTAATCTTTCTGAACCAGTTCAATTATATTGTTGTCCTTTTTCATTTTTGCATTGATGGCCTCTTCTTGCTCTTTCATATTAGAATTTTGTCCGTCTTTCGTGATCATTATAGCACCACCCGGATGCACTTGTCTAAGGTTTCTAGTAGGATCTTCCTCATACTCCTTTAATATTTTACTGTATTGCTTGGCATTGACTGTGATTTCATTTGCTCCAAAGACATCTTTGGGAATTGAGCTGATATTCTTTACCGCTTTTAAGGTGAATCGATGAGATTGAGTCTGATCTTCCAGTTTTACAATGAGGCCGGGAAGTCCGTGAAATTCATAAGAACCGTCCTGAATAGGAATATCTGTTGTAAACCAAGCAAACCAATGTCTTCCTGCAAAATAAGTTTCTGCTTTTTGGGTATTCCAGTCACCAACCTTGAGTTTTTCAGAAGTTATTTTCCATACTATCGGTCTTTCTTCAATAACGTTGTATTGATCCCTCATAATTCTGTTTTGTAAAAACACTTCATATTTAGGGTATTTCTTGGAGACAGTATATCGCACTAAACCTTTTCGATTATTATACTTAAGATTGATTTCATTTTGATATTTTTTTATAATTGAACTTTCAGATTTCTATATCTATAATTAGATTCTATCGGAACCAACTTCTTTTCCATGTGAATATAAAAAGTTCCAATAGATAGACTGTTCTCAGATAAATCTTTTATTTAATAATTTTGCCATCTATCTTGATCTCATTCCAATTTCCATCAAATCCTTGTCCCTTAATATATGTTTCTTGATGTGTTTGCCCTTTCAAATTGTCATGGTATATCATATCAAATGAAAAAGTCATCTTTCGGTCAGATTTTTCAACGATGGTCACCTTATAATCATTGGTAGTTTTATCATTAAGTGTAAAAAAGCTATCATTGAGTTTACCGTCAAATTGAGCACGGACATATACTTTGCCTTCCGAAGAAGGCCAAGATTCAACCAACTGTTTGTTCTCATCAATCCGGAGAAAAACTTTGGAAACAGCGTCACCACCAATGATGGAATAGAATTCGTAATATAAATTTCCGCCAATTCTTAGCGTATCCTTTATTTCTGTATAGTTTTGAGCATCAACTTTCCAGTAGTTTCCGATCTGCATTGGCATGAAGGATGCAGACGCATTTTTATTTTGATTTTTATCCTGCATCGTGCACGAAACGAGCAGTAATGGAAAAACGAGCAATGGAAGAAATGTCTTTTTCATAGTCTAAATTAATTTTAGGAATTTTCGGAGCTAGAACATTTTAATTTTAAAGTGATAACCAGCAGTTAGTAAACAGTTTCATTTACTAAACATCCGTAATAAATCACTTTACAAAGTTTCACCACATTCCCATTAAGATGTAAATATAGATCACCTACAAACATTGTAATTGTAAAAATGGAAAGTAATAAGAAAAAAAATAGTTAATTTTCTTAGAGTCACGATTGCTATAGGTCATCTATATTTCTTCAATAATTCATTTTTGATTTAAAATTTGGCAATAATTCATTTCTATTTTGGAGTATTTTAGGTGAGTTTACATTTTTACAATCAGGAAATAAAAACTATAAATATCTTTGCAGAGTTACCATATATCATAATCCGTTACAGAAAAAATTGGCAGCAATATTCTGGCAAAATCATACTTAAGAAAATAATAAAACTATTCTAATTTAACAATGCCAAAAATTAATATGGGAACAGAAACTCACTTGGAAAAATTTGGAAGTTTTAGTTGAAATTGAAGTGACAAATGAATATGCAAGATTTAGTCCGTTTTATAATAAATGGCCTTTCTCAAAAATTGGTCATCAAATGTTCTTGGAAAAGGATTACAAATCCATTTTTTGTGAGAAGGAACCAACATATGAAAGGTATTAAAACCTGCGCCTGAAAATATTTTCTCCGCATTGCTTAACAAGGATGGAGAAGGCTTTTGTTGAAATAAAACCAAATCTTCAGAGCTGATATTTTCTTGCGGAATAGCAGTTGCTGTTAAAATAACAACTTTCTGATGGGTCCTGTACATCTTCGCAAGCCTGTAAAGATGAAGAACTTCCGACAAAGGCTGACTGTGAATAATGAGAAAATAAGACGTTTCAATCGTTACAGAAATTTCTTCTGAAATATTTCCCTGATAATCTAAATATAGTATTTTTCCGGATCGAAGTTGAGAGAGATCTACGCCTTTTTCCATTATAAAAATCTCATTAAAATCAGGAATGCTGCGATTTTTTTCAAAATAAGAATTTGATAAAATCCTCGATAACAATATCTTTTCCCCTTTAAAATGACTTAATAATGAAGACAATTCGCCATAGAATCCTGCAGGGAAAACATCTACAATAAAAGTATGGATATTATTTTCAGAAATTAAATTTTCTACAAAAGGCAAAAATTCAGCAGAAGAAAAAAACAAATCTTCCTTTTGAACCACATTCCACCCCGATTTCCAAAATTCCGAAAAGACCGAATTGGTCAGCAAAATACAGTTTTCAGAAGCATAATTTTGACGTTTCAGAAAGGAGGTCACCCTTTTGAGATGACCTAATCCTGAACCATATGCATAAATCAATATCATTTTTTCTGATAAAGAAATTCGGTAAGAAGTAATAATCTTTGATCCATCGGAATCTGATCTATACTCAGTATCCCCAATGCAAAGCTGTCAGACGTTTGCGAAATTTTATAGGCTGGCTGTCCGTTTACAGAGATTTCATTGCCTGCAACTTTCACTGTATTAATGACTTTTCCGTCTTTAGAAACTTCGATTGCGCCGTTGTTACTTTTAACCTCATAAGGATTCAAATTTTCTTCGTTATCAGCAATTTTGATTTTGTCCGGATAGGTTTTTACTTTCCAAAGGAGTTTGGAACTGGCATCTCTCAGCTTGTATGTATCATCTTTTAGCTTCACTTCGTAGCGTTGTGTACCATTGCTGTAATATTTCCTTTTGTCTTCTTTTTCTTTTGCAGTATAAGTTTCCGACCCAAACTGAACTTTCGGAGGATTCACCGTAAAACCACCGATTGCTTTCCCGTCTTTATCGGAAATAACATAGTCCGAAGAGTAGTTGCCGGCTTTGGTTTCTATTTTCTCCGTAGTTGGCAGATTGCTGATCTGGGTTTCCTTTTTGCAAGAATTTAAGCTTAAAAAAGACACTAAAAACAGGATTGTAATTTTTTTCATAACGTGAATAGGTTTAGATAGTTTTGTATTTCGTTTTGTTCTGTAAATTTTTGACTGACAGTGTTGTAAATTTCATTTTTTATTAATTCCTTATCATTTTCAGTTAACTGATGATAGTGAATCAAAACATCCAATAATGCATTGGCTTCCAAAGGATGGTATAAAAGCCCCGATTTTTTATGCTGGATAACATCCGGAATTCCGCCAACTTCGGAAGCAATAATCAGCCTTTTTGACGCGCCAGCTTCTAGTAAAACATTAGGCATTCCGTCATACAAAGAAGGGATGCAAACAATATCTGCCATATCATAAAAGCTGCGCATTTCGTATTTGGAGACAAACGGAAAGAGTTTAACATTCAAATCAAAAGTATTGATAAAAAGTTTAACTTCTTCGGGTAGATCACCAATCATCCAGAGTTCGTATTCACTTTTGAAATGAAATTGATCAAAAGACTCGATGAAATGGCGAATTCCCTTCTTGAATTTAAGTTGTCCTGCAATGAGAATAACCTTTCTGGCAGTTAAGTCTTGCTTTCTTTGATAAGTCTTCTTTTTTTCATTTTCATTAAGATTCCAAAAAGAGGCATCAATTCCGTTCGGTGTATAAAATATTTTTTTTGAAGGGAAAAGTTTTGCAATTTTTTCTTGTTTCTCCATACAGACAGACAATATCGCTTCCGAATGTTCCAGGGCATAGAAAAGTGAGTTTCTCTTTTTGGAAAATAAGCCTTCGTCAAAATCATTCCCCCGAATACAAGTGTACAAAGGTTTCCCAAAAAACTGGCTGATGATAGGCGTCCACATCATAGGTAGATATCCACCAAAAGCTATAATTGCATCAACATCTAAAAATTCCTTTTTCTTTTCCAGGAATAATGTCGCCAGATTCAGAGTATATTCTTCTGTATCAAAGATGCCAAGCGCGCTGTAGTTTCCGCTGGTTTCCGTCTTAATCAGATAAGGCTTCTGCCGGTTGGAAAAGTGTAGGACGTGGACTTCACAACCTTTTCTTTTCAGATTCCGGACAATCCTTCCACAGGATTCTGCCATTCCGCCTTTGGACGGAGGATAGTTTTGGGTTACCAGCAACAGTTTCATAAAATTTAGCTGTCAAAAGATGAAGTGTCACCGGAATGATCGGAAAAATCTGTGAACAAAACCGTGTCAAACAGTGCGCCGTACTGGCTTGCCATAGTCACCAGAAATGGATATTCGGTATGGAACCTGTTCATCATTTTTTTCCTCCAGACTGATCGGTCCGGCGAGTATAATTCGATCTTGGAAGTCAGTCTGGGATCCAGAACGGCTTTACACGTCAGACAAAGTTTTTGATCTTTGCCATTTTCATTCTGACGGAAGATATGATTTTTGCAAACGTTTTTGTTGCAGTTTGCGCATTGTTCCGTGGCAACAGCAGGACAATCGTCCACGAGAAACAAACCTAATTTTTCCTGACATTTTATATTTTGATCCATAATCTCAGTCTTATTTTAAGGTAAAGCATCCGTAGCAGATATTGAATAAGTTAACGACCTCCAAAGAAAAATATTCTACGGAAAATAAAGGAGTGGAATTGTACTGATAGGCACTGTAATCATCTGGATTTTCGTCCTTGACATCAAATTTTCTCCGCGCTTTCATATAATAAAATGATTCATCTTCTTCCAGTTGGATATCAGATTTATCAATGTCGGTTTTTAGCTGATAGATGGATTTCGGAAGTTTTAACTTTAGAATAAAAGGATAGACGGATTTATATTTCTCTTTCGTTTTCCTTTTCCCGCTGAGTCCTTTCTTGTTGATAATGCGTTTTCTCACTTTTTCCACAAAGCTGAAGCTAACTTCTGCACCATCTTTCAGTGTGCAGTAGCCCTGTCCAATTTCTTTTTCATAAAACTCCTCTTTACCAGAGATGAAACCTGGTGTTTCAAATGTAGCGTCCTCAGCGGATTTCAAATGTTCTACGCCTGCCAATGTTTCCTTCACATTCGCAGTAAAGTGGATAGTTCCTAATTGTGGAAGTTCTTCTTCTATCAATGTAAATAAGGCGGAAAAGTAATCCGAGAAAAAGTCATAACCATCTGTATAATTCTTTCTAAATTCTCTTCTGTTTCGCACATCCATTACTAAAACTACCACAAACAAAATGATGTTGACTACAAACCAGTAACTTGGGACCAGAAAGATCATTGCAATGGCAATAATAAAATACGCAATCCAAAGTGTGTTGGTTTTTTTCTTTCTCTTTTTTAGGGATAGTTCGCGTTGCAAAACGCACATTCTGAAGAATCTGATCCATTTCAGAGGTGTTTTCTTTGAACTGAAACCACGGTGCAGATGCGCTCTTTCAATAGGCGCCATATCTTCCGTAGTCAACTGGATATTATAATATTCTGCCATAGTTTACATTAAATTTTGATATACTTTTTGTAATTTTTCATTGTGATGATTCCATGTAAATTGCTTTTGGAACCTGTTGAATGCATTCTGCGCTTTTAGATTGGTCATTTCTGGATTATCCAAAACAAAACGGATGCATCGGCTGAGATCCAGTTCATCTTCCGGCCAGAAAAAGTAGGCATCGTCTTCCGTCAGCAACTCTTGGGTTACGGGCAATTCTGCGACAACAATTGGCGTTTTACAGGCCATAGATTCTAAAATTTTGATAGGGCAACAGCCTTGCACCACATTACGATCTCCAAATTTTAACGGTGCAATGGACGCTTTTGCGTGCTGGATGATGGTGTAGAGCGATTCCTTACCTAATTCATATCTGAAAATGACCTGATCTTGGATTCCTAGATTTTCAATTAATTTATGATAAGGTTTTGTCACTTTTTCTTTAACGGAAGAGCAAATGATTAATTTCAAATTTTGATAATCTTTCAAATACTGGAAAGATTTCAGCAGAACATCCAATCCTTGCCAAGGTTGCAACGCTCCGAAATAAACGATATAATCTACAGGAAGGTCAACAGGTTTTTCACTTTTTGGAAATGCTTCCGCACCGTTTGGGATAACAGAGATTTTGTCCTTGTCAATCGAAAACTTTTCTGTCAAATATTTTTTTGTGACTGCAGACGGTGTTACGATATGATCACAAGCTTCAAGGCAAGTCAATTCAATATTCTGGATTTCAGTAATGAGAGAGGGTGTTAAGAGAGGGAATCTTACCGGCAATTCTATGGATGTCAACGCATTGACTTCAAAAATCGTTTTGAGATGAGTTTGTTTTATCATTCCTAATCCGCTCCAGATATCGCGAAACTGTCCAATTCCTTTTTCATCGGAAAGTTTCGTACAACTGTAGACTTTTTCAGAAAAAAGCTGGGCTCTTTCCAGATAATTTTGAGACTCATCCTCATAATAAAACGGATGGATTTCCACATTTTCTGCTAGTTCGAGATCTATGGCAGAATTACCTTTCAGACAGTACACATCTACTTTATCAGCAATTTCGGAAAGGGCCTGCAAACTGTGGCTGATGTGAGTAGATGCACCTTTGCTGGTAGGGAAAGCATCAAAACTGGCGTAGTAGGATTTCATTATTTAAAGTTAGAAATTAACTTTCGTCACCTCGCGCTCACTCGCATTTTGAATTTCAAAAAATTCCGCTTTCTCAAATTTGAAAGTATTGGCAATCACGTTGGAAGGGAAAACATCAATGGCAATATTATTCTCCTTTACCGTGCCGTTGTAGTATCTTCTCGCCATCTCGATATCATCCTCTAAGGCGTTCAAATCCTGTTGGAGAGAGATGAAATTACTGTTGGCTTTCAGGTCAGGATAGTTTTCTACCACCGCAAATAGGTTCATCATTGCATTTTGCATAGTAGATTCCGCTACCCCCTGTTCTTTTGCAGACTGCGCTTTGCCGGAAAGATTTCTGGCTTCTACTACATTTTGCAAAACCGACGATTCGTGTGATGCATAGCCTTTTACTGTTTCTACAAGATTGGGAATCAAGTCATTTCGCTTTTTCAGAAATACGTCTATCGAGCTCCACCCTTCCTGCACGTTGACCTTTTTATTTACCAATCCGTTGTAAACCGAGATCGCCCAAATGATAGTAATAGCCAAAATGGCAACGATAATTCCGACTGTAATCATTATTTATTTTTTCACAAGTTAAAAAAAATACCAAAATGAAAGGAAAAAATGTTCGAAAACTCTTTAAAATCCATAAGATTTATAAAGATTCTGATATTTAGCTATTATTCAGGAGCAATTAGTTTCAACTTTTTAATCACAGGCTTAAATACTTTATTTATAATACCTTTCAGAATATTCATCTAATCTGTGGATACCGCAGTATCCCACAAAAATGTTATATTTAGGGTTCGCGCATATTTTATTTCCGTTTTGGAAAACCAATTGATAGAAAACAGATTTGTCTTGCAATCGCTTCTTTCGTTTCAGAACTCTCTCCGGTAATGATCTTCACAGCAATGCCTGCATTATAAAAATCTTCTAAAACTTTTTGAATATTCTTTTTCGGAGGATCGTAAAATACTTTTATGAACACAGATGTAAATTAAAAGACATCAAAAGACAAATAATACGAACGTACGTCAAACTTACATCCTCCATAATTACCATTCATAATTTAATGTAAGTCAATAGATTAAATCAACGATAAGAAATTAGATATGATGAGTGCTTATGAAAAAGATTTCTTCACAAAAAAGCGATCGGAAAAACGAATCGGAGGATAGAATTATAGACTTTTCACAGAATACTTTAAAAAAAGTTTCCTTTGAAAGATCTAAAAAGATTCTTACAGAATCTGGGTTAAATCCAACAGATGACGAAGTCATGAGTATAATGGATTTTGCACACCAGTTGGCAGATCTTATTATTAAAAACTATATTTTAAAATAAATTTTTACTACATTAGCTTGATAGCCATAATGTTAACATCAAACCCACGATTATGCAAATAGCAGATTTATACATTAGAGTTTCTACAGACGAACAAGCTGACAAAGGTTACTCTCAGCGCGATCAGCATGAGAGATTGGAGAGATATTGCATTCAAAATCAAATAACTATTGGACAAGTAATCTTTGAAGATCATTCAGATGATTAAAAATGAAAGTAAAAAAAAATTGATGCATTTGAAATGGATCAACAAAATCAAAAGCTGAATCGTAAAAACACCGACATCAAAACAAAACTTGATCAGGTGCTAAAAGTATTACCAAACCTCTCTCAGCTATATGCTAGAGGGGATAATGAAACTAAAAAAACGATAATGTGTTCGATTTTTGCTCAAAAACTCGAATTTCACGAAACAAATTTTCTAACACCCAGATCAACTCTGCACTATCTTTTATATTGGTAATTAACAACCTTTTACAAAATAAAAAAAAGGAAAAATCACTAATAAAAGTGACTTTCCCCTTAGAGTGACTTCGGAGGGGTTCGAACCCCCAACCCTCGGAGCCGAAATCCGATATTCTATCCAGTTGAACTACGAAGCCGGCTTTTGGGTTTGAGTGTAGGAGAGTTTTAGAGTTTTTTCAACTCATTTACTCTCAAACTCTCCTACACTCAAACTCTAAAACGTAATCTTCACACCTCCCAAAATCTGTGCACCAAGAACTTTATATCCTTTGTACGTCTGGTAATTTGAGTTGAAAAGATTGTTTCCAATCGCGAAAATACTGAAATTTTTATGAATTTTGTACTCTGCGGAAAGATTTAAATCTGCATAACCACCAACTTTATCGTCGGTATTCTCTGTTGACTGATACATCATCGGACTTCCAACTCCCTCAATAGCAAAAGAATTCGTTGTTCTGTCGCTTGCAAAAATCCCTTTGAAACCTAGCAATAATTTTTTATCTAGCATGGTATATTTAGCTCCAATACTTGCATTAAGCAATGGAACGTTGTAAATATTGTCGTAATTCTTTAGATCAAACTTCGTAAACTTCACTTCTGCATCTACAATTAGGTTTTCTAATGGGAAATACTGTAAACTTCCTTTAATATCACTTACATTTCCGTCATCATAAACTGCGGAGAACGTGTTTGCATAGTTATAAGCAGAGCGGTTAAGCGTGTAAATATTATCAAAAATACTATTCGCTTTAAAGAACATAATATCTCTCATTTTTCCATAACCTGCAGAGACGTCATATTTAAGAGTTTCATCAATATCACCTCTTAAACCAACATAAAAATGATATTTGGTTTCAGTTGGTTTTAAATACTGATCAGAAACGATGAAAGGATTTTGCTGTAAAAGATCTGAATAAGTGTTTAATTTCAATCCTCCATCTACTCCACCATAAAACTTAAATTCTTTCGCTGCCGCAAACTGGAATTCAGCTTGTGGGAACCAATATGTTTTACTGTTTTTCATTTGCTCTGCTAACAAATCGTTATTGTTTTTAGCATTTAAAAATGAAAAAGATGAACCTAACATCAAATATGACTCTCCTTTTCTGAAAGTTACTTTTGGAGTTAAGCTTGTATTAAAAAAGTTAGAAGAGTTTTTATCTCTGATCGCAAATTCCGACTTCACAGCTTCCAAACCAACTCCTAAGTCTGCATTCAACGTAATTCCGGAACCTCCGACCTCAACGCCATGTTTAGACAAATTCGCCAAGATAGAAACCTGATTTTCCTTTGCATCAAAATGATCTTTTAAGAACGAAGATTTTACTCTTACATCATTTAAAATTTCGTTTGAATAAAAGTCATAATAACCGTTTACTTTAAACTGATTAACTCTTTGATCCAAATCTACATCACCCGGATCTAATGCATAAATCCCGTAGTAATTGTTGTTATTTAAGCCATATTCAGCATTTAAGTTGAACTTCCCTTTTTCTCCGTAAGAATTCAAGAAAGCACCAACTGTTGCTGCACTTTGCTTAGAATCCCAGGCATATTCTTTTTTTAACCCTAAAGTAGAAAGAAAATGAGCATCCAAGCCAACTTCTAGCTTATTTTCAAGGGTTTTTGAGATATTCATATCACCCAAAATTTTACCATAATTACCCATTCCGAATTGGAGATAATTATTTTGAGCTGTCCCCTCAAACTTTGGAGTAACGTCCTGTCCCTGAATGGTTGAAGTTTTGAAATCAGAAACCGCAGGAACGTCTGTAATTGTATATTTTACAGGATTCTGAGATTTCTCTTCCGGTGGATAATTTTTAATTGTTTCCACAGAAGTTTTCTTTTTTTCGATCTTTTTTACTTCCGGTTCTCTTTTTTTATTAAGAATCAGTTTTTCTTCTTTGATCTGGGAAAACGCAACCGACGACATCCCTAGAAATATGATTGGAAGAATATATTTCATCATAATTTATCAATATTTAAGTAGCGTCCCTAAATCCTAAGCCCTAAATCATGCTACCTTTTTACTACTTTACTTTTTAATCTGTTTTTTAACCTCTTTTGCTTCAGCCACGATCTCAGGGAAATCTTTGTAATTAGAAATGATCTGATCACAAGTATAACTCGCCTGATAATTGTCTTTTAAGCCTACATAATTCTTCGCCATCAACACCAGCGCTTTTGCACCCCAATATTCTTCAGAAGAGTAATTGTTGGCCAATTTAAAGATCGTTTCGTTTGAAGATTTGAAAGCTTTCCCTTTGTTTTGATAGAATGCTTTTGCGTAAAGAGCTTCCGCCGCAACTTCTGTATTTGAAGACTTTTCAAGAGAAGTATAAGCTGTCTGAGCATCTTTATCTTTCCCTGAATTCATCAAACTTCTAGCCTTGATCACCTTCGCAGTTTCAATTACAGCAGCCGAATTTTTATTGTTTGAAATAACAGCATCAGCTAACTTTTCAGCTTGAGAGAAATTCTTTTCGTCTGCATACATCTTCATCAATTCTACATTCGCGTAGTTTTTAATGTTGACATCTGATGAGTTTTTAAGGTTCTCCAAATATTTTTTAGCATCAGCGCTATTTCCTTGCGCAACATAAATTTGAGCTAAACGAGTCTGCGCATCATCCTGATAATCATTCTGAACATCCGCAACTTCCTGTAAAACTAAAAGTGCTTTTGTCGTATTGTTGGTTTGATAATAACTTTCTCCAAGCTCATATTTAGCCTGATAAAGCCCCTCTCCTGTCGGATTTTGCGTTAAATATTTCTCGTAATAAGAAATTGCATTTTTATAATCTTTCTTGGTGAAATATTGTTTTCCTGTTGATAGGTTAATTTCATCAATTTCCGAAGCATCAACATTTACTCCAATATTTTTAGCGAAACTTTCATATCCTGCAACATCACCGTTTTTCGTGAAAATAGGTTTTGCAGCCTGAACGATTTTTTCTGCGTACGCTGTATTTTTATACTGATCGCCAAGAGATTTTAACTCAGATAAAGCTTTATCATTTTGATTTTGATCGATATAATTCTGCGCTCTGTAAATCGAAGCGTTGGCTATTAAATCTTTATCCGAAGAAGTTTTAATCACTTTTCCGAAGAAATCATTTGAATTGGCAAAATCATCCTGAGCTGCATAAGCAGTTCCCATTTCATACTGAGCATCGTCGTAATATTCAGAGCCCGGATACTTAGATAAAAGATTTTTTAAGTTGGTGATTTTTGCCTGAGTATCTCCTTTAAATCCTAAAGCCATCGCTTTTTGGAATAAAGTATAATCAGTTGCATCTTCATTTTTATCGTAGATCGCGATCGCTTCATTCAGATCATTATTTGCGTAATAAATATCTGCTAAACGAAGTTCTGCATCATTTTTAAACTCAGGTTTTGGATTGGTTAAATACTGCTTAAAATAAGTTGCTGCCTGATCAAATTTCTTAGATTTAAAATAAGCATATCCCAAATCATAAGGCAATTGCTGTTTTTCAGGGAAAGTTTCGGTAAGCAATTTTTCATAACGAACGATTGCAGACGGATAATTTCCTTTCTGATAATAAACCTGCCCCAACCAATATAAAGCTCTGTTATTGAATTCTTTATTAATATTAAAGCCTAAACTTCTTAAGAAATATTTCTCAGCTTCATCATAATTTCCTTTGTTGAATTCTTCCGTTCCCAATAAATAAGAAACTTCCTGATCCACCTTATCAATATCAGGAGACGAACTTTGAAGTTTGTCAATCGCATTCAGCGTTTCTTTAAAATTCCCTGAATATAAATATGATTTCACCAAAAGTGATCTCATTTCAGAAGCATTCGCCGCATTTTGGTTCTCATTGATATAACTTTGAATAACCGCAGACGGACTTTCAAACGGATTTCCAATATCGTAGCTTAACTTTGCATATTGTTCGTGAGCCAGTTTTTTAACCTTCGGATCATAATTCATCTGATAAGACGAACGGAAAGCCGAAAGTGCTTCCTGTTTTTTATCAACCGCCAAATAGGCATTTCCAAGCTGATAGTAAGCATTTTGAGCTAAAGCTGAATTACTGTTTAACAATTGGTTATAATAAGAAACCGCTTCATCATATTTTTTAAGCTGAGCTGCAACAAATCCCATTTCATAAAGGTCATTTTCAGACGGATTTTGCTGAACACTCAAGTAATCTTTTAAGTGAGGATAAGCAGAAGTATAATCATTTTTCATGAAATAGCTTTCACCAATGATCTTATGAACCTCAGCTTTATAAGCAGCAGAAATATCTTCATTTAATAAAAGATTTCCTTCTGAAATGGCTTTATCGTAATCCTTGTCGTTATAATACATCTGTACATAATAAGGACGAACCAGTTTCGAATATTTTGGCTGATCTTTCACAGAATCAAAGTATTGGAAAGCTTTATCATTCTGTCTGTTCGAATAATACAAATGTCCCAACATATAAGCAATGTCGCCTTTTTGAGAATCATCAGCAGTTTTATAGGCTTCTTCCAAGGCATCAGTTGCCCCTTTAGAATCGCCCATCATGAATTTAGCATAACCTAATTTCAGAATATACTGCGTGTTTTCCTCTTTTGAAAGTTGATATTGGTTAACCTTTTTCAACGTTTCCAATGCCTTCGGAAAATCTTTTTTAGCCAGATAATAATCCGCCAAAGGAAGATTTGCCTGAGCAAAATAGGCAGAGTTCGGATATTCTTTCATAAAGGCGGTTAATCCTTCTTCAGCATGATTTTTCTGAAGAATAACGCCAATTACATTATCAAAGAACTGTGCAGCCTCTTTTTTCGACCTCGACAAATTTTGATTATAAAAATATTGTCTCGCATATTCGTACTGAGAAGCATTGTATATTTTGGTCTGATAAAGATTTTCGGCTAAACTGAACCTGTAATTATCTTGCTGGGTAAAGTATTGAGACTGCTGTCCTTCGGAAATTCCGAAATAAAATACAGCAGCCGCTAAAAGTATTTTTTTTGATTTCATTAATATCAAATTTTAAAATGGGTAAGGCTAAAGTGAATGCCAAATATTTTAAATTTATAGAGAGATTTTATCCACAATTTATCAACGAAAATATTGAAAAGATATTGTATAAACAAGCCTTTTAACATATTGTTAGTAAGTGGATTATTTTTTAATACTTATTAACTTTCTCATAAGAAATATTAAGAAAATCTTAATTATTTCACAGAAATAATTACATTTGTTTTTTTCAAATCAAATATAGACATTGATGAATCAACTTTTTAGAAGGAAAAACTATTCAGAGACAGATACTTCCACGAATCTTTTGAGAGTTTTGGGTGTTTGGGATATCGTTTTTTTTGGTATTGCGGCAATTATCGGAGCGGGAAGCTTCAGCAGTTTGGGAGAAGCTGTATTCAGAGGAGGTCCCGGTGTTATTTTGTTATATTTGATTTGCGGTTTTGCCTGTGGATTTACAGCTCTTTGCTACGCAGAATTTGCGAGTAGAATTCCGACTGCGGGTTCAGCTTATACTTATGCTTACGCCAGTTTTGGTGAATTAATCGCCTGGATCATCGGCTGGGCGCTGATTATGGAATATTCTTTCGGAAATATCTATGTCGCCTTTTCATGGTCAGATTACTTTACCAGCTTTCTCGAGCGACTCGGAATGCATATTCCTGATTATTTAACCTGTAGTTATACTGAAGCCAAAAAAGCTTTCATGAACGGCTCTGAAAATAAAGAACTACTTAATGCTTGGAAATCAGCTCCTTTATTGGGAAGTTTAAAATTCATCGTTGATGTTCCGGCTTTGGTTATCAACGGGTTAATCACTTGGTTATGTTACGTTGGAGTAAAAGAAAGTAAGAACTTTAACAACTCTTTGGTTATCCTAAAATTAGCCGTAATCGTTTTGGTTATCTTGGTTGGATTTGCTTATATTAATACTGAAAACTGGACGCCCGTTAACCCAGAAACTCATGTTGCATCATTCATGCCGAATGGTTTTGCAGGAGTTATGAGTGCTGTTTCCGGAGTTTTCTTTGCTTATATTGGTTTTGATGCGTTAAGCGTACTTTCCGAGGAAACGAAAGATCCTCAGAAAACCTTACCAAAAGGAATGATCATTTCACTTGTATTGTGTACGGTAATTTATATTGCATTAACCTTAGTGTTAACCGGAATGGTTGATTACAGAAAATTCGACGGTATCGGAGATCCACTTTCATTTATATTTGAAAAATCGAATGCTAATGTTGCCTGGATGGAACTTACCGTTTCTTTTGTTGCAATTGTTGCGATTACGACTGTATTATTGGTTTTCCAAATGGGGCAGCCGAGAATTTGGTACGCGATGAGCCGTGACGGATTGATGCCTGAAAAATTCAAAACAGTGCATCCAAAATATAAGACACCATCGTTTGCTACCGTTGTCACAGGTATTGCGGTGGGTGTTCCTATCCTATTTACAGATAAAACTTTTATCCTTGATTTTACAAGTATCGGGACGATTTTCGCGTTTGTTTTAGTTTGTGCAGGAGTTTTAATGCTTCCTGCTAAAGAAAAGATCAAAGGTAGATTTCACCTTCCATATATTAATGGTAAGATTATTTTTCCTGTTATTTTTATTGGAGGATTAATTGGTTTTTACTTATGGCAACCGGAATTTTTCAATAGTTTAAAAGATTGGAACGATCCTAAAGAAGGTGAGTTTAGAGCTTCTATTGTTGTTTATATTATTTTCAATTTAGTTCTGTGTGTTGTAACCTTCATTAAGAATTTCTCTTTAATTCCTTTAATAGGTTTAAGCTCTTGTCTATATCTTTTAACAGGTATGAGCCACGAAAACTGGTTCTGGTTCGGATTGTGGTTCGCATTAGGTTTGGTTATCTATTTCTGTTACGGTTACAGACACAGTAAACTTAGGAAAGCTTAGCTTTCAAAAAGTTAGAAATAAAATATATTGAAGAGGCAAAATTGTGAGATCGCAGTTTTGCCTTTTTACTTTTAATGATCTTGCTTAAAAAGTTGGCGAACTTATTGCTTTACACTCCTCAAGAACTTAAACTAAAATGCCATGTCTGAAAGAATAAAAACATTCAAAGAATTTTACCAATTTTACCTTACCGAACATAGTAGAACGGGAACCAGAGTTTTCCATTTTATAGGAACGTTATTAGTATTTCTAGTGATCGGATATGTAATCAGCTCAGGGAAAGAACGATTTTTATGGTACGTTCCAATTTTTGGTTATGGTTTCGCTTGGTTAAGCCACGCTTTGATCGAAAAGAATAAACCTGCAACTTTTAAATATCCGCTGTGGTCATTGATTTCAGATTTCAAATTGTTTTTCGAGTTATTGATCGGAAAGCAAAGCTTTATTGGAATTAGCAGACCTAAGCAGCCTTGGGAATAGTTTTTATCACAAGAGTTGTAGGATTAGATTAAATTAAGCTTTGACGCTATAAAATAACTATGTTTAGATTCCACAAACTGAGCGTTAAAATTTACATTCAAAAGATTAACCACAACATTTGTCATTCCATAGGAAATCAGACTTAGATAATATAAAACAGTTTCGGCGGGTTTGCTTTGCAAACCCGCCGAAACTCCAACTATTTAAAGAGAGTTTAGAACATTATTAAAAATTAATTCCTAATTCCTAATTCTTAATTCTAAACTATTTAAACCTCTTTTTAAAGCTAAATTTAAGCATATTCATTAACCCCGGTTCAATAATATCGATTCCCAATCCAAAATTACTATCAGCCACCGTATGATGATCTGTCCTGAATGTTTCAAAGTCATTCTGTGGAATTTCAAGATTAACTAAAGGTTTGTATTCGATATTAACTGTAGCACCGTTTTTAGTTATTTTTTTACGGCTCGTAAAATCAAAATATGGATTATTGATTGTACTTTCCTGAACAGTATATTTTTCTTCAGTATCTATTTTTTGATCTGTGTAAAGACTTATTTCATACTTTTCACTGTCGAAATTATGCCAGAAAGGAAGATCTTTATGCATGAAATCTCTTGCGCTTGCCTTCACAAGGTTTCTGTCAAAATACATTAAGAAACGGTTTTTCTGATGATCAACATAATATGGATTTTCAATCTTGGCGTGATAATGAATTTTAAACTCATTCAGCTTTTTATCGTCACTTACAATGTCTATTAAGGCATCCTTAAAGATATCTCTAAGGTCGGTTCCGTTTCTGTCACTAGAATAATTCAAGCTATAAAACAGGAAATTATTCCAGCTGTCGACAACCTCTCTTTTATTAGTATTTTTAAAATATCGTCTCATCGCATTGGCGCGATTTCCTTTGTAAGTGGTGGTTAATTTTAATATACCTGTTGTATTTTGAGCATTAAATTCAACCTTTTCATCAACACAATAGTAAGGATATTTGTAAGCTTTTCTTGTGCTCAAATTTTGATTGGGTTTTGCTTCAAGATAGTGCATAAAATAGATGAATCCTCTATTTTCAATCAATCCGAATTCATCACGAATCGTCGCATCCACAAAATATTCTTCTCCTTTATAATTGATTTTCACCACAACATGATTGAACGAAAGCAACGACGGAAGATAATATTTAATGTAATAATCTGTATGAAAATTCACCAAAACAACCGAAGAATCAACACCAATATAATCCAGAATAACTTTCAGTAAAACACATTTTGCCTTACAGTCTCCCTGTTTATTTTCAAAGGTTACAGAAGGCTCCTGAGGCTTGTGACCATTCATCTCATCTGCATTGAAAATGTAATAGATATTATTTTGAACATATTCGATCGCAAACTGAAGCTTTTCATCCTGATCAATGATTGCATCAAGTTTTTCAACCAAATTCGGAGCAAAGTCTTTTAAGGAAGATTTATTAAAAATTTCCTCATAAATCGGAGCAAAATAATTAGAAAGTTCTGTCCAATTTTTATCTGTTGCAAAATCTACAAAAGGAAAAATTTCTCTGCCTGCATCAACAGGATTGATGTAATTCTCTTCTTCAATGATAAATTTTTCTCCTTTCTTTAAATAATTAATTTCAGGTTGTAAAACATCACCTTTTTCATCTCTGAAAAACGTTTTTTTGTAGGCTATCTGCTCATCTCTATCATTAATGAAGGTGAATTTAAAATTTCCATAAGCCCAATAATTGTCAGGACTTACCCAAACATATTTTGAGAAGTCTTTTCTTAAAAAATCACGATCTGTAAAGGGTTTTATACGAGAATCTTCAAGAATTAAAACATCGTACAATCTTAAATCTTTGATGGTAATATTGATCTTCTTATTACTGCTCAGAACTCCTCCACTGCTTTGATTTTCACTGTCCAGCACTTTAATTTTAGTATCAGGAAGTTTATCTATCAAAACACCTTCTCTTAAAACACTGATTCGATGAATATTATACACTTCATTTTCTTCGACCACAATATCGGTGACGGATGCTCTTTCCAGATTAGCAGGCTCATTTAAGGTATAAGCCATGCAGACATATTCACTATTTTCAGTATTACTTGTATAATATTTTTTATCTAAAAAGTAACAATAATCTCTCCCTTCTTCAATTTGTTTTTTAGCAAAATCAGAGTCTTTTATTCTATTGATCAACTCCTGATCTTCTACATTTCCCGCCCACGATTCAGGTTTTTGAATCTTATAATTTTCAATTTGAATTTGATTATCCATTATTTATATTTTAATATTTGTATTATTTGGTTAAAATTAAGGCGTTCAAATTAATTAATTAAAAAGTAAAAAACAAGAGTAGAACAACGACTATATTGTAAATTTCGGCACAGAAATTGTCGCCTACGAGTTAAATCAGACTTATGAAAAGTATTACAACAATTTTAAAAGGAACAATTGCAACGGCAGCTTTATTTGCGATCACGCAATGCACAACAGCAGCGAATGCTTCCGGTGGAGACGAAAAAACATTTATCGTCGGGCCACAAACTGTAGATTGTACAGGAGTTGCTCCTATGAAATGTCTTCAGGTAAAAGAAACTCAATCAGGAGCCTGGACCAACTTTTACAGTAATATTAACGGATTCACCTACGAACCGGGATATGAATATGTCTTAAAAGTAAAAACAGAAAAAATTGAAAATCCACCGATGGATGGTTCTTCAATCAAGTATACCTTAGTGAAAGAAGTTTCTAAAACTAAGAAATAAAAAAAATCCCTTTCAATATGCATTGAAAGGGATTTACATTTTCATCAAACTATCTTAATGCTCATGATTTCTCGGAGGTTCGGGTAATTGCGCTTTATTAACTTCATCCATTTTCTGCGTTGCAGCCATAGAAACAACCAATTCATTCAGCATAGAGCTTGCTGCTTGTGGCGAATTAGGCAATAACACCAAATTACTTCTGTTATTTGCTCCAATGGAATGTAAAGTATCATAATGCTGTGTCACCACAATTAATGCCGAAGCTTCTTGTGCATTGATTCCTGCAGCATTCAGCATTTTTACAGACTCTTCAAGACCTTTTGCAATCTCTCTTCTTTGATCTGCAATCCCCTGTCCCTGAAGTTTTTTAGATTCTGCCTCAGCTTTTGCAACGGCAACAATTCGTATTCTTTGCGCTTCAGATTCGTATTCTGCAGCAGTTTTTTCACGTTCTGCAGCGTTGATTCTGTTCATGGCATGTTTTACCTGCTCATCCGGATCAATATCGGTTACCAAAGCTTTAATAATATCATAGCCATAACTTTGCATTGCTTCCTGCAATTCACTTTTTACAGCAACCGCAATATCATCTTTTCTTACGAAAACATCATCTAATTTCGTTTTTGGAACTTCTGCACGTACAACATCAAAAACATAAGATGTAATTTGATTTTCAGGATTTTCTAAACGATAATATGCATCTTTTACATTTTCTCTGATCACCTGATACTGTACGGAAACTTTCATTTTAATGAAAACATTATCCAAAGTTTTGGTATCAATGATAACATCAAGTTGTTGAATTCTAAGATTCAAGCGTTTAGAGATCTGATCCAAAAACGGAATTTTCAAATGCAGACCAGCGTGACTGACTTTTAAAAATTTACCTAATCTTTCTACAACTGCCGCAGATTCCTGCTTTACAGTGAAAAAAGAGGCAAACAATGTAATAAGTCCGAAAAAGACCAAAATACCTAAATATATCATAGTTTTATTTTTTAAAGTCCATATTTTCAAAAATAGGTAAAATAATCATATTTAATACATTGAAAACCAAAACACTTTTCACTTGATTTAAAACATAAATTATTTTTCAGACTCTTGAGAAAATATTTTAATAAAAAACTTACTTTTGAATATTAATTACCCATTATGGTTGATGCTCGAGAAATATTAAAGGAACACATTTCAAAATTTACGACTCTTACTTTTGAACAGTTTGAATATGTTTTTTCACATTTTAATATAATCAAATTAAAAAAAGGACAAATGCTGATCACGGAAGGAGATTTTGTAGATCACGAATATTTCGTTCTCGACGGTTGCCTGAAAGCATTCTACCTTAATGACAGTATGAAAATGTTTATCCTGCAGTTTGCCATGCCGAACTGGTGGGTAACAGATTTTGACGCCCTTTACAGCAAAAACCGAGCAGCTATCAATGTTGACTGCATCACCAACGCAAGTATTTTATCAATTTCTAATGAAGACAGGGAAAAAATCTGTAAAGAAATTCATGAAGTTGAGCATTTTTTCAGGTGGCGAACGAATAAAGGCTACGTTGCAGCCCAAAAACGTCTTCTTTCCTTTATGAATAATGATGCGAAATTCAGGTATGAAGAGCTTTTATCATTTTATCCTCAATTGTACAATTTAGTTCCTAAACATTTGATTGCTGCGTATTTGGGAGTTACGAGAGAGACTTTAAGCAGGCTTCATCAGTAGAAATGGTGGGAAGTTGGAAGATGGGTGTTGGAAGCTACCATTGGAGTGGTAATTTCTGATTATTAAACGCAAATCTGTTTTAAAAATTTAATCTAAATCTTTAAAACATCAATATCTTCCATCCTACAATTTCTAACTTCTAACTTCCAGCACCCATCTTCCAGCTCTAAAACTTTCCCATATTTCGTGATCTACATCACGTAACTTTTTCCTTCAATCGGCTGACATTTGTATGATCATTTAAAACAAATCAAAATGGATACAAAAAATTTTAAAGTAAACAGCGAAAACAGTTTAGTTGAATGGATCGGAAGAAAAGTAACCGGAGCTCACAACGGAACAATCGAAGTAAAAGAAGGAAATTTCAATTTTGAAAACAACATCCTTTCTTCAGGAAAATTTGTCATCAACATAAGATCAATTAAAATTCTTGACATCGATGATTCTGAAACAAACGCACAATTCGCCAATCATTTGGCTTCTGATGATTTCTTTAACTCAGATCAGTTTCCTGATGCAGTTTTCGAGATCAAACACGCAGAACCGGGTGAAAACAATTTTTACCACGTAACCGGAGATCTTACCATCAAAGGAATTACACATTCTTTGGAAACGACTTTACAGATCGTGAAGACAGACAACGTTGCAGTTTTAGACACTAAAATTGTCATCGACAGAACAAAATTCAACATCAAATTCAGATCATCAAATTTCTTCAGCAATCTTGGAGATACTTTGATCTACAACAATTTTGACCTAAATGTTCACTTAGTCGCAGACGTACAATAATTTATTAACAACAAATTTGTTTCAATTCTTATTTCAACCACAAAAGCCACAAAAGATTAACACATAAGTTATCTTAAGCTCATTAACAACAGCAAAAAAAGAACACATAAGTTTAAAAAAATATTTGATTTTTTCTTTTGTAAACTTTGTTTTCTAATAATTAAATAAAGGTTAAATGTTCAAATAGCTTTTGTCTCTTTTGCGGTTAAAATAATAGTTCAAATTAAACTTAACATTTAAAAATTTAATATCATGCCATTCATAAAAGTAGATGTTTTGCGCGAAGATCTTAATCGCGAAAAAAAACAACAATTAATCAGAGAAATAAGTAAAGCTGTAACAACAGTTTTAAATAAAGATCCACATTTGACGCACATCGTGATCAATGAAATCGAAGACGACAACTGGGGTTACGCCGGAGAACAGGTTACTGTCCTGAAAGAACAAGGATTTTCAACTGAAAAACAATAAATCAGACATGAAAAAACAAACAGTAATCGTTACAGGTGCGTCATCAGGAATCGGCTTAGAAATTGCCCGTTACTTTCTTGACAGAGGTGATAATGTGATAATTAATTCACAAACAGAATCGAAATTACAACAGGTTTACAACGAATTAGGAGCAGGCGAAAACCTTGCGATGGTTGCAGGAAGCGTTGCAGATAAAGCCGTTGGAGAAAAATTAGCAAAAACAGCGATTGAAAAATTCGGTTTAATTGATGTGCTGGTTAATAATGCAGGAATTTACGAGAACAAACCGTTTTTAGAAGTTACGGAAGATTATTTAGACAGATTTTTAAATACCAATTTAAAAGGAACATTCTTCACCACACAATCCGTAATTCCTCAAATGCAGAAACAAAAAGATGGAGTTATTATCAATATCGGAACTCCACTTGTGTATCATGCGATCGCACAATCTCCGTCAACGGCACCAATTTCAAGCAAAGGAGCAATTCACGCTTTGACATTGCAACTGGCAGCAGAATTCGGAAAAGACAATATCAGAGTAAATGTCGTTGCACCAGGGTTGATCAGAACACCGATGCACGATGAAAGTATCGACAACAATGCGGGAATTCATTTAATCAACCGTATTGGAGAATCACAAGAAGTCGCTCAAATGGTTCATGCGATTGCTAAAAATATATTTATCTCAGGCGCCATCATTAATGTAGATGGAGGAATGGGCGCAGGTCATAATTTGTAAAAATGAAAGTTCTACTATTATTTGCATGGCTGTTTATCTTTCCGGTAAACAGCTTTGCTCAAAAAATCAAGATCATGAAAACAGACACAGTACAACAAACAGAAATAAGAAATGCCATCGAGCAATATTATTTTAAAGGAATCTATGAAGGAAATACCGAGCTTCTGAAACAGGTTTTTCATAAAGATGCCCTGCTTTTCGGAGATATAAAAGGAGTTCCTTACTACAAAACCGCCACACAATATATTGAAGGTGTCGGAAGCAGAGTAAGTCCCCAAAAATCGGGTAAAGATTTTAAGCCGACAATCATCTCTATTGATGTGATAAACACGATTGCTACAGCAAAATTAAATGTAAAAATGTATGATTTTAATTACTATAATTTTATAACTTTCCATAAAATTGATGGTAAATGGCTCATTGTCAATAAAACATTAACTGATGTAGAACTTTAATTTTAAATTTTAAACCAAAATCATCAAAATCATGTGGAATAAAAACAGAATAACAGATTTATTGGGCATAGAATATCCAATTTTTCAGGGACCTTTTGGTGGCGGATTATCAACGGTCGAATTGACCTCTACAGTTAGCAATCTCGGTGGATTGGGCGGTTTCGGAGCTTATACATCGTCTCCCGAAGAAATTTACGAAATTGATAAACAGATAAAATTAAAGACAGACAAGCCTTACAACCTCAATCTTTGGGTAAACGATCATGATATTATTGATCAGGAACATACTGAAAATCAATATAAAAAGACGGTTGAACTTTTCAAGCCTTATTATGACAGCTTAAATATTGAGGTTCCTGCGCTTCCACCCTCTTTTGAGTCGAGATTTCAGAATCAGCTGCAGGTTGTTTTTGATATTAAACCTAAAGTTTTCAGCTTTATGTTTGGACTTTTAAATCCTGATATTATTGAAAGATTAAAAAATCAGGGAACGATCGTTGTAGGAAATGCCACAACGTTAGACGAAGCCATCGCCTTGGAAAACACTGGTGTAGACGTGATTGTCGCATCAGGTTTTGAAAGTGGCGGTCACAGACCATCTTTTTTGGATAAAGCCGAGCTTTCAACGACGGGAACTTTTGCTTTGATTCAATTGGTTAGAGATAAAGTGAAAACTCCAATCGTAGCTGCTGGCGGAATCGCCAACGGTCGCGGAATCGCTGCAGCAATGACTTTAGGAGCAGAAGCCGCACAAATCGGAACTGCATTTTTAGCAACCGAAGAATCCGGAGCATTGCCAATTCACAAAGAATTTCTCTTTTCAAATGCTGCAAAATCCACTACCCTTTCCAGAGCGTACACCGGAAGATTAGGACGCGGAATTACAACAGAAATCACAAGAAAACTCTTAACTGCAACAGATCAAACCTTACCGTTTCCTTTGCAGACGACTTTCATTTCATCCATGAGAAAAGCAGCGCTGGAACAAAAGAAACACGAATTGGTTTTCTTTTGGTCAGGACAAATCGCTCCAATTTTAAAACATAAAAAAGCATCAACATTAATGGAATCATTAATTGAAGATGCTTCTAAAATATTGAATAAATAGAATTGATTACATGGTCATTCCAATGTCAATTCCTTTGATTTTTCTGTAAAGATCAGTGGCATAATTATCTGTCATTCCCGAAACAAAATCGATCACACCGAGAACTTTTTGGTAATCAGTTCCGTTTTCGTAGATGAATTGTTTTGGGATTAATTTCAACGCTTTTATGTCGTAGGATTTAATTTTTTCTTCTGATTTTAAAATTGACGGAATGAAATGATCCAACAATTCATACATTACATTATAGCCGGCGTTTTCAATTTCAACAACCGCTTTATGGTTGTAAATTTTCTCAACAGAAAAGCTTGCAATATCCTGTAATGCTTTATTTTCACCTTTATACATATCAAGCAGAGCTTTGTCAAGATTTCCTTCAAGAATTTTATCAAAGTTCTGTTTATACATTGAAATCGACTTATTAATTAAAGCATTAATAACTTTCGCTCGTAAATATGAAATTTTTTCGTTGTCATTTCCAATAGAATCAAGCTTTCTTTTGACTCTGTCTACATCATCGGTTTCTGATTTTACTAACTCAAAAAACAGGTTTTGACAGTCCGCAGTTGAAACGATACCCAATCTGTGAGCATCTTCCATATCGATAATATTGTAACAGATATCATCCGCAGCTTCCACCAGCCAAACAAACGGGTGTCGCTTGAAAATATGAGGTTCTTCGCTTTCTGAGATTAAATTTGTTCCTTTTGCAATTTCAAGAAAAATATCCTTTTCATTTTGAAAAAAACCGAATTTCTTTCTGTGAATAATTTTCTTATCTCTTGCAATCGCTTCACACGGATATTTAGCGATACTCGCCAACGTAGCAAACGTTAACTGAGTTCCTCCCGCATCTTTTCCCTGTTGTTGTTGAGCTAAAACCCTTATTGCATTGGCATTTCCTTCAAAATTAACCAGATCAGCCCATTCTTTTTCGTTGAATTTAGGTTTAAGATCATTTTCATTTCGATCAAAATAACTTGCAATAGCATCTTCTCCCGAATGTCCGAACGCAGGGTTTCCAACATCATGACAAAGGCAAGCTGCCGCAATTACATTTCCTAAATTGTGAAGATAAAAACTTTTAGAATCTTCCGTCAGATCACTTTGATAATTATCGTGAATAAATTCTCCGATAACACTTCCTAAACTTCTTCCCACAGACGAAACTTCCAAAGAATGCGTCAGACGGTTGTGTACAAAAACACTTCCCGGAAGCGGAAAAACCTGCGTTTTATTCTGCAGTCTTCTAAACGCCGAAGAAAAGATAATTCTGTCGAAATCTCTCTGAAAATCTGTTCGTGAAGCTTTGGTATGTGGATTATTTCCTGTGCGCTGATTCGTAAAAATCTGATTCAAGTTCATCATTTTTCAAAATTACTTCAAATTTTAATTTTAATGAACTAATAAGATGATTTTTTCTAAAAAACCTCATTTTCAAAGTCAATGATTTTCCGTAAAAATACCTGAAAATTTTTCTTCTTTTCAATCTAACTTAGTGATTGCTAACAACCAACTCAAAAAAACTCGTCATGTCAGAATTATTAAAACAAATAATAAGCAATTCGATCGTGATTGCTTTATTTACATCAGCCATTGCATACTTTTTTCACAAAAGAACAGAAAGGCAGAATGCAGTTCTCAAAAGAGAATTTGAACAATTATCGAGTAAGGATAATTCCCATTTTGAATGGAGAAAAAATACCGTAGAATTATTGGGACAAGTTTACATTCATTTGAATCGATTGGGACTTGGCTTTCAAAATAAATATTCCAAAATTCCTGAATATGATTCTTATTATGAAGATGAAATTATTTTTAAATCTAATCAGCACATCAGAGATCTGTTAATCAACAACGGACATTTTTTGCCTCCAGAATTATTGGGTGAAGCTTCAAAACTTGTTGAACATTTTGATGTTTGGCTTACAAAATACAATCAAATAAGATTAATTGATAAAGACACAAAAACAACACAAATCTATGTGGGACCGGATGGATTTCGTTTTCCTGAAAATGCCGAAAAGCTATTTAAAGAAAAATATGTTGAAATGTTTAATGATTTGCATAAGTGAAAATTTTAAACCAAAATTCAATTTAAAATTAAAATCATGGCAAACTAATTGCAATTTATGAAAGCATAAATCAGCGTATGCCAGAAGGTCCAACAATCCTACTAATGAAAGAAGATCTGCAAAAATTTGCAGGTAAAAAAGTTATTGATGTATTCGGAGATGCCAACTTTGAAAAAGAACCTTTGAAGGGTGAAATTTTAAGAGAAATCAAAACTTTTGGAAAACAGACATATCTTGTTTTTGATGAATTTGCTGTTAGAATTCATTTATTGATGTTCGGATCTTATATTGTTGATGAACATTTGCAATCTGAGAAAAATTTACGTTTAGGATTACAATTCAAAACTGGCGGAATGTACTTTTATACCTGCAACGTAAAATTGGTTGATCTCGAATTTTTATCAAAAATAGATTGGGAAGCTGACGTTATGAGCGATGACTGGAACACTAAAACAGCGGAAGAAAAATTAGAGTCAAATCCTAAAATGA
Source organism: Chryseobacterium glaciei (assembly GCF_001648155.1). Classification (NCBI taxonomy): domain Bacteria; kingdom Pseudomonadati; phylum Bacteroidota; class Flavobacteriia; order Flavobacteriales; family Weeksellaceae; genus Chryseobacterium; species Chryseobacterium glaciei. Next base: position 3,887,515 of record NZ_CP015199.1, on the reverse strand, counting down.
TGGTTTGCGATGCTTTGATGGATCAGGATATCTTCTCAGGTGTCGGAAATATTATTAAGAATGAAGCTTTGTTCAGAATTGGAGTTCAGCCCGAAAGTTTAGTTGGAAATTTACCTCCTAAAAAAGTAAAAGAACTCATTGCCGAAGCCAGAAATTACAGTTTTGATTTCTTAAAATGGAAAAGTCAGTCTGTTCTGAAAAAACATTGGCAGGTTTACAGCAAAAATGCGTGTCCAATTTGTGGACAAAAACTCATCCAGAAAAATACGGGACTTGGAAAAAGAAGCAGTTTTTACTGTGAGAAAGATCAGAAATTGTATTAAAAATCATGTTTTTAAGAAGAAGGAAATATCTTACTTTTATATAACTTAAAAACAATACAATGACCAACAACACATGGCTCGACAGATGGGACGAAAGATACAGCAATGATGAATTTGCGTACGGAACCAAGCCTAATAACTATTTAAAAGATCAATTACAAAAAATAAATCCGGGCTCCATTCTTTTTCCGGCTGAAGGTGAAGGAAGAAATGCCATTTTTGCAGCTCAACTTGGATGGAATGTTTCTGCTTTTGACATCAGTTCTGAAGGAAAAAATAAAGCATTACAGCTTGCAGAAATCAACAACGTAAAGATTGATTATCAGGTTGGAGAATTGCAGACATTGGATTTTCAGGAAGAACAGTTTGACGCAATTGCTCTTATTTATGCCCATTTTCCGGCTGATATTAAATCATCAATTCATAAAATATTAGACAAATATCTTCGAAAAGGTGGTTTTATTATTTTTGAAGCTTTCAGTAAAAATCATCTTGAACTAGTCTTGAAAAATGAAAAAATTGGTGGCCCTAAAGATATTGGTTCATTATTTTCTATCGATGAAATTAAATCTGATTTCCCAAATTATGATATTATTGAATTATTAGAAACTGAAATTGAGCTTAATGAAGGCGTTTTTCATAATGGAACAGGTTCTGTGATTAGGTTTGTGGGACAAAAAAAATAATTTTTGAAAATTTCAACAAAATCTACTTCTCTTTTTTTTAATATGTCCTTTTGCCTTGAAGCAAACGGACCAAAAGTTCAAGACTGGAAGCTTATTAATCACCTATTTAATTACCATCCAAGTTTAGAGATCCACCAGAATATCTTGTGAAAAAAGCTGATCTGTACACTTCTCCCAAAGGAATTTCGGCATCATTAATATAGATATTGTGATTATCAAACGAGTCGATAAAATTGATATTGACAACATATGATTTACTCACTCTCAAAAAAATATCCTCTGAGATTTTCTGGTGAATTGTTTTCAAATTCATTGCTGTGATCAGCTTTTGGGATTGAGTATGAATGACCACGTAATCTTTTAACCCTTCAATAAATTTAATCTCTGAAAAATTAATTTTATAATATCTTCTGTCCGCTTTAATGAACAAAAAATCTGTTGTATTAGATTCTACCGTATTTTTTACCGTATCTCTGGATAAAAGTTCCTTGTATAGAACAGCTTTTTCAATGGCTTTTTCTAACCTTTGTTTGTCGATGGGTTTAAGCAAATAATCTACCGCTTCCAGCTCATAACTTTTCAAGGCATATTGAGAATACGCTGTTGTGAAAATGATTAAGGTTTGTTTTGGAAGCATTTCTGCGAACTCCAATCCCGTTACCAAAGGCATTTCTATATCAAGAAAAATAAGGTCTACTTCATTCGTTTTTAAAAACTCGATTGCTGCGGGTGCATTAGAGAATTTTCCGAGAATTTCAAGTTGAGAAACTTCATTAATTAGTGACTGCATTTCTGCTCTTGCCAACGGTTCATCATCAATTATAATGCAATTCATACGGGAATTATTAAGTTTACGATATATTCTTTTTCTGTAGAAACGATGTTTAAACTGTATTGATCCTGATATAAAAGTTCCAGGCGCCTTTTGATATTTGCCAATCCCAAACCTCCATAATTTTTATCCGAAATAGAATAATTTGGGTTTTGAGAATTTGTACAGATAAAATATAATTTCTTGTTTTCTACTTCAATTTTGATCTTCACATAAGAATCTTTATCATCAATTTCAACGCTGTGTTTCACTGCATTTTCAACAAAAGTGGTGAACAAATTGGGTGGAATAAATGTACTATTCAACATTCTTTTATCCGTTTCACTATTAATCTCCACAGAAAAATTTTCTCTTCTTATTTTCTCAAGGTTAAGGAAATTAGATAGAAAGTCGATTTCGGAGATTAATAATGTCTTTTCCTCGCTGTTTTCATACAATTGATACCTTAGAAATTCTGATAGTTTGATGATAACGGTTGATGCTTTTTCAGGATCGGTTCTGATTAACGCTTTCACATTATTAAGCATATTAAATAGAAAATGAGGATTGATCTGATTTCGAAGCTCATTTAGTTCCATATTTAAAGTAAGATTGCTTAATTCAGTAATTCTTTCATTATCTTTTATCCATTTTTGGAGTAACTTAACCGTAGTTGTTACCAATATAATAGGAATACACATCATTACACCTTCATAGAGACCGCCTTTTTTTGGACGATACTCTTCTATTTTATATTCTTCAAAATTACTCATGATCACTGAAATAAAGTTCAATCCAGCTATACCCAACGCTACTAATAATATAAAATACAGTACATATCGAGTTCTAAAGAAAAACATAGGAACTAATACGTACATATTAATATAAGCCATGATTAATAATGAAATATAAACAATACTTAAAACATAATATTGGCTAATTCCCGTATACATCTGCCAAAACCTAGCAAAATACAATAAGACAAAAAAAAGCAGCATAAATACAAAATGTCGCCAAAACCGATACCGATCTTTTACAAGAAAATCTATAACGGGCGTATCATTTAACGCACTTGATTTGTATCTCATATTAATTTGATCATTTTATTCAAAACAAAAATAAGTAATAACGGAAGTAAACAGTATAATATTATACCAACACGCTATTTTATTATACAAAATTTCAACGCCCCGGATTTGGTATAAAATGTAAAGGCTTTGGTATAAAATCCCGAATTCCGAACTGAATTCTCCATTCCTTTGCTCCTGTATAATTTATTCGCTTATGGAATTGACCGTTTTTCAGGAACTCACAGAACAAATTACATTAGAATGTTTTTTTATGACAGATTCTCAAAAAGAAGAAAAAGTAATTCAGCTTATTGACCTTCATCATTTTATGGAGTGTTACAATTCGGAAATAAAAATTATTAATTACATCCATCATCCTATTAATATTATAGAGGAAAATGGCATTAAAAAAGGAATTTTATTTTATGATCTGAAGCATTCTTCAATATTTGACCTCAACGCCTACGAATCATTTAAAAGACAATGGCAATTGCAGGAAATATGGTTTGTTTTTGTGGAAGAAGAAATGAATACCAACACCCATCTTTACACAGATTTCATCATCGAAAATAGCATTGAAATATTTTATGACAAAATATTCTTATTCAACTTCTTTCAATCAACAATTAAAAAAATAAAATAACAATGAACAACTTTAGAAAAGCATTGGTTCCACTCGCCTTTTTTCCTTTTAAAAATATTGTTTCTGCACAAAAAAGAGATAGCATTCCACAAAAAGTGGTTGCTTTTGTTACGGATAAATTTCCGCAAGCACGTGATCTGAATATTGAATACACTCAAGTTACACCTTATAATTATTCTTCAGCATTTCAGGGAGCCGACTTGCCTGACAACAAGGTTAAAAATTTTAGTCAAATAAATGCGAATGCCAATATTTATTTCATTAAGAACAGAAAATGGATGTTAAGCACGGCTTTAAATTATCGTTATACTTCTGTTGAAACTGAGAATCCAAGCTCATTATTCTCCAATGAAAACAGTAATAAAGCAGATTTTCATTATCATTCGGAAGCTTTAAATTTTACTTATTTTTCAAAGTTATTCAATAAAATTGCCATTTACTCCGCGACAGCTTCGGTAGATGGAAGCGATCAGCATTTTGAAAGAATCCGAGGAATGGTGACCGGAAATATCGTCTTAAAAGCCAATGCCAAAACAAAAATGACTGTAGGTTTAGCTGTTATGATCGATCCGAGCACGCAGGTTCCTGTAATCCCAATTTTCACTTATGAACATAAATTCGACAATGGCTGGGTTGCCGATATTATTTTACCTCAAAAACTTCTGCTAAGAAAAGATGTCTTTTCAAACGGACGTATTTCTTTAGGTTCGGAAATCAGTAATACGTCATTTTATCTTTATCAAGCCAATAAAACGTATGAATTCAGACAATTGGCGATTAATTCCGGAGTAATTTATGAACATAATTTAGGTTCAAACTTTATCGGAACCTTTAAAACAGGCATACGGGCAGTACCAAATGCCAGAATATTTGATAAAGAAGAATCTTTCAAAGATTATATTTTTGAAGCCAAACCAAAACCTTCCTTTTATTTCAATGTCGGAGTTTCTTATAATCCTTTTGGAAAGCCTAGAAAGAAATAATTTTAATTTTTTTAAAGTTATCAAAGATTTTTTGAGATAATAAAAATTAAACACTTAGTACTTCATTTTTCAAAGGATTATTTAAATTTGTTTTTAGTATTCAATTTTAAATAACACCTATACAAATGATCAGCATTACCAATTTTATTGAAAATTTCTCAGATTTTAATTCCGACGAAAGCCTTCAACCATGGGAAATTATTGACAATCTGGAAACAATTTTAGTTGAAAAATTTACTCATTTGGATGATGATTTTATAATCTCAGGAGAAACTGCCATTCATAAAACCGCTGTCATTGAGCAGAATGTAATTTTTAAAGGAAAAATCATTATTGGCAGGAATTCTTTCGTTGGCGCTAATGCTTATTTAAGAGGTCCGATTTATATTGCAGAAAATGTGAAAATCGGGCCCGGAAGCGAGATCAAACAAAGTATTATTTTTAACGATACAGCCGTTGCTCATTTTAATTATATTGGTAACAGCATCATCGGAAACCGTATCAATTTTGAAGCGGGATCTATCTGCGCCAATCATTATAATGAAAGAAAAGATAAAACGATTTCTGTGATCTTTAATTCTGAAATTATTAAAACCAATACTCAAAAATTCGGAGCGTTGGTTGGGGATGATTCGAGGATTGGAGCTAATGCTGTTCTATCGCCGGGAACTATTTTACCAAAAGAAAGTATTGTAAAAGACTGGAATTGATTGAACAGGTGAAAGATGGGAACATCTAAGACATCACTTTCTATAACTCTAGGCTAAACTTAATCTTCTTAACTCCTTAAATTATTCTTAATGGTTCAATTTTCATGTATTTGGAAAAAGAATTTCCTTTTTTAACCATTAAGAATAATTTAAGGAGTTAAGCATAGTTAAGATTAATTATTTAAATCATTAAGAAAACTATATTGATGAATAAATTTAATGTGTGCCCATTTTCGAGAAAATATTAATAATTATCACTCCAATCACAATCAGTGCAATTCCGATGATGGCAGGGAGATCAGGAACCTGTTTAAAAGCTACAATACCAATGATCGTAATAAATATGATCCCAACGCCCGACCAGATTGCATACGTGATCCCAACCGGTATTTGACGAAGCGTCAGGCTTAAAAAATAAAACGCCGCCGAATACCCTATTACCGTAACTATCGAAGGAAGCAATTTTGAAAATTCCTCAGATTTTTTCAGAAAAGTTGTTGCAATAATTTCAAAAACAATTGCCAAAATAAGATATATATAACTGCGTCCCATAATTTTTTAAACTTGATATACAAAAGTAGCAAAAATTGACAGTTCTTTTTTCGGTAGAATTGTCACTGTCATTTTATGCACAGAAACTGACAAAAATTCACCTACAAAATTCACACTTTTTAGAATAAATAATAAATCTACTTAACATGAAAATTCTTTTTGTGTAAAAAATTAACGTCTTTGAAGTTTAATTAGGACAATATTATGCACACCATTTCTTTTGTTTTGTATTATCAACTCTTAAATACAAGATGCAAAACAATTATCAGATTAATAAAATTTTACGAATAAGACAATAAATATAGGCAAAAATCTTTTATAATATATTAAATTAATGTAAACAAATATGTAACAAAAATTAAGAATAACACACCATAACTCACTGATAAACATCAGTATTATTTGTTTTGGCATACAGTTTGAAAGTAGTAATATTGCAATTGAAAAATAAGCAATAAAACTCTAATTAATTATAAATAAAACAAAAAATGGTAACTTACATCGGAATCGCAACATGTTTAATAGTATTCGCTTCTTATTTCGTAACAGCAAGAAGAGAAGAGAAAAACTAATTAAAGCTTTCTAAAGAGATATAGCCTCTAGAAAACTTTTATACATTGGTTATTTATGTTTTTGATCTGAGCATTTCAGATTGCGCGCTCTTTTACTCAACCCGAGTAAAAGAGCAGACAAAACATAAAGCGAAAACCTATTTCAACGCAACAAAATTTTTAATTATATTTTTTTAGTCAAGCCGAGCGTAATGTTCGGCTTTTCTTTTTCCCACAACTGAAAGTTTTATCTTTGCAGAGAATTTATAAAAAATCATCTGCTATCATGAATCTGTACGACCTTATTATTCAGGACAAAGAAGAAATAACGCTTAATGACGTATTCCTTGATCAATCTAATAAGGAACAGTTTGCCCAGCTCATCAAGGAACATACCTACATCAAAGAACTTCAGGAATATGGACTTCCTGTTAATAATAAAGTTCTGCTTCAGGGAAGTTCAGGTTGTGGAAAAACAATGACTGCAAAAGCCATTGCCAATGCGCTGGGGAAAAATATCATGATCTTAAACCTCAGCAATATTGTTTCGTCCCGAATTGGAGAAACTTCTCAGAATATTAAAATGATATTCGACAAAGCGGGTCGCGAAAGATCTGTTCTTTTTCTTGATGAATTGGATCAGATTGGAAAAGCCAGAGGCAGCGACGATAAAGATGTGGGCGAAATGAGAAGGCTTGTGAATACTTTGATTCAGTTGATTGATTATTATCCTGAAAATGCGCTTTTACTTTGCGCCACCAACCATCCCGAAATCATTGATACTGCTATTTTACGACGTTTTCAATTGAAAATTAATTATGAAATGCCTTCTAAGGAATTTTTGGACAGTTTTTATGATAATCTATTGTCGAAGTTTCCTGAGGATTTGAGGAAGATTGATAGGAAATATGAGGTTTCTTTTGCGGAGGCGAAGGATTATGCTTTTACGGTGGCGAAAGGGAGGTTGATTGAGAGGTTGGAAGAAGAAAAATCTAAATTAAACAACGTAGTAAATAATCCCTTTAATAAAAAAAATTATTAGGATTAAATCAAAAATTGTTTTTGAATAGAAATTCATTATTTTTATCAAAATATAGTTTTGAATTTAGAAATTATTCAAAATTAAGCATCCTAATAATCTTAACTTGCATAAATATAAAAAACAATGGATTTAATTACAACAGGATTTCTAAACGATTTTGTTGACAGAAAAGGATATTCAAAACTTACCGAAAGTCAAAAATTTGAATATTTTTGTAATTTTTGTGTAATAAATAAAGAATACGACTCTATATCATTTGATGACAAATTAATAAGTACTGGAAATTCTACACAAGGCATAGATGGTATAGGAATTATTATTAATAATAAATTATGTCAAAATGTTAGCGAAGTTAAACAGATAATGGAAATGAATAGAATGTTAACCGTAACATTTATATTTATTCAATCAAAAACCTCCAATTCATTCAGTAACAATCATTTAGAAAACTTTTGCAGATGGACTAAAAATTTTTTCAGCGAAGAAGCTAATTTATTCACTACTGACGAAATGAAAAATGCAATTGAAATGCGTGAATTCATTTACCATTCATCGAATTTGAAATACATGAAAGACAGAAGTCCAATCTGTAAATTATACTTTTGCACTAATGGTAAATGGCAAGCTGATCCCAATTTAATTAGTGTTATAAATAATAATAAAAAAGAGATTGAAAACTTAGATTTATTTAATTCTGTAGAAATTTACCCTATAGATTCAAAGGCTTTACAAAATTTATATAGAAGAACTAAAGAGCCTGTTGAAGCTACAATAAAATTTGAAAGAAAGGTTAATATACCAACAATTAGTGAAATTACAGTAGCATATTCAGGATTATTACCATTTTCTGAATTTAAAAAAATAATTATTGATGAATCTGGAAAAATGAAATCCGTTTTTGATGATAATATTAGAGATTATCTAGAACAAGACAGTAATCCCGTAAATAAAGATATCTCAAATACTCTTCAAAAGGGTAATCTAGAACAATTTTGTATTTTAAACAATGGTGTAACAATTGTTGCTGAAGAGATCACGGGACCCGGGGAAACAATAACTCTATCGAACTATCAAATTGTAAATGGATGTCAAACAAGTAATGTTCTTTATGAAAATAGAAATATTGATGGAATTGAAGCAATGCATATCCCAGTTAAAATTATTGTAACTAGTGATCAAAATATTAAAAGCCAAATTACAAGAGCTACAAATAATCAAACGGCAGTAAATGCCGTGGAGCTCGAAGCGTTATCCGATTTTCAAAGAAACTTAGAAGATTATTACAATGCTCTGGCAAAAAATAATTTAAAATTATATTATGAGCGCAGAACAAATCAGTATAAAAATTCTGATGACATTCCATTATACAAAGTTGTCAATAGAGAGAGTCAAATAAAATCTCTTTCTGCAATGTTTTTAAATAATCCTCATAATGTAGCTGGTAATTATGGTAAATTAGTAGAAAAACTAGGTGTAGATATTTTCAATTCAGATCATGACTATTTTCCTTATTATATAAGTTCATTAACATACTTTTTCTTAGATAAATTACTTGAGGAAAATAAATTATTTCCAAAATCCAAAAGATTTAGATATCAAATATTAATGGTTTTTAGGTTCTTAATTACAAAAACAATATCACCTAATTTAAAGGATAAGGGGCGTATGCAAAAGCAATGTCAACAAATTTTAGATGTTTTAAAAGATGATTCGACAACCTTACATATATTTAAAGAGTCAGCAAACTTTATAGAAAGTGAAGAATTGAATATTGATTTTAATGATAGGAAAGCTGTAGAACGTAAAGATACAACATCATTAATTTTAGATAAATTAACAGAGTTATATCTAATTGAAAAATAATTATAATAACCTTTTTATTACTATTATTTAATCATTAGAAAAAAATACATAGTCTTAAAATTGTCATGAACACAGAAGAAAAAATCAACCAATACATCGCCAGCCAATTCGAACCAAAACGCAGTGAAATGCAGATATTGGATAATCTCATCAAGCAAACAATAACTGAATGCAAATTATGGTTCCTAGACGGTAAAGATAATGAAGGCAAAGTTGTTTCCAATCCTAATATAGGATACGGACTTCACACGATAAAATATAAAGATGGAACAACAAAAGAGTTTTATAAAATTGGTTTCAACGCAAATACAACGGGAATTTCTGTTTATATTTTTGGCATTGAGGATAAGAAATTTTTAGCTGAAACCTATGGAAAAAAGCTAGGAAAAGCAAGTGTAACTGGATATTGTATTAAGTTTAAAACGTTGAAAGACATTAATATTGAAGTATTGGAAGAGATTATCCGATATGTAAATGAATTGTAATTTTCTCTAAATCTAAACACTGAAAAAAACAAAATTCCTCTCAAAATTGAGAGGAATTTATATTTATATCTAGAAAAACTTAATTACATATAAGCTTCAATCGGCTCACAAGTACAAACTAAGTTTCTATCTCCGTAGGCTTCATCAACTCTTGAAACAGAAGCAAAGAATTTGTGATCTCTCACCCACTCTAGCGGATATGCTGCCTTTTCTCTGCTGTATGGTTTATCCCAAGAATCAGAGATAACCAATTGTTCAGTGTGAGGAGCGTTTTTCAATACGTTGTTAGCTTGATCAGCTTCACCGTTAGCTATCTCATCGATCTCATGTTTGATAGCGATTAAAGCCTCTGCAAAACGGTCGATTTCAGACTTGCTTTCAGATTCTGTAGGCTCAATCATTAATGTTCCTGCAACCGGGAAAGAAACTGTTGGAGCATGGAAACCATAATCCATCAATCTTTTCGCAACATCAGCCACTTCAATTCCTAACGTTTTGAACTGTCTGAAATCTACGATACACTCGTGCGCTACTCTACCTTCAGTATTTGAATATAAAATAGGGAAATGTTCAGCTAAAATTTCTTTTAAATAATTAGCATTTAAGATTGCATGTTCAGTCGCTTTTTTCAATCCTGAAGTTCCTAACATCTTAATGTAAGCGTAAGAAATATTTAAGATCAAACCAGAACCGTAAGGCGCTGCAGAAATCCCTTCAATAGCATCTTTAGCTCCGATTCTGATGTTTGCGTTGGTAGGCAAGAATGGAACCAAGTGTTTAGCAACACAGATCGGACCAACTCCAGGACCTCCACCTCCGTGAGGAATAGCGAAAGTTTTGTGAAGATTTAAGTGACAAACGTCTGCTCCGATGTTTCCAGGACTTGTGAATCCAACCTGAGCGTTCATGTTGGCACCATCCATATATACTTGTCCGCCATGTTGGTGAATCAAGCTTGTAATTTCTTTAATGTTTGCGTCAAAGAATCCGTAAGTTGACGGATAAGTGATCATTACACAAGAAAGATTTTCAGAATGCTGTTCTGTTTTAGCTTTTAAGTCTTCGAAATCAATTTCTCCGCTTTCAAGATTTTTAACAACAACAATCTTCATTCCTGCCATTGCTGCAGAAGCCGGGTTTGTTCCGTGTGCAGACTGAGGAATCAATACAACATTTCTGTGACCTTCACCTCTTGAAATGTGATATTCTCTGATTACCATTAATCCAGCATATTCACCCTGAGCTCCAGAGTTTGGCTGAAGAGAAGTTCCTGCGAAACCAGTGATTTCAGCTAAATCTTTCTCCAATTCTCTGATCATTTCCTGATAACCTCCAGCTTGGTCTACCGGTACAAATGGGTGAACAGCTCCCCAGTTATCCCAAGAAAGTGGTAACATTTGAGTAGCAGCGTTCAATTTCATTGTACATGAACCAAGAGAAATCATTGAATGTGTTAATGATAAATCTTTTCTTTCTAAACGTTTGATGTAACGCATCAATTCCGTTTCAGTATGGTATTTGTTGAATACGCTTTCTGTAAGAATTTCGTCTTTTCTTAAATTCTCCTCAGGAATGCTGTATCCTTCTTTTATTTCTAATTTGAAAGTCTGCTTATCTTTAAATTGAGCGAAAGAAGCCATTAGAACATTTAATTTGTCCAATGTAGTACTTTCGTTGATCGCAACACTTACAACGCCTTCTGTGAAATAGTTTAAGTTAAGTCTGTGATCAAGCATCATTCTCATTAACCTTCCTTTCTCATCTTCATTCAACAAGATTTTTACAGTATCGAAAATTGGCTCTTCAACTGCTTCATATCCTAAAGCTTTAAGACCGTTTTTCAAAGCATTTGCTTTAAAGTGAATCTGATCAGCGATATAATTTAATCCTTTTGGACCGTGATAAACAGCGTACATTCCAGCCATTACAGCTAAAAGAACCTGAGCAGTACAGATGTTTGAAGTTGCTCTTTCTCTTTTAATATGTTGCTCTCTTGTTTGTAAAGCCATTCTCAATGCACGTTTTCCGTACATATCCTGAGAAACCCCGATAATTCTTCCCGGAATATCTCTTTTATAATCTTCCTTACAAGAGAAAAATGCTGCGTGAGGCCCTCCGTACCCTAATGGAATACCAAATCTCTGTGAAGTACCAACCGCACAGTCAGCTCCCATAGAAGCAGGTGATTTTAGTTTAACCAAAGCCATCGGATCACAAGCAACAACAACCTGTAAGTCTAATTTTTTGTATTCAACGATGTTTTCTGTGTAATCTAGAACAACACCATTTTTACCTGGATATTGTAATAAAACTCCGTAATAAGATTCGTCAAACTGGTGCGTTCTGTGGTCACCTTCAACGATCTCGATTGCCAATCCTTTAGCTTTAGTTTTTAAAACTGAAACTGTTTGAGGTAAAACAAGGTCGGAAACGAAGAATTTGTTGGCACCTCCTTTCTTCTGATCTTTTGTTCTGTTATTAAAGAACATGTGCATTGCTTCTGCAGCCGCCGTAGATTCATCTAATAATGAAGCATTTGCTAATGCAAAACCTGTAAGATCGCATACAACAGTCTGATAGTTCAGCAAAGCCTCCAATCTACCCTGAGCGATCTCCGCCTGATAAGGTGTGTAAGCTGTGTACCAGCTCGGATTTTCAAAAATATTCCTTTGAATAGCCGATGGCAACAATGTATTGTGATATCCAAAACCAATATAGCTTGTATAATCAGTATTCTTCGATGCCAATTCCTTAGAATGGATAAGCATTTCATACTCTGAAAGCGGTTCTGAGATTTCAAGATCTTTTTCTAAACGGATAGAAGAAGGGATGGTTTGAGAAATTAACTCTTCGATACTTGAAACGCCAACTCTTTCCAACATCGCCTCTTTATCGGCTTCATTTAAGGAAATGTGACGGCTCACAAACTGTTCTGTATTCATTTTTTATATTAGATTTTGTTTGTAAAAAGATGGGTAAAATTACAATTTTTTACAGGATTGCACAACACTCTAAAATTATTGAAATAGCAAAGATTGATCTCTATCATTTTTAAAACTAATGACTTTCGGATATTTTTTTGATTAAAATTCAATTTAGTTTTCATCTATCATTCTTATGGATTTTATTTTAAATTATTAATAATTCAATATTAATTTTTAAAAACAATTATTAATATCTAAAAAATATTTACTTAATATTTGAGTAATTGGCAGATATTTTAAACAATACCCTTTAAAAATTAATTTCGTAGTTTCGTTTTTTATCATTTAAAATATTACTAATCAAATAAATACAAAATAAAAAAGCAATAGTTAATTCAATTGAAATTATTTTAAACAAACCAAAAAGATGTGAAAAATTTATTCTAAAAAATAGTAACCAATTAAAATTAAATAAAGATGAAAACATAAGTAAATAAGACAGCTTTTAAACACAAACAAATGAAAAAAACAACAAAAAGGCTTACGGCCTCATTGAGTATTATCTTAATATTCAACATCAAAACTCATGCGCAAATCACACTTACAAAAAGTAAAGCCGAAGATCAAAACGAATGGGAATTATACCTCAAAGGCTTTGTTCAGACAGATTACACTGTAGATTTTCAGGATATGAAATCGATAGAAGGTTTTGCAGCGCAGTCTATCACAGTTCCTCAACGTAACATTGCAAGCAGTAATTTCAGTGTAAAACAATCACAAATCGGATTGGGAATTAAACAAAGAAATCCTAAAGGTGATGATAATTTTTCTGCTTATGTAGAAATTGACCTTTATGGTCCCAACGGAACAACCGCTCCAAGATTCCGACAAGGCTACATCAAATGGAAAAAATGGATTGCCGGACAAACATGGAGCAACTTTTCCGACCCTGACATTTTCCCTAATATTTTTGATTTTATCGGCCCTGACGGATTATTATTCAATCGAAGAATGCAGGTTCGTTATTCTACCAAAATTTCGCCAAAAGAAAACCTATCCTTCTCATTGGAAGATCCGAATACTCCAAGTATATCACTACCAATCGATTCTTTAAACTGGAAAAAGAGAGCAGTTATTCCCACTTTTACGGCAATGTACCGCTATGGAGACGAGAAAGATTATGTAAAAATGGGAGCACTTATTTCTCCTATAAGTTATGATATAAAATACTCCTTAGATGACGCGTATCAAACCAAAACCATGATTGGCTGGGGTGCCATTATATCGGCAAGACGCTATATTAATGACCTGAACAGTTTCAGATTTCAAACTTCTTATGGAAGCGGATACGCAACCAATAACAGTGATTTGAATGGTGAAAAATATGATGCGGTGCCTAATCCTGCAAACAGGAATTTATTGGAAACTCTCCCACTTTTTAATGTTGTCGGGATGTACGAACATTGGTGGAATCCGGAATGGTCTTCGGTAGCTTATGTAAGTTATTCAAAAGTTGGTAATAAAGATTTTGTTCCAAAAGATCTAGCGAAGAACTTTCAGAATATTGGACTTAATCTGGTTTTTCAACCTCTAAAAAAACTGAGAATGGGTGTTGAAGGAAATTATGGAAGGGTAAGGAATTTTCAGGACCAAAAAGCCGAAGCATGGCGAATTCAGTCATCGATAGCGCTGAGTTTCTAGATTAAATCTGGCATTTTAAACGGGATAAACTGTTATTAATCAGTACTTATATAATTTATGAAAATTTATTATCTATATTTATTCTAAATTAATATATTTGCAACATGAATATGATTATCCCGTTTAAAGTTCCGGCTTTAACTCCAGCATTTGCTTTCAATAATGAAGATATGTTTTGCGAAAAGAAATCTTGTTGCAAAAAATTCAAGAAAGGAAAAAGATGTAAAAAGTGCCCTGGAAGGAAGAAAATAGCTTAGTTTAGCTAAAGCTTTTTATTAAAAAATAGATGGCAACTGCCAACACTATTATCGCTCCGATTATCCTTATAATCTTGGGCTGACCATGTGGATTCATGAGCGTTCTTGGCTGCGACTTGAATAAGTCTTCCGTTTTATCTCTGAATTTTTCAGCATCATTTTCAAAAACTTCTGTGATCGTGATGGCCTGAACTACAGTTTTATGTAAAAGCGAATTTGTTACATGAAGCAAAAGCTGAAATTTACCATCTTTGAATTCAGTTATTTTAAAAATCCTTTCTCCATAAGGTTTTTCTAATCCAAAAGGTAGAATTTTCACGACATCAGCATTACTTGTCTGCCAGTTAATAATAATCTCCTCTCCTTTTTTCGCATGAATTTTATTCGCTGTAAAAGTCTTAATTGCTGGCGGAATATTATATCTGAAACTTTTCTGATGACTTTCTAAATTCTGGTCATACGCAGATCTCCTACTTTTATCGCTCAACGTTTCATAAGCTTCCTGAATTTCACGAAAACGATCCGAAAAGAAATCGTCGTTATCATTTTTATCCGGATGATATTTTATGGAGAGTTTTCTATACACTTTTTTGATGTCTTCTTCTGAAGCATCCTGTGAAATACCGAGAAAATAGTAGTAATCTTTCATGTATAGCTATGCAAAAATAAGGAATTTTATTTTCTTTTTGTCTTCAATTTTGTAGGATTTTTGTCATTGAAAAGTAACAGCAATATCTTTTTTTAACGCGAAGGTCGCAAAGATTTTTTTTGAAATGATTGTGGATATTTTTCGTTCGCAAAGGCGTTTCACTCAGCGAAGGTTGGAAGTTTAGATTGGTGGCTTCGAGAACCTCAACCACAAAGTGAGAGGGTAAAGTTACGATGCAATAATATAGTTGACGGTTGAGAGATTGAGAAAAGCTCTGGAAAACTGGTGGCTGAGGCTCTCGAAGCCACCAGTTTTCTTGACGAATATTTGTATTTTTGACTACCTCCCTAGCCCCGATTGCAGAGAAAATCCTTTTTTGAAAAAAAAGATTGTAACGAAAAGCGGGAAATAGCTTCAAAAAACATAAGTAATAAATAATAGGTAATGAGTAATAAAATGCAGGTTTATAATTTATATTAAGATTGTTTCGGCGCTTCGCTTCATATGATTATATGAAAATATTTCGGCGCGGGAAGCAGAGCTTCCCGCGCCGAAATTAAACAATTTCAATTTAGTTACTTTCTATTATTATGCTTCCGCAATGTCTTCTTTTCTTTCAAATCTTCTGTGGTGGCATCTTGAAGCGAATTCTTTTTTGAATTTCCCTTTCAGTTCCTGATATTGTTCTTCGTCCATTTCTCTGATCTTGTCTGCAAGACCGAATGGAGATCTTTCCTTTATTCCGTATTCGTTAAAAATACCTTTTACAAATCTTTTTCTGTCTGCCATTTTTTTAGCGACTAACGCTACACCTACAACGGCTAATGCTCCCAGAGCTCCTTTTAATACTGAATTTTTCATTTTTTCAAAATTTTAAATTTTACTACTTCTTGTTTTTTATATAGACGAATAAGTTTCAATTTTACTTTACTACTTCTAAAATTTTTTACTATTCGTTTGTTCTGTTATTTCGGTTAAAGAATCCGCCTGAGCATCTGTCTTTCCAAACTTCTTTGAATTTTTCTCTTTCTTCAGGAGATAAACTCATCATTCTTTCTCGCATCATTTTTTTCTCTTTAAAATCTCTCATTCCTTTTCCAAAATGGAAACCTCCGAAAAGGATTTTACTTAAGATCAAAATTCCCATTGCCTGCCAATAAGTAATCGATTTCACTCCTAAAATATCAGGAAGCAGACAATTCCAAAGAGACATGACAATCCATGTAACTCCCAGTAAGATTAATGGCGGACATAAGAATAAAAAAATCCAGCCTTTTTTGTGTTTATTATGATTCATAACTTTCTTTTTACTAACTATTTAAATCTTCGTATAATTTTCTCAATCTGTTTCTCAGATGCTTCACAGCATAGTTTTTTCGACTGATAATTGTTTTAATGTTTTCGCCCTGTTCATCAGCTATTTCCTGGAGGGTTTTGTCGTTTAGTTCATTTTCAACATAAACCAATCTTTGTTTTTCGGGAAGTTCATCCAACGCTTCAAAAAGCTTTTTCCAAATTTCATCCTGAAACATTTTAACTTCCGGTCCCGCACTTTCATCCAGCAAAAGAATGTCTTTTATCGAAAAACTTCCGTCTTCATCCTCGTAGACAAAATCTTCCAGATTTTCGGTTTTCTTTTTACGGTATTTGTCCGTTATTTTATTGGCTGTTACTCTATAAAGCCATCCACCAACATTTACAATTTCAGAAAGATTCGTAATGCTACTGAACTGATACCAAACTTCTTGCAGAATATCTTCCGCATCTTCCGTGTTTTTCACTTTGGGACGAATGTAAGACATCAGCTTTCCTCCGTACTTTGAAACGGTTTGTGAGATGATACTTTCTTTCTCTTTTTGCGGCATTGTTATTTTTTCGACAATCTCCATATTGCTATGACGATCGATCTTTTTGTTTTACTTTAATAAATTTAAAATATTTTTTCTGAAATTTGGGGTTTCTTTTGTTGATCGGGATTTTAATTATTTTTATTTTGTAATAATTACGTTTTAGATAAACACGAATAACACAAATCTTTACACTAATGTCACAAATAATTTACATCATGTCATTTGTGAAAATAATTAGTGGTATTTGTGTTTAAAACAAAAAACGGAAAGTAAAATTACCCTCCGTTTAATTCATTATAAAAATTTGAATGTTTTATTTATTAAAGTTTTCAGCAAAGAAACCTAACATCGATTTATACAATTCTATTCTGTTCTTTTCTTTTCCGAATCCGTGACCTTCATCGTACTTTACCATGTAGGGAACTTCAAAACCTTTGTTTCTCAATGCTTTTACAATCTGATCAGACTCATTAATATTCACTCTTGGATCATTCGCTCCCTGAACTACAAATAATGGTTTTTTAATCTTATCAATCTGGAAAACAGGCGAAACTTCTTTAGCTATTTTCGCTTCTTCAGGATTATCCAAATCATACCAAATCTGTTTTACCATTTCTTTGTAAGGTTTCCAATATTCCGGGAAAGAATCGAAGAATGTGAAAATATTTGAAACGCCAACGTAATCAACTCCACAAGAATATAAATCTGGAGTTTTAATTAATCCCATCAAAGTAGCGTAACCACCATGGCTTCCTCCGTAAATGGCAACCTTATCTTTATCAACCCAACCTTGTTCGATCGCATATTTTACTCCATCTTCTACGTCATCCATTGCTTTTCTACCAATTTGCTTGTATCCGGAATTCTGAAATTCTTTTCCATAACCTCCTGAAATTCTGAAATTAACCTGCAAAGTCGCATAACCTCGACTTGCAAACAATTGCGTCTCAGGATTGAACCCCCAGCTATCTCTTATTCCTTGCGGACCACCGTGAGGATTTACAATTAAAGGAACTTTTTTGCCATCCACCGCAGCTTTTGGCAGTGTAATATATCCGTGAATCGTCAGCCCATCTCTGCTTTTGAATTCGATTGGTCTCATTTCCGCCATATCCTCTTCTTTTAATTGAGGCATCAGATCTAAAAGGAGTTTTACATTGTTTGTCTTAGTATTGTATTCGTAATATTTACCGTATAATTTATCGCTGTCAACAACAACTAAAAGCTTAGAATCATTATCATCGGACGAAACTACATAAAATTGTTTGTCTCCAAATTCTGATTTTAATTTAGCATCAACTTCTTTATAAAAATTACTTACAGGAATCGTTTCATTTTTAATTCCGTTATAACTGATATAATCTAATTCGTAATTTCTGTTTTTTCCTGCAACGCTAACTGAGCTTACATCAAATGTAGGATTAGAATAAACTTCTTTAATTACTGCATTTTTCTTTAAATCATACAGAACAATTCTCGATTTATCACTATCCAGATTCGTCACAACATACGCCTCATCTTTGTTCTTTGAATTGTCATTAAACCTCATAACATTGAAAGTATCTTTCCAATCTGTTGATTTAATAAGATTAAATTTGCCTGTTTGCAGATCTTTATAATAGGTTTTTGTTGTCAAACCGTTTTCGAGAACAGTATAACCTCTTAAATTTCCTTCTTTATCAAAAAGATAATCGTCAATTGGGTTTTTAGGATCTTTATTCTCAAATAATTGAGTCATTTCTCCTGTAACGAAATTGATTTTAAATGGTTCAAAAATCTGCTTATTGTTTTTATTCATCGTAACAACAGCGAAATCAGTATCTTTTATAATGTTTACAGAACCAATTTTAACACCCTCAAAAGGCGTAAGGTCTTTCAGGTTTTTACCGTCTACATCGGCAGCGTATAAATGAAGATTTTCATTTCCGCCTTTATCCTGAGTATAAAACAGACGTTTTTTGTTTAGCCAGCCATAACTTTTAATCAAATCATCTTTTTCTTCAAGAGCTTTGGTAACTTTTCCTGTTTTTAAATCTTTTACATAAACATGATTTTTCATGTCTCTATCTTTTTCCTTATAAGAAAGGTATTGTCCGTCCGGCGAAAGTTTAAATTGAGAAGCTTTTGGTCTCGCAAAATAATCTTCAACTTTATATTTAAAATTCCCTTTGTCATAAGAGATAAGCTTATCTAAAGTAGCCTTGGAAGAGACTAATGTAGGATCGCCCGGCAGCTTTGCCGATGTACTTTGTGCATTGATCATAATCGCAGATATTACAATGTGAACGGTGGTTAAAATTTTAGAATTCAGATTCATAACTCATATTTTGATTTGGTGTTGGAATTATTAATTCACTTCAATTAAAAAATTGATGCTTCTTTATAAGACATTTAAATAGGGTCAAATGTTACAAACAATTCTCTATTTTGTGAAAATAAATAAAAAAACGGAAAGTAAAATACAATCCGTCCATTTATAATGATTTTTAAATTTTAATGTAAATAAATCCCGAAATACCAAGTCCAAGCGATTAAAATAATTTGCATCGGAAGTCTTTCTTTATAAAGATAACTCATTCCGGGACCTGAATAATCTCCTTTGAAAAGGTTCACTTTTTTCTGTGATGAGTTAATATTCGCCAAGAAAACTAAAACCAAGAAAATTATTAATAAAATTGCAGTTATTTCTCGAATTGAAGGAATCATTAATCCAATTCCGGCCGCGATTTCAATAATTCCGGTGAAATATACCAAAAACATTTTTGCAGGAACAAAATCTGGGATCATCATCGCCATTCCTTTTTGAAATTTAAAATGAGCAAATCCCGTGAAAATAATGAAAACCGCCATTCCCAGATTTCCTGAAAATAAGAAATTCCAATCTCCCTGATAGAGTTTTGTTCCTATCAAAGCTAGAATGAACGTCGCGAAAAGGATTGTTAATAGTTTCATGTTTTTTTGTTTTATTTCCCACAGATTACACAGATTTGCACAGATGATTATGCATATTTTTTTTAATTATATAAATGTAACGCAAACATCTGTGCAAATCTGTGTAATCTGTGAGAGAAAACTATTTAATTCATAATTAATTATCTTCAGCAAGATTTTTCACAATTTCCAAACCTTTTATAAAACCGATATTCATATGTTCTTCCCAGTTTTTCTCGATCTGAACTTCTGTGTGAAGTTTTGTTTTTCTGTCAAAATCAATGAGAATATATTTTTCAAAACAGCCACTCCATTGCTTGACTTCCATGCTTTCGGTATCTTCTACTCCGTCTTTGTCAACCATTCCTAAATGTTTGAAAACAATTTGATTAGGTTCCTCTAAACTGTCGATTGTAGAAACCATTCCTTCATTATTCATGTCCAAAAAATAGGTCTTTCCTCCTACTTTCCAATCGGATTTCATTTGAGATTGGGAACTAGGATTGAAAAACTGCGTCCATTGACCATAAGTTTCCGGATTCCAAAGAACGTCCCAAACTTTTTGTTTCGGGGCATTGATTATTGTTTCGTATGATAATGTTTCCATATTTTTAATTTTTGTGGTTTGATTTTGACTAAACACTAGTAACACAAATTTTTAAGCACGAATAACACAAATCATAGCATTCAATTATTTGTGCTATTTGTGAAAATCATTAGTGAAATTTGTGTTTAAAACTAAAGTTGATTCTCCGAAAGATTTTTCACAATCCCCAAAGCTTTTGGAAATTTATCTTCAAAAAATCCTTTAAACTCTGCAGGTGTCTGAATTTCACTTTTCAATTTTGTACCATCTTCATTTTCCTCTAAGATATAAGCTTCTGTTGCTTCTCCCCAATCCTTTGGGACTTCAATTCCATCGTAAATTTCTCCAAGATGTAAGAATTTCATTTCTTGATGAGGAATATTTTTTTCAACCTGACTGTACATTCCGTTATTATTCGGATCAAAAAATTTCACAATACTTCCCTCTTCTAAAGTTCCCTGATAAAATGAGCCTTCGGTAAAAGCGGTCGTCCATTGTCTGTAGGTGATTTCGCCCCAAAGTACGTCCCATACTTTTTCGGGTGATGCATTTATTTCAATTTCAAATGATAATTTTTCCATTTTTCTTCTTTTAAAAATGTAAATGATTTATTTAAATATAATCAAACAACAAGCCGAAATAAGTTTAAGAATTATAAGCTTCTTCTATATCCTTTAAAATTATTTTCTTCATGTTCATCATCGCCTGCATGGCTTTCTGAGCTTTTTCTTTATCTGGATCATTGATTAGTTGAATCAGTCTTTTCGGAGTAATCTGCCAACTAAAACCGTATTTATCTTTCAACCATCCGCACACGCTTTCTTCACCTCCATCTGCTGTAAGATGATTCCAAAAATAATCTGTTTCTTCCTGATCATCGGTCATCACAACCAAAGAATATCCTTCATTGAAATCAAACTTGTTGTCATATGAAGAATCCATGCAGGCTAAAGTATAGTCATTAATGACAAAATGAGCATGCTGAACATTTTCAGAATTTTCATTTGCTGCATCTCCATCCTTATATTTTAAAACATCTTCAATCTTAGAGTTTGGAAAAATTGTGGTATAAAATTCCATGCCCTCCAATGCTTTTCCGTTATTTTTATTAACGAACATCAGCGTTGGAGTTATTTTTTGCTCAACAGCTTTTTCACGTAACATGATTTGCCAGGAAACCCCATATTGATCGCTAATCCATCCATATTTTTTGCTCCATAGATAAGAATTTAAAGGCATCATAACCGTTCCTCCATCCAATAACTGATCCCAATACTTCTGAACCTCATCTTCAGAGTCACAATTAACCAGAAAAGAAACTGATGCGTTTTTTTCAACTTTAGGGCCGTTTAGAAGCATTAATTTTTGTCCGAAAACATCAAGATCAATAACAAATTCTGTTTCTAAAACAATTTTTGCATCAAATACTTTACAGTAAAAATCGGCGGCTTTTTTAGCATCTTTCTCGTAGAGAAAACATGGGGAAATATTATTATTCATGATTTTAAATTTTATGTTTCACGTTAAATAATAAATCAAAATATCTTTAAGAATTATAAGCTTCTTCCAAATCTTTAATAATAATTTTCTGCATTCTCATCATAACCTGAACTACTTTCTGAGCTTTAGCCTGATCTGGATCACTCATCAATTGGATCAACTTTTTCGGAACAATTTGCCAGCTAAAACCATACTTATCTTTAAGCCAACCGCACATACTTTCTCTACCTCCATCAGACGTCAACGTATTCCAGTATTTATCTGTTTGTTCCTGATCATCGGTCATTACAACCATTGAAATTCCTTCATTGAAATCGAATTGATGATCGTAAGAATTATCCATACAGAAGAAACTATAACCATCAATTTCAAAATGAGCATGCTGAATATTTTTCGCTGGCTCAGGACTCGGGTGACCTTCGCTTCCATCTCCATATCTTAGAATATTTCCAATTTTAGAATTTGGGAAAGTGTTAGTATATAATTCTATTGCTTCTATTGCTTTTCCATTATTTTCATGGATAAACATTAAAGTCGGAATAATTTTCTGTTCAGTTTGTTTTTCACCTAAAAATATCTGCCAGGTAACATCATATTTATCTTTAAGCCAACCATATTTTTTACTCCATGAATAGGAATCTAAAGCCATCAAAGCCATTCCACCATCCATTAACTGATCCCAATACTTCTGAACCTCATCTTCCGTTTCACAGATCACCATAAACGAAACCGAAGCATTTTTCTTAAACTGAGGTCCTCCATTCAAAAGCATTATTTTTTGACCAAAAATATCAATATTCATCACAACAGGAGTGTCTGCTGTAATTTTTCCTCCAAATATATTGCAGTAAAATTCTGCTGATTCTTTTGCGTCTCCGTCATACCAAAGGCATGGGAAAATATCGTTGTTCATATAGTTTTAAATTTTAGGGTTGATTTTAAGGAAACACGAATAGCATAAATCATTTACACAAATTTTCACAATTCAATATGTTGAATTATTTGTAATAAAAATTAGTATTATTGATGTTTAGGATATTCAATTTTTAAAAGAAACATGATTTTCTTTCATATAAGTCTTCAGTTTTCCCATCGCATTTTTTCCGAAACCATGTAGTTGCATAATTTCTTTTTCAGAATAATCTGATAGTTTTTCTAAAGAATTTATTTTCTCTTTTTCCAAAGCTCTTCTTGCGGGCATTGCAATAATACCTCGTAAAAAATCTCCTTCCACAACATGATTAACCATACAAATAGAGCTTAAACATTTCGCCATTATTATCAAGTTTATCATGATGCTCAAAAAGTTATTTAATTGTTTTCAACGTATTTATGAAAATTGTTCAGGATAGCATACCAGCCATCTCTTTGCATTTCCACAGAGTTTTGTATCTCAGGCTCGAAGTTTATCTTAACTTTCGTTGTATTTTCATCAATTTTATCAAAAACGATGTCTACATTTCGTCCATCTTCCAAATGGTATTTTATTCTCTCGTTTGGAATTACTTCATCATAAATTCCTTCAAAATCAAATCCAAAACTTCCGTCTTTTGCTTCCATTCTGCTTTTGAATTTTCCACCAACTCTTAAATCATTTTCAGCACTTGGACATTGCCAAGATTCGTGAGCAAAATTCCATTTTGTGATATGTTTCGGACCGTTATAATAATCCCAAACCTTCTGAACAGGTTCTAAAATCGCAATATCAATCTTAATAGGTTCCATAAATTGTATTTTTTAATGATGTATTGAAAGGGCGGCTAAAGTTTAGCAGCCCTTTTGTAATTTAGTTTAAATATAAGATTATTTTGTGTATTCTGCGTTATAGTTCACCATCCAATGAACACCAAATTTATCCTGAAAGCTGCCAAAATAGTCTCCCCAAAACTGATCTTCAATTGGCATTTCTACATTTCCACCTTCTGAAAGTCCCTTGAAAAGTCTGTCAGCTTCATCTTTAGATTCAGGGAAAATTGAAACATAATTATTGTTTCCAACATTCAGTTTTTGTCCAAAACTTGGAACAATGTCCGATGCCATCAACAAATCTCCTCCAACCGGAAGTGCGATGTGCATTACTCTGTTTTTTTCTTCGTCTGATAAATTTTCAGTTCCGGGAGCATTTCCCATTTTGTGAATTTCACCTACAAATTCTCCACCGAAAACAGATTTGTAAAAAGTGAAAGCTTCTTCTGCTTTTCCATCAAAATTTAAGTACGGATTTAATTTAGCCATGATATTTTATTTTTTAAAGTTGTTTTTTGTTTTTATTTAAACACAAATCATCACTAATATTTTTCACTAATAACACTAATGAATATTTGTGAATATTTGTGAAAAGAATTTGTGTTGTTAGTGTTTTATTTTAACGCAAAGAGCGCAAAGTTTTTTTAATGATTGAGAATATTTTTCGTTCGCAAGGGCGTTTCACTCAGCGAAGATTGAATGTTTTAGTATGTGAAAGAATCTTAGATGTGATAGAGAAATTAATTTTTCAAAAACTTATCAATTTCATTAACTGTAAAATTAATCAGCTTTTCATCAACATTTCCTCCAAAATCAGCCATCATATAAGAACCATGGGTTGCGGGAAGAATCATTAGTTGTGAACCTTTCACCAAACGCCACATTTCAACGATATGTTCTGGTTTCATTACATCTTTATCGCCGGAAATAAATAAAGTCGGAGATTTTATACCTTTCAAAATATCTTCGCTCCAGTCTTCGAAAGTCTGCATTCTTTTGCTGTCTTTGGCAAACATATTTTCGAGCGCTGAAAAGTCCGGATTTAAGTTTAGAAAATTAATTTTCAAAGGTTCGGGCATCGATTCTAAAGTTGCATCCATCATTCCTTCAAAAAAACCGTCCATCATTCCACTTTTCTTGTAAAATGCAGAAGCAACGATCAATTTATCAACAAGTTCAGGATAAAGATGAGCGATTTGCATGACGGTATTTCCTCCATTGCTGAAACCCCAAAATGAGGCTTTTTCTATATTTAATTCTTTCAAAAGAGCGGCAACATCATGAGCATCCTGTTCGAAAGTTTCGGGAATATCGCGATGTTCGGACATTCCGTGGTTTTGAAGATCAATTCCAATTAATTGAAACTTGTTTGCTAATCTTGTGATGATTTCTTTATAATCAAATAAAATCGAACCACCTCCACCATGAATCAGCACCAAAGGTTTTCCGGAACCGTAGATTTCGTAATACATCTTGATTCCATTGACTTGCTTGTGACCTTTTTCAACAGGATTCATTGTTAATATTTTAAATCTTTATCAAAATCATATTTCATTCCTTCATAACCAAGGATTCTTCGCATTAATCCGATTTGTCCGGAAAGATAATCTTCACGACCGATGCACATTCCAACGAAATTCAGAACGGTTTCAGGGAAAAAATCGATGTTCATTCCCATCGGAAATGCTTTGTCTAATTCTTCATCTGTCGCTTCCAATAATTTTTGATAAACAAGTGGAGAAATTTTATGAAAAGCGTCTTTCAATTGTTGTAAAGATGGATAATTTCGGTTTTCATCCAACGCTTTTCCCTGAAAGAAAAGGTCTTTGAATTCAAATTCTTCTTGAAGTCCAAGTACAGATCCCAAAGCGTAACGCATATCTAGAAAGTTCCCAACCATCCAGATGATGTGGTTGGTTCTGCCTTCGATTCTTTTTAGGGCATCTTCCTCTGAAATTCCGTCAAGAACCATCAGAAAACTTTGGCTGTGGCCTCGAAATGCGGGGATGATGATGTCTAATTTTTTTGATTTTGGTGTGTCCATTGTGTTTGATTTTTTTTCTCCCACGGATTTCACAGATTTGCACGGATGATTGTGTTTATTTGTAAAAATATTTGTGGCTTGAGTTTAGTTTTCCTCTCTCGGATCTGCGAGAAATATTTGAATTATAAAATTACTCCGACGGCATTTGAGAAAGATCTGCAAACGTTACATTCCAGCCGTGTCCATTGATATCCCAAAAAGAATTTTGATACATCCATCCGTAATCTTGTGGCTCTTCATGTTGATAAGCTCCGTTTTCGACAGCAGCGTTTACTACCTGATCAACTTCTTCACGGCTATTTAAACCGATAGCCACCAAAACCTGAGTAGTGTCACCTTTTGGAACAGGTCTCTCGGAAAAAGTCTGGAAATACTCTTCCGTCAAAAACATCACATAAATATTGTCACTCATCACAACACAAACAGCTTTTTCATCTGAAAATTGTTCATTGATGGCAAATCCAATTTTTGTCCAGAATTCTTTCGTTTTTTGAATATCCTTAACCGGAAGATTGACGTAAATTTGATTGATTTTCATTTTGTAATTTTTAGTATTAAACTTTTAACCAAAATTATCAAATCATTGCGAATATCAACTTGCCATAAGACAAGATTTAAATTTTCTTTGGATGTGAAACGATTTCCTTGCGAATTCTACTTAAAGAAGTATCTGTAACTCCCAGATAGGACGCGATTTGCTTCAAAGGTGCAAATTGTACAACCTGAGGTTTCTGCTCTAGAAGATTAAGGTAGCGTTTTGTTGCAGAAAGTGTAAACATTTCTACAGAACGTTGTTTGTAAATGAAAAGCTGCTGTGACATCCAGGCTCTTCCCCATTCTCTGAGGTTGGGAATTTTATGGAATAATTCCTGAAAAGTATTAAAATCGAATTTCCAACATTCACAATCTGTGATGCAGACAATATTTTCCTGTGTCGGAATTCTTTGAAAGAGTGAAGAAACTTCAATAATGATCTCATTCTCTGCAAAAAAATGCGTCGTTACATCATTTCCATTAAAATCATTGACAAACGAACGAGCCAAACCTTTCTCCAAAATATAATATTCGTTGGCGGTTTTTCCTTCTTCAAGAATAATATCTCCTTTCTGGAAAACTACTTTTTCATGAGCCAGAAATATTTCTTCAAGCTCCTCGGATAAGAAAAATGGGAAATCATAGCAGATTTCTAAGGCTTTGTTTGTCATCAAGTCAATGTTTTTTAGGTTTTAAAAATAGAATTTTTATTGGAATTGATGAAGAAACTTTTAAATAATAATTTATCTGTTCTTTTACCTTGAAGCAAAAGAACCAAAAGTTCAAGACTGGAAACTTCGACTAAAAATTAAAATTTAATCCTAAAATCCCCAAAACTCGCGCGAATTTAGTATTTGTTCTTCGATTCCGAATTTATCTCGCGCTCAAACAGTGGGAATTTTTTAACGGTTTAAATTATAATTTTCTTAACGTCTCCGCTTCCTAAGTCGAAAAAAATATTAGAATAAAGAAAGCTGAATCGATTTTGGACTGGAAGGTTTCTGAGCATCTCCGAAAACCGTTTTCCCACCAAAACGCCAAGAATTTTGTCTTTCCTCTTCAATAACTTCTTGAATATCAAAACTTGGAATAAAATCTTTTTCAGTAGCTTCAACAATTTGATGAAGCTTATTTAATGTTTTTAATTTGTCCGAATTGCCAAGCTTAGATTTTTCAATTCCTGACTTAAGAATTTGGATACTTTCATCATAAACATTCGTTGGAACAGGAAACGGATGACCGTCTTTTCCACCATGAGCAAAGGAAAATCTTGCCGGATCTTTGAATCTTGAAGGCGCACCGTGAATAACCTCGCTCACCAAAGCCAAAGACTGCATTGTTCGTGGTCCGACGCCTTCTAACAATAATAAATCTTCGAAATTCTGCGGTTGCTGTTCTCGGGTTACATATAAAAGCGCTCCGAGACGTCTTAAATCTACATCAGAAGCCTGAACATCGTGATGATTGGGAAGAATTAATCGTGAAAAATCACTCATAATTTCTGCGGAATCGGTGTGAGAAATATCTAAAATTCCTTTTCGGTTTTCTGATGCTTCTGAATCTGTCAGGTTTAAAATTGTTCCTCTCGAAATTCCATTAATTCCCGTGTGGGGTTCTTCAATAAAGGATTTTATGTTTTCCGAATGCCAATGGTAACGTCTTGCGGTTCCGTCGGATTCATGCATTCCCTGCTGAACAACGCTCCAATTTCCGTTGTCTGATACGATAAAATTGTGTAAATACAATTGATAACCATCCTGAATTGCCGTATTATCAACCTTTGCGGAAAGTTTGCTTGCTCTGACCAACTCTGTTCCGTTCAAGCCTGTTTTATCAGCAATTTGAAGTAATTCTGAGGGTGTTTCTCTGGAAAACTTTCCTTTTCCGCCACAAATATAAAGTCCTAGCGATTGTGAATTAGGATTGATAGATCGTTTTAAAGCGCCCATCACGGAAGTTGTGATACCTGAAGAATGCCAATCCATTCCCATCACAGCACCAAAACTTTGAAACCAAAATGGATCAGAAAGTCGACGAAGAACTTCATCTTTTCCGTAATCTGCCAAGATAACTTCAATAATTGAAAGTCCGAGAATCGACATACGCTCGTACAGCCATGGCGGTACTTTGCCATAGTGAAGGGGTAAATCTGCTGTTCCGGAGCGTTTCATTTATTGTGTAAAGTTAGTTTTAATATGATAAAATATTAATGAGTTGAATCATTAATTTAAACACAAATTTCACAAATATTTTCCACGAATAAACACTAATTATTTGTAAAAATTAATGCTAAAGTTAGTGTGATTTGTGTTTAAAATAAATTTTTATGCTTTTCTTCATCAAACTTTTCATTAAAAATAATTTTATTTCCGAAAGGATCATCGACGGTGAAAGAAATGGCTTCGTAAAAGGTTTTTTCCAATCCAGGGCGGTTGTATTTGTATTTTTTGCCAATCAGTTCTTTGTGATAATCCGGAATACCTTCACCCCAAATGAAAACGCGACTTCCGGGAGTTCCATCGCCGTGATGCTCGCTTAAATGAAGAATAATATTGCCTTTTTTAACCTCCATATAAACGGGAGTATTGTCTTCAAAATGATGTTCCCAAATGATTTCAAATCCAAGCCAGTCGATATAAAATTCTATGGTTTTTTGATAATCAAAAATTCTTAAAATTGGGATAACTTTTTCAGCTCTCATAATGTAGGTTTTATTTCCAATAATAAGAAAAAGCACCCTTTTCAGGATGCTTTTTTATTATTAATTTTTAATTATTTTCTTTGTTATGCTTTTGTCTTTATTTTTAATTTTCAGCATATACATTCCTTTAGGAAGATCATGAACGCTGATACTATTTTCATTTTTCCCGGATCTTATCAAACTTCCGCTTACAGAATACAACTCAAAGTTTTCCAGTTTTTGATCAGAATACAATACATCTTTTACAGGATTCGGATATACAGAAAGCTCTTTTATGTCTGCTGTCAAATCATTAGTCCCCAAAGATAAAGGCGTCGACCCATTGAATCTTGCCAGGAAAATATTAGTTGTCCCCGCAGATCCACAAACCATTATTTTTCCGTCACTCATAATATCCATATCCTGAATAACAGATAAATTACCGTATCCCTGTTGAGTTTTTCCGTTGGTTCCGAAGGTTGTATCTAAATAACCGTTGCTTGTAACTCTTATTAAACCTATATCACTATAAGATCCTGAAGTAATAGTTCCTGCCAATAAAATTTTCCCGTCTGAAAGCAATTTCATAGCATAAGCCGTATCATCAGATGATCCTATGGCAGTTGTAAAAATACCCGCTGAATTAAAAGAAGTATCTAATGTACCGTTAGCATTCAATCTTACTACGGCAAAGTCATCTCTGCTGCTAGTGGAAAGTAATGCGGATCCACCCATTAAGATTTTTCCATTGCTTTGAAATGCTATTGCAACAGGTTTGTCATTAAATGACGGAGCAATTACCACAACATGCTTTCCATCTGAACTGAATGATGTATCTAAAGAACCATTTGAATTGTATTTCGCAATACCAAAATCAGCAAAAATATTTGATGATCCCGCTCCGTAAGTATAGCTGCCAACTGCAAATTTACCGTCGTTATTTATAGCAATACAAGTTGCCGCATCATGATTTCCTGCAATATCTGTTGTAATCTTTCCGTTGGTTCCAAATGTGTTATCCAATGTTCCGTCTGTATTTATTCTTGCAATCGCAACATCTCTGTAAGATCCTGTGAAAGAATGCCCGGCTACCAGAATTTTACCATCAGTTTGTATTGCTACAGCATTTGCAATATCTTCATTGCTACCAAAAGCAACAGTAAGTTTTCCGGTACTGTTAAATGTAGTATCCAATGTTCCGTCTGCATTTAATCTGATAACAATAAAATCTTTTCTGTTAGCGCTTCCTGCATCTTCCCAATATCCTACCGCTACGATTTTTCCATCCGGCTGTATTTTCATATCATTTAGTACAGCATTTTCTCCACCTAAAGATATTGATGTCGAACCTGATATTCCAAAAGTAGTGTCTAATTGATTTGATGAACTGAATCTATAAAATTTAAAGGAACTATTCGTACTATAAGTACCAATCACCATTTTTTGATTGGCATCAATCTCAATAGATTTTCCGTAAGCTCCGCTATTATGGACATAAAATCCTGAATTTCCGTAAGTTGTATCTAAAAACCCGTCCTGTGAGAACCCTAATGCAAAGATCAGGGTTGATAAAAATGTGAAAATTTGTTTCATTGATTATTTAGTTTTTTGCAAAACTATCTTTTTTACAAATAAAATGCAACAATCACAGTGAAACAATTCAAAATATTAATTAACAAATAATTAACATGCGAATTATTTTCACACAAAAAAGCCCCGTAAGATATTTCACAAGGCTTTCTATAGAAAAATTATTATTTCCTTATTATTTTAAAGCTGAAAGAGCTGCATCATAATTTGGTTCATCAGCAATTTCTGAAACCTGCTCTGTGTAAACCACTTTATTATCAGCATCAGTTACAATTACAGCACGGCTTAAAAGTCCTTTCAATGGAGAATCTGAGATCGTTAATTCATTATCATCACCGAAACTGCTTCTGAAATCTGAAAGCGTTTCAACATTATTTAGTCCTTCAGCTGCACAGAATCTTCCTAATGCAAACGGTAAATCTTTAGAAACATTGATTACAACAGTATTTTCTAAGCTTGAAGCTTCTTCGTTGAATTTTCTTGCAGAAGATGCACAAGTCGGAGTATCAATACTTGGAAAAATATTGAAAACTTTTTTCTTTCCGTCAAAGTTTTCCAATGTTTTTACATTTAAACCAGAATCTACCAAAGCAAAATCTCTGATGGTAGTTCCCACTGATGGTAAAGTTCCTATTGTGTTTACTGCGTTTCCTTTTAAGGTAATATTTGACATAATTTATTTTTTAAGGTTTTTCAAATTTAATGAAAATCAAAACTTTTTTAATGAAACAAAGGTTAAATTAATCTTAAAGTGGAAATTCTTATTTAGGATTAATCTAAAAAAATTAAATTTTAACTAAATTTGTGGAACTTAAAATTTCAAATAACAAATAACAGTATAATGTCAGACAAATCAAAAATCTATTACACCCTTACGGATGAGGCTCCAATGTTGGCAACACACTCGTTTTTACCGATTGTAAAAGCTTTTACAAAATCAGCTAATATTGAGATTGCAGTTCCGGATATTTCTTTGGCAGGGAGAATTTTAGCAAACTTCCCAGAATTTTTGAAAGATGATCAGAAGATCGGTGATGCATTGGCAGAATTAGGTCAATTGGCTACTCAACCGGATGCAAACATTATCAAATTACCCAATATTTCAGCTTCTGCACCTCAATTAGATGCGGCTATCGCTGAATTACAGTCTAAAGGTTTCGCAATTCCAAACTATCCTGCAGAGCCTAAAAATGACGACGAAAAAGCAATTAAAGCTAAATATGCTAAAGTATTAGGAAGCGCTGTAAACCCTGTGTTAAGAGAAGGAAACTCTGACAGACGTGCTCCAAAAGCTGTTAAAAACTATGCAAAAGCAAACCCTCACAGAATGGGAGATTGGGCTTCTGATAGCAAAACTGACGTTGCTCACATGGACAACGGAGATTTCTACGGAACTGAAACTTCTACCACGCTTGAAAATGCTACAAAATATAAAATCGTTTTCAAAGGAAATGACGGTGCTGAAACTTTATTAAAAGATTTCGCAGGTCTTCAGGCTGGAGAAGTTATCGATTCTTCTGTAATGAACTTAAACGCTTTAAGAGCTTTCGTTCAACAGGCTATCGACGAAGCTAAAAACAAAAACGTACTTCTTTCTGCTCACCTGAAAGCTACGATGATGAAGATCTCTGATCCAATTATTTTCGGAGCGATCGTAGAAACTTTCTTCAAAGATGTTTTCACTAAATATGCTGAAACGTTCAAGTCTTTAGATGTGAATCCAAACAACGGTCTTGCTGATCTTTTCGATAAAATCAAAGGAAATGCTCAGGAAGCTGACATTAAAGCTGATATTGAAACTGCTTTAGCAAATGGACCAAGAGTGGCAATGGTAAATTCTGACAAAGGAATTACAAATTTCCACGTTCCTTCTGATATCATCGTTGATGCATCTATGGCTGCTTTGGTAAGAGGCGGAGGAAAAATGTGGAACAAGGAAGGAAAAGAAGAAGATACAGTTTGTATCATTCCGGATCGTTCTTACGCAGGTTTCTATCAGTCTGTAATTGACGACATGAAAGCACACGGAAAATTAGATCCTACAACAATGGGTTCAGTTCCGAACGTTGGTTTAATGGCTCAAAAAGCTGAAGAATACGGATCTCACGACAAAACTTTCCAAGCTACAGCTGAAGGAACAATTGAAGTTCAGGATGAAGCTGGAAATGTTCTTCTTTCTCAAAAAGTAGAAAACGGAGATATTTTCAGAATGTGTCAGACTAAAGATGCTCCAATCCAGGACTGGGTAAAATTAGCCGTAAACAGAGCAAGACTTTCTGAAACTCCTGCTATTTTCTGGTTGGATAAAGGAAGAGCTCACGACAGAGAAATGATCAAAAAAGTTGAAAAATATTTAGCTGATCATGATACAAACGGACTTGATATTAAGATTCTTGATGTTAAAGACGCAATGACGGAAACATTGAAAAGAGCAAGAGAAGGAAAAGATACAATTTCTGTTTCAGGAAATGTATTGAGAGATTATTTAACGGATCTTTTCCCAATCCTTGAACTTGGAACTTCTGCAAAAATGCTTTCTATCGTTCCATTAATGAATGGTGGTGGTTTGTTCGAAACGGGTGCCGGAGGTTCTGCTCCAAAACACGTTGAACAATTTTTGGAAGAAGGGTATTTAAGATGGGATTCTCTAGGTGAATTCTTGGCTCTACAGGCTTCTTTAGAGCATTTAGCACAAACTCAAGGGAATACAAAATCTCAGGTTTTAGCTGATGCATTGGATGAAGCAAATGCTAAATTCTTAGCGACAGACAAATCTCCTGCAAGAAAAGTTGGACAAATCGATAACAGAGGTTCTCACTTCTATTTAGCAATGTATTGGGCTGAAGCGTTAGGAAATCAAACTGCTGATGCTGATTTAGCTGCACAATTTGCTCCGGTTGCAGAAGCAATGCAGGAAAACGAAGAAGTAATTAATGCTGAATTAATTGGTGCTCAAGGTAAACCTCAAAATATTGATGGTTACTTCAAAACTGATACATACAAAACGTATGAAGCAATGAGACCAAGTACAGTTTTAAATGAAATTATTGACGGAATTTAATTTTCAGATTTAATATAAATGAAAAGCTCCTTTTTAAGGGGCTTTTTTAGTTTAATTGAAACACAAATAATCACTAATATTTTTCACAAATGACACAATAAAAGTGACCGTGAAGTTTGTCGTTCCGGAGGAATCTAAGCAAATATTTTAAGTTTTGGCTAAAGCCAATTTGATTTTTCATTTTATTTAAACGGGCTAAAGCCCGATGCTATAAAGCCTTTATAAATTGTGCTATTTGTGAAAAATATTTGTGTCATTTGTGTTTAAAAACTAAATC
This sequence comes from Chryseobacterium glaciei, assembly GCF_001648155.1. NCBI lineage: Bacteria > Pseudomonadati > Bacteroidota > Flavobacteriia > Flavobacteriales > Weeksellaceae > Chryseobacterium > Chryseobacterium glaciei. The sequence continues at coordinate 3,853,466 of NZ_CP015199.1, read as the reverse complement.
TTATCCTCTACAATCACTTTCCGATGTTCTCTTCCCCAATTAATCATTTCCGCAATAATATTTCCAAACGTTCTGCAATATTCAGTCGGCTCATATTCAATTAAAACAGGAGTTTCAGGGTAAACATTTCGTTTGACCAATTTGTTTAATTCCATGTCTTTCAATTCCTTTGATAGCATTCTTGTTGTGATTCCAGGGATGCTTCTTTCAATTTCACGAAAACGTTTGTTGCCGTTACAAATGGCATTAATAACAGGAATTCGCCATTTTCCACCAATAAAATAAAGGGTGTCCTGTAATGCTCTCAACTCTTCGGTTTGATCTCTTTCCATGTCTGCAAATTTACGTGATATAACTGATGATATTGATATACTCTGTGATACTGATTACAAAAGTATATCAATTTGAAATAACTTTGTCAAAAATTTAAAAGCAATGAACAAATTTAGTAACAAACTAGCCATTGTAACTGGTGGAAACAGTGGAATTGGTTATGCGACCGCAAAAGAATTAATCTCTGAAGGAGCAAAAGTAATCATCACAGGAAGAAGAAAAGAAGCTATTGAAAAGGCAGCTGAAGAATTGGGAGCGATTCCTTTTGTGGCGGATCAGTCAAATCTTGATGATCTTGACACATTACAAAAAGAAGTCGAAAATCAATACGGAAAAGTGGATATATTATTTATCAATGCCGGAGTGACAGGAGGTTTAATTCCTATTGAAAACATGAGTGTTGAGAATTTTGATAATGTAATGAACATCAACTTCAGGGGAGCATATTTTACATTAAATAAATTCATTCCTTTGTTGAATGAAGGGGCTTCTGTTGTTTTATTATCTTCGATTGTCGCATCAACCTACAAACCCAACAGTTCGGTTTATCAGGCAAGTAAGGCAGCATTAAATTCAATTGCAAAAACGGCCGCTGCGGAATTGGCACCAAGAAAAATCCGAGTAAATATAGTAAGTCCGGGACCGACAAAAACGGAAATCATGTCGAAAGCAGGTTTAGATGAAGAAAAACTGAAAGGTATCAACGAATGGCTGATCGACACTATTCCTTTGAAAAAAATGGGAACGGCAGAAGATGTTGCTAAGTTGGTTGTTTATCTGTCTGATGACAACGTCTCAAGCTTCATGACTGGAACAGAAATCGTTATTGACGGCGGAATGTTGTTGTAAGTAGGAAGAAAGGAAGCTGGAAAAGGGAAGATTTTACACATCGTTAAACTTCCAGCATCCAGCTTCAAACTTCCTTACTTTTTAAACCTCAAAATTTCCATTTTCACCTATTCATTTGTCCGGTTCACCTAATTTCAGATTTTAAAATCTTACTTAAGACTCTACTTTTGAGCCATAAAAAATGATATAATATGGACTCAGTAAACAAAAAACGAAAAGTAAAGCCTATAGCCCTAGCATTTTTGTTGATTATAGGACTATTTACAGCTCTACAGCTTTTCAACCAACCTTTAGAAGGGAAATCTGTTGCAAAAAAAATCGAAGCGCCCCGCGAAGTTCTCACCATCTTAGAAAACTCTTGTTTTAATTGTCATTCAAATCAGCCGAATTTAAGTTGGTATGATAAAATTGCTCCAATTTCTTGGGCAGTCAATAAAGATGTAAAAAGAGCCAGAGAAGTTTTGAACTTTTCGGAATGGAATTATTCTGCAGGTGAACATCAGGGTAAAATGTATGCCATTTTAAATATGATGCAAAGCGGAAAAATGCCACTTCACAATTACACATTACTTCATCCTTCTGCAAAAATTACTACAAAAGATGTTGAAACGATTAAAAAATATACCCTTTCACTATCCAGTGTTGCTCCCGCAAAAAACGAATTGAAAGATATTCATCAAAATATCGAAATTTCAGAAAATAAAACATTTTCAAAATTTCTGATTTCTCCAAACGGAGTAAAATATACAGACGATTACAAAAACTGGAAAGTCATTAGCATGAGTACACTTTTCGATAATTCAATCCGTGTCATTTATGGAAATAATATTGCAGTAAAAGCTATCGAAACAGAAAATTTTCATCCTTGGCCAAACGGAAGTATCGTTGTAAAATCTGTTTGGAAACAGGAAAAATTACCTGATGGAGAAGTGAGAGCGGGAGAATTTGTCAATGCTCAATTCATGGTCAAAGATGCTGAAAAATATACTGATACCGAAGGTTGGGGATTTGCAAAATTTTCAGGAAAAGACCTTCATCCAACAGGAAAAACAGCTTCGTTTGCCAAAGAATCATGTATTGCTTGCCATCGTCAATTAGCTGAAAAAACAGGATATTTATTTGATGTTCCAATGAAAGTAAATATAGAAAGATTAATTAAAAACCTTCAGAAATAATGAAAAAAATACTATTCATCATCCTATCAGTTTGCGCTTTATTCACTGCGTGTAAAATTGACGAACCGGATAAAGATTTAAAACGTGTTGTTTTTGATCCGGGGAATTTGAAATTCATTTCAACATCATTAAATATAACAAAAGAAACATCATCAGCTTTGTATGGAAATCAAGAAGCTTTAGAATCATTATCAAGTGAAAATAATCAACCAAAAATTGGTTCTGTGATAAAGTTAGTCACCTGGAAATATCACGAAAATCCACAATACATCGGAGGAACTATAAGCGGTGAGCTTTTAAGCGTAGAAACCATTAAGACAGATAAAACCGGAAAAATTTCTTATCAAATACAGAATACGTCAAAAACTGAAAACATTCAACCCAATAAAGAAGAAAGAATACAATATATCATGAGTTATAAACCCGTCGTAAGACCTTAATAATTTTTTAGTAAATGGTGAATTTTGCTTCGCTTGTGAATAGTCAATCTATAAGACTCCAACAATTCACGAGCGAAGCAAATTGACTATTCACAATTGACAAAATAATAATTAAAAATATTAACTTAACCTCTTTAAAATCTACAGTTGTCATGCAACAACAAAAAATAAAAATTTCACAAGCCATCATTTGGATAAGTTCCTTGTTTTTAGGGATATTATCTTCTGTTCCGCAATTGGCGTCGCATGACTTTAACCTGAAAGAAGCTATCGTTAATTCGGCTATAACATCGGCATTTTCAGTGATTATGTGGTACCTCAACATTTATATGCTAAATCGGAATTCAGGGAAAAGAAGACAGAATATTTCTTATTCAAGATTGATGATTGTTTTAGCTTTCGGGATGGTTATAATGTTTGGTTTGGCTTGGATTCAACAGCTTATTTTATCACATATTAATTTTGGTCCAACTATGCTAATGATTGAGGTTCGTGGGATTTTAATCAACCTTGTTTGCTATATGTTTTTAACGTTGCTTCAAAACAATTATGCAGGTCAACAAGTTCAGCTTGAATTGGAAAAAGTGAAAAGTGATAATCTTGGTGCTCAATATGAATTGTTAAAACAACAGGTCAATCCTCATTTTCTTTTTAACAGCTTAAATACTTTAAAATCAATGGTTGAAACTCAGGATTCAGAATCTGTTGATTTCATTATGAAACTTTCTGATTTTTATCGTTTTACCTTAGAAAGCAGAAAACTAGATCTTATCACCGTTCAGGAAGAAATGAAAACTTTGGATTCGTATCTTTTCCTGCAAAAAGCGCGTTTTGGTGAAGGAATTACATTTACTAATGAATTAAATGATGAAGTTTTAAAAACATTAATTCCGCCTTTTACATTACAATTATTAGTTGAAAATTGTATTAAACATAATATTGTTTCGAAAAGCAAACCTTTACATATTAAGATTTATAATACCGAAGATAAAATCATTATTGAAAACCCGATTCAGCGGAAAATGATTCCTGAAGATTCTTTGGGAGTTGGCTTAAATAACGTCAATATGCGTTACAAACATCTGTTAGAAAAAGAGATCAACATTCTTGACGACGAGAAAATTTTCCAAATAAAACTACCTTTTATCCATGAATATAATCATTATTGAAGATGAATTTCGAGCAGCTAAATCACTTCAAAATTTATTGTTAGAATTAAAACCTGATTCCAAGATCATTGATGTTTACGACAGCATTGAAACCAGCGTTGAAGCTTTATCAAAAGGCATCAAAGCTGATTTGATCTTTATGGACATTCAACTTTCAGACGGACTTTCTTTTGAAATTTTCAAGCAAGTAGAAATTACCTTTCCGGTAGTTTTTTGTACTGCTTTTGACCAATATATGCTGGATGCTTTTAAAAGTAAAGGCGTAGATTATGTTTTAAAACCATTTTCGCGAGACGATATTGCCGAAGCCTTAAAAAAAGTAGACGAATTAAAGACGTTTTTTCAAAAAAATGAATTACCTGAATTGGAAGCGCTTCTGCAAAAGATTAATCAGCCACAATCGAGTGGTAAAACCAGTTTTTTAGTTTTTAAAAATCAAAAATACACAACAATTCCAACAGAAAACATTGCTTATTTTTATATTCATAATGAAATTACACATCTTATGACCTTTGATAAACAGCAATTTCAGCTGAGTCAAACGTTAGGACAAGTTGCAGAACAGGTTTCTCAAAAACAATTTTTCAGGGTTAACCGACAATACATTATAAATTTCACTGCAATCAAAGAAATGGAGCATTATTTTCAGCGAAAAATTCTCGTTAAATTAACCGTTGAAACTCCCGAACAGCTCTTAATTAATAAAGAAAAATCACACAGTTTTTTCACTTGGCTAGAAGATCGTTAATACTTAAAAAATTTCAGTTTTATATTTTCAAGGTTCACCTCGCAATTTGTCCGGTTGAACCTTTTTTGTATTCTTTTGCGTCGAAAAGGTGTCTACTTTTGAATCAAATTAAAAGAAATGATACTAAAAAACTTAATAGGAACAGCCGCTTTTATAGCATTGATGTTCATAGTCTCCGCTTTTGTTTACAAGAATAAAACTGAAGAATCCCATAACAATTTATCATCCAAAAACAACGGTTTTGCCGTCCTGGAATTGTTCACTTCAGAAGGCTGCTCAAGCTGTCCGCCTGCCGATGCTTTGATGGGGCAAATTGCAGAAGAATACAAAGACAAGCCTGTTTATATTCTCGCTTACCATGTTGATTACTGGAATAAACTGGGCTGGAAAGATCGTTTCAGTAGTCCTCAAAACTCTCAACGTCAGCAAGATTACAGCAATAAATTAAGTTCTCAGGTGTACACTCCACAACTTGTTGTTAATGGAAAAAGTGAATTCGTAGGTTCTGATAAAAACGCTGTAGAAAATGCTATTTCCAATGCTTTATTTGGTTCAGAAGACATTACAATTGATTTAAAAGCTAAAATTATTTCTAAAGAAATCACTTTTGATTATAAAATTTCAGCGTTGAATTCTAAAAATAAGCTTTTGATCACTTTTGTAGAAAAAAATTCGTCAACCAATGTTGGCGGAGGCGAAAATGAAGGCAGGCATCTACAGCATTGGCAGATCGTTCAAAAACAATATCCGGTTTTATTAAATAGCGCGGAAGGAACTATAAAATTTCCACTTCCTAATAATTTCAATACGAATGATTGGGAGGTAATCGGATTGGTTCAGAATACGAAAAGCGGGGAAATTGTAAGCTCTACGAAAGCTTTATTTCAATAAATAATTTTCACGGTTTTAAACGCAAAGACGCAAGGTTTTCACTTTTCATACAGCTTTAAGGCGCAAAGATTTTATCTGCGATAAAATTGACGACGTGACAAGAAATTATTTAAAATCTCCGATTTTCTTGCGCCTTAAAACGGAATATTATTAACTATCCCTTGCGCCTTTGCGATTATCCAACAACAAATAAAAATAATAAACAACCTTAAAATAATAAAAATTATGAAAACAAAAACATCAAAAATCATCTATTGGTCAGGCGCAATCTTTATGTCTCTTTGGTTTGGAGCGAGTGGCTTTTTTGAACTGACAAAAAATCCTGTGGTTTGGGACATTACGCTTCAGTTAGGCTATCCATCCCATTTTATTTACATCCTTGGAATATTTAAACTGGCGGGAGTGATCGTTCTTTTACTTCCAAACAGATTGTTAAGGTTGAAAGAATGGGTTTTTGCAGGAATGTTTTTCGATATTATTTTCGCATTCTTTTCTAAAATTGCAGTTCTCGGATTTGCTTCAACCATTGATGCGATCGTGGCATTTACAGTACTTTCAATGACTTACCTATTATTTAGAAAAATTTATCCTCAGGAATTAATTTTTGAAAAAATTTAAAGTAAAAATAAATTTCATCCGTCTCTACTATTGCACAACGATATGTAACAATATCAACTTTTCTTATGTTAAAATAAATCCTCCCAGCAATGAGAGGATTTATTGTTTTAATAATGGGTTGAAAATTTAATTCATAAATACTTCTGGAAACCATTCAAAAGCATTACCATTTTTCTTTGTAAAACCTAATCCTGGCCAAGGCAAATGATAAGCAAAAGCTCTGATTTTGGTTTCAGCCAATTGCTGAAGCAGTTTTTTACGTGATGCGATCGCAATATCAAGATCTGTATCTCCGAAATATCCCCAATCCGGATGCGGAAAAAGAATGACATCAGAATGAATTAAATCTGCGATATAAAGTAGTTTCTCGTTGCCCGAAGAAATCGTCATAACCGTTAAACCTGGTGTATGTCCGGGTGCTAATTGAAAGTTAAAATTATCATATAAAGATTTATTTAAATCGTAAAATTTTAACTTTGGCTGAATAGCTTTCAATACATTCTGAATACCCGGAATAATCTGCTTAAGTACATCTGGCACAGTTTTTAAAATACTGTTGTTGAAGTCTTTAATCGTCGCCTGCATCCAAAAGTCATGTTCAACTTTTGAAATGAAAATATTGGCGTTTGGAAAAACAAGTTTATTTTGTTTATCAACCACTCCGCCAATATGGTCAGGATGTGCATGAGAAAGGAAAACATCTGTAATATCTTTTGGTGAAAACCCTGCTTTTTGAAGACTTTTAACTAAAAATCCGGTTCTTTCATCAGCGAAGATTCCTATTCCGGCATCTAGTAAAATCAGTTTATTTTTTGTTTTCACCAACAGAACATTCATCGCCATATCTACGTATTCATCGGATCGGAAATTATCTTTAAGAATTGATTTTAATTCTGAAACATTTCCTCTCGGAGCAAAAGATTCTAAATTTTTCTCATGAATAAATCCATCCGTTAAAATGAATAGATCAAGCTCCCCCAATTTTATCTTTTTAAAACCTGAAAGATCATCTTCTAGACTCAATTTTGGTTCATTGGTGGCCGCGAAAGCATTGGAAAATGGAATAATACTCAACGTTCCCGCCAATATTCCTGTTTTTAAAAGTTCTCTTCTGTTCATGGTTTAAATGGTGTTTTTTAATTATCAAATTAAAATTTTCACTTAATTATTCACCAACTTCATAGAACCTTCACTGTATCTTTCACCAATATTTGGATATTTTTTCAAGATAGAATCAATGGTATCAAGATCAGATTGAGAAAGCTCAATATTCGTAGCTGCAATATTTTCTTCTAAATATTTGATACGTTTTGTTCCCGGAATTGGAATGATGTCTTCGCCTTGATTTAGAACCCAAGCTAAGGCCAACTGCGTTCCTTTTATTCCTTTAGATTCAGCTAAATCATTGAATTCTTTGGCTAAATTTTTATTATTTTCCAAACTCTCATTTTGATAGCGCGGAAGAGATTTTCTGAAATCATCATCGCCGAAGTTTTGAGCTTCATTGATATTAGCAAAAAGACCTCTTGCCAAAGGTGAATAAGGTACCAACGTAATTCCAAGTTCTCTGATAGTGGATAAAATTTCTTTCTCTACATCTCTCGTAAGAATAGAATATTCTGACTGCAAAGCCGTAATCGGATGAATTTTATTAGCTTTTCTAATCGATTCCGGTGAAGCTTCCGATAAACCAAGATATTTTACTTTACCTGCTTTTACCAGATCAGACATCGCTCCAACTGTTTCTTCGACAGGGATATTTGGGTCAACTCTATGTGCATAATAAAGATCTATTTCGTCAATCTTTAATCTTTGTAAACTTAGATCTACTGCTTTTTTGATCCATTCCGGAGAGCCATCGAAATAAGTTCCGGGAGCCCCGCTGTGACTAGCTTTTCCGTCTTTAAACCTGAATCCGAATTTTGTAGCAATAAAGATTTTATCACGATTCGGAACCAAAACTTTTGAGATCAGTTTTTCATTTTCACCGTTTGCGTACATATCAGCAGTATCCCAAAAATTGACTCCAAGATCCAACGCTTTATGTAAAGTGTTGATACTTTCCTGTTCGTCTGCGGGTCCATACGCAAAACTCATTCCCATACATCCTAAACCAATAGCAGATAACTGCTCTCCTGTGTTTCCTAATTTTCTGAATTTCATAATTGATTGTGATTTTAAATTATAAGAACAAAATTAGAACAAGAACTTTTAATATTTTATATAGAATTCAAACTAAGAATTATAAAAATCAAACAAGAGAATTTCTTAATGAATTTGGAGTAAGCCCGGTTTGCTTTTTAAAATAATTGGTGAAATAGGCAGGTTCTTCAAAACCTAATCCATAAGCAATTTCAGAAATATTCCAATCTGTGTGCTGTAATAATGCGTTTGCTTCTTGAATTATTCTTGAAGTAATCTGCTGACTTGTCGTTTTACCCGTAATTTCTTTTACAGAACGATTCAATGAATTGACATGAATGGAAAGACTTTCTGCATAATCAGTTGGAGTTTTCAGTTTAAGATAAGCCTCTGGACTATCAATTGGAAACTGTCTTTCAAGCAATTCCATAAATAATGAAGCAACTCTTTGTGAAGCATTCTGATAATGTTCAAAATTTTCGGCAGGGTTTATTTTCATCGTTTCGTGTACCAAAAGATGGAGATAAGCGCGAAGCATGTCGTATTTATGAATGTAATCTGACTGAATTTCAACCATCATTTTTTGGAAAATTTCAGAAACTGACTTCTTTTGTTCATCATCAACAAAGAAAATCGGTGTTCCACCAATTTTGAAAAGCTGAGAATCCTGCAGATTTCCCAAACGGTTTCCATTTTGCAAAAACTGATCCGAGAAAAGGCAAAACCAACCCGTTTGATCCTCATTATCAGCTTCCCAAGAGTAAGGAACCACGGGATTTGAAAACAATAATGCAGGTCTGTCAACATGAATCCACTTATCCGCATAATGAAGTTTTCCTTTTCCGATGATTAATGAAATTTTATAATAATCTCTCCGGCTGTAAGGTGTTATCAATGAACAATCGTCTCGGCTAAAGACATTAAAATGCCCAATTCCCGGAGTTGTAGCGCCTTTGAAAGTTATATTATTTACATTACGCTCGTAAAATTCGCTTATTGTTTCTGATGTTTCCATGATTCAAAGTTATAAAATTCAAACAAGATGTAGTATCAAAAAAATGAATATTGCTTTTGGTAATAATTTTTTTAACGCAAAGTCTGCAAAGTTTTTTTATAAATGATTCCTTTGATTTTAACTTCGCAAAGGCGTTCTACTTAGCAAATTTCACAAAGATTTTTTGATTATATCAGATTGCTAATAATGATTATAAAAAAAATGACCGATCTTTCGACCAGTCAAGTTAAAAATTGAATATATAGTTGATAATAGGTTAATGTTTGTGACCTTTTCCGTTATCTTGTTTATAATTTTTGGATTTTTTGGTCATGTGTTTATATCGTTTGTCGTTGTTTTTATTTCTGTTATAAACAGCCGTAGGGTTTTGACCTTTATAATATTTAGTTTTGAATTTCTGATATTTTTCTCTACCTAAAATCCTTTCAATTTCAGAATATCTGTCTTCTTTCCATCTGTCCGGATTGTTTACGTATACCCTATTAAAAGAGTTATAATCGTGGTACCTGTCGTTGAGTGAATTTAACTCGTTTGTCTGTGTTTTTGACAATAATAAATCTACAGCCACGGTCTGCCAATTTACATCTGTCACACTTCTTCTATAATCATTGTAGTATTCTGATTGTGCATAACTAAGACTAAAAGTTCCTACAAAAAACGCTGCTAATAATATCTTTTTCATTTTATTTAAATTTTACTATAATAGTATTCTCAATTAAAATGCCAAATCAATACAACGTCTTCACAATCTTTGTTAAACATTTCACAAATGGCTGATGGGTTGGGGCTTTAGTGTTTTAGTGTTTTAGTGTTTTAGTGTTTTAGTGTTTTAGTGTTTTAGTGTTTTAAAATTAAACAGTGCTTTTATTTAAATACTAATATCATTAATAAATTTTTCACAAATTACACGAATGCTTGCGCTTTTTGTATTTCAGTTTCATTTTAAATTTGTAATTTTAAAGGAAAGAAGTTTGAAAATAAATTTCGAATTCAATATTCATTCAACCCAAATCTTAATCATTATGGAAAATATAAAATTCGAAATATCTCCATATCAAGATGAATTGCAGATATTAATTGATGGAAAAAAGGCAGGCTATATGTCTATAAAAATCGACGGCAGGCTTCTCATTGTTTATTATACTAAACTTAATGAAGAGCATGAGGGTCATGGATTTGCCAAGTTGCTTCTGGATGAATTGGTACGCTACGCCGAAGAAAAGGATCTACTCGTAGACCCTGAATGTGATTTTGTAAGACAGCAGTTTGAAAATCATCCCGCCAGATATAAAGATATTTGGCACGCCTAAATTAATCTTCCCACCAAACTTTAAATTGATTGTCGGTTTTATTTAAATCAACAGTTTCACCGATTATTGGCGTAAGAATATGTAGATTTTTGTCTTTTCCGAGAGTTGTAATTTTTTGTAAAGGTTCATTCCAAGCGTGAAGTGCCAACGCAAATTTTGAAGAATGAACCGGAATTACATTTTTAGCTTTTAGGTCTAAACATGCCTGAACTACATCTTCCGGCAGTCCGTGAATGTATTTCCAGGCTTCGTTGTATTGTCCGTTTTCGATGATGATGTAATCAAATGGTCCATATTTTTCACCAATCATTTTAAAGTGTGTGTCGTAACCGCTGTCGCCCCCTAAAAATATTTTCTTCATCGGAGTTTCTAATACATAAGAGGTCCAAAGTGTTCCATTTCTCTTTACATTTCTGCCTGAGAAGTGTCTTGCAGGCGTAAAAGTTATTTTGAGATCATTTTTCAAATCAAAAGAAGATCCCCATTCATCTTCAATAATTTGGTTTTCTTTATACCCCCATCTTTCAAGATGAGCACCAACGCCCAATGGCAGAATCACCTTTCCTACTCTATCTTTTATAGATTTTACCGTCGGATAATCCAGATGGTCAAAATGATCGTGTGTAATTACTAAATAATCAATATTCGGAATATCTTCAGGCTTAAAAATATCTGATCCCGCAAAAGCTTTATTGAAAAATTTGAATGGCGAACCATATTTACTGAGAACAGGGTCTATCAAAAAAGAAACGCCATCTGTCTGAATATAATACGACGAATGCCCCAACCAAATGTAAACATCTTCGTTTTTCGGAATACTTTTAAGGTCTGTATGAACGGATGGAATAGGCTTTAACGGTTTCAATAAAGGATCTTTTTTAGCAAAAAAGAAATCATATAATACGGTTGTCATTCCGTACCCTTCTGTGATTGATGGAGTATAACTAAGATTTTGAAACTGCTTGTTTTTGTATAACTTAGATTGTTTCACACGTTCCAATCTCTTGCCTTTAGGCGCTTCACCAAAAACTTCCTGACCGGTTACTATGAAATATGCCGCGACTAATAAAACGACAACTGTGATAATTATATAGATCATTTTCTTGAAAAAATAGGGTTCAAATGTATAACTTTTAATATTACATGACGATTGGGAAACGAGAATCCTTTATTTTTAACTAAAATTATAATCTATTTTGAATAATTTATTACTCATTTATTGAATGGTAATTGTAAACCTTTTAATTTAGCCGATTGAAAAAAACTCAAACACATTGAAAAACTATTCGGTAATATTAATTATCATCATTCTGGCTTCCTGTTCTTCTGCAAGAAAGCAGCGTGATCAGCAGGATAATTATATTTCGTCCGAAAAACTTAAACAAGATGTAGATTTTGCTTATTATAAACTCAAGCAAATGCATCCTCAGCTTTATCAGTATATTTCACAAAAAGATTTAGATCATAAAATCGACAGTTTAAAACAAACTCTTGATAAACCTCTTACCCCAACACAATTTTATTTCAGGTTACAACCTATTATTACGAGTATCAGACAGGGACATCTTTCTCTGCAATCTCCTAATGAACTTTCTAAGGAAGATATTTTAAAGATCAAAAAGCGTTTGTTTACGCGTTTCAGATACCGTATTCAGGATAATCATTTATATATTGTTGAAAATAAGGATTCTTTACACAATATAAAACCCGGAACAGAGCTGATCAGCATTAATGATATTCCCGTTTCTCTTTATATTGAAAAATATAAAAAATTAATAAGCAGTGACGGCTTCAACACCACTTTTCAGCCTTATTATCTGAAAGATATGTTCTTCCATTTCTATACTTTAGAAAATGGAATTCTGAACAGTGCAAAAATTGAAACTTCCTATAACGATCAAAAACAGACCTTCATTCTCCATCGAGAAGAAGAACCAATTTTGTGTGGTGAAAAGAAAAAAACAATGCCATCAACAAGCAATAATTCGTTCAACAGGAGTTTTAAATTTTTAGATGAAAATAATTCTACAGCGTATTTAAAAATCAAAAAATTCTCCCATTCAGCTTCTGATAAATTCTATAAAAATACCTTCGCTGAAATAAAGGATGCTAAAACATCAAACCTCATCATTGATATTCGTAACAATTACGGAGGTTCTTTGGAAGAGATTAATGAACTGTATTCCTATATTGCTACTCAGCCTTTTGTGTTGATAAAGCCTTCACAGCTTAATTCAAGTCTTACTCCGTTAAAAACCAATTACTTTAAGAAAAGTTCAGCTTTAGAATATGCCGTAAAAGGGGTAACTTATCCAACCTATGTTTTTCTTAAAGCCCTCAATACCTACAAAGGAAAAGATGGAAAATCTTACTATAAAATTAAAGCCGACCACGTAACCCAACCCAATAAAGATGCTTTTCAGGGGAAAGTTTTCGTTTTGGTAAATGGTGGAAGTTTTTCTTCATCCTCCATTTTCAGTTCTAAATTAAAATATGATAGACGCGCCACTCTGGTGGGAGAAGAAACTGGCGGAGCCAATGATGGAAGCGTGGCCGGATTTTATTCTTATCAGGTTCTTCCCAATTCAAGGCTGACATTACCGATAGGTTTGCTTCTTGTGAATCCGAATATTATCCTTTCTAATACTCAAAAAGGAGTTATTCCTAATATTGTCATTCCGCAGACTTTGCAGGATATTATTGAGAAAAAAGATGTTCAGCTAGATTGGATAAAAAGTGAAATTGAGAAAGAGAAAGAAAATTTAAAATGATAATTTAACGGTTTCGGCGGGCTTTCAGCCCGCCGAAACTATTTATTGATTCAATTCTTTCAAAAGATTCTCAATTTTGGTGATATGCTTACCGTAAAAATATTTGAACCACCAGTTTCCAACGAGATATAACATGAATAATCCAATTGAAACAGAGCCGATAAGTGTTGTGGCAATCTGCATATCCGATAAAGGCTGTGGATGAGGGATACACTCAATAACGATAATGAGTTCACAAACCAAAAACGGCACAAAACTCAGATAAAATGAAACATAGTACTGTTTATTTAGATTTAACTGATAGAGAAGATCCTTCAAAGAATCATAGGTTTTCAACATTGGGCTTCCCATTTCCTTATATAATTTGAAAAATTTACTAAAGAAAAAAAATGTCACTATAGCCATTGAAGCCAATAATATGGTGATATAAAATTTAAATTTAAACGGTGCTTCAGGAATAGGAATCCAAACAACCATAAATCCGAAGATAAATATTCCGATGGTTGATAAAAATTCCATTCTCATATTTTTGCGCATTTTTTCCAGCGGAAGATTGATTTTATTCTTCTGTTCAATGCTTATTTCGGGAGTTTCTTCAAAAATGTCATCTTCATTCCATGCATTTTTTAGTTCGTCTATATTCATAATGAGTTATTTTTTTGTTAATGAGTTGCGAGATGCGAGGGTTACAAATTCAAATCAAACTCGAATCCCGAATATCGCAACTCGTCTATTTTGAATTTAAGATATCTTTCAGTTTATTTTTGGCGCGGTTCATTTTCACTCTCACATTTACCTCAGAAACACCCATTTGTTCGGCAATTTGTTTACCTGAAAAATCTTCAAGATAATAGAAAATAAAAGCTTTATCGATTGGATTTAACTGATTGATTGCTTTATACATTTCAGCCAGCTTTTCTTCCTTATCATGATCATATTCATCCTGAATGATCTTGTAATTGGAAAAATCTTCATTAGCAATAAAACTTCTTTTTTTCTCTGATTTTAAGAAAACAATTGCGGTGTTAAGAGCAATTCTATACAGCCAGGTTGAGAATTCACTTTCGCCTCTAAAGTTTGAATAAGCTTTCCAGACCTGATAGGTGATCTCCTGAAAAAGATCGTCGCGATCGTCTTTTTCATCCATATACATTTTAGAAATCTTGAAAATGATTCCTTTATGTTTTTCAATTTTAGCTAAAAATTCCTGTTCTAATGAGGTCATGGCTTTTTACTCTATAGAGTTAGTTCAGTTTTGAAAATAATGTTACAGTTTTTTTGAAAATTAATAAAAAAAGCCCGACAGAAAGTATTCTATCGGACTTTTTATTTATCTCCACAAAAGATTTTACTCTTTTATGATTTAAGAATTAGTCAGTTTTAATTTAAAAAATATAATCTGTACTTAAAAAATTAGAATCATGTTCTCTTACAATTGTATTCAATAATTTTTTATTAGAGTCAGTTAATTTTGCAGCCACCAAAGATCGGATCGAGAACGAACGAAGCGCATCAAAAACCGAAAGCGTACCTTCTGCACTGTCTTTTCTTCCTGTAAACGGGAAAACATCGGGGCCACGCTGAGCCTGACAATTAATATTAACACGGCTTACCAAATTCACAAAAGGATCAATTAATTTTGAAACTTCCAACGGATCTTCACTGAAAATACTCACCTGCATTCCATGATCTGCATTTACCTGATACTCGATCGGCTCATCAATATCTTCAAAAGGAACGACTGGAATTATTGGGCCAAATTGTTCTTCATGATACAGTTTCATATCACTGTTCACGGGATAAACAACAGCTGGAAATACGAAAGATTCTTCGTTATAACCTCCGTTTTCATTTAAAACTTTCGCTCCTTTTGCCAAAGCATCATCAATACATTCTTTCAGATAAGGTGGTTTATTTACTTCCGGAAGTGGTGTAATTTTCACGTCCTTTTCCCACGGAAGTCCGGCTTTTAAAGCCGAAACTGCAGCCGTTAATTTTTGAGTAAATTCTTCTGCAACATCTTTTTGAACAAATATCAACTTAAGCGCCGTGCAACGTTGACCGTTAAAAGAAAGCGCGCCTAAAATACATTCACTCACCGCAACATTCAGATCAGCATTTTTAGTAACAATCGCTGCATTTTTTGCATCTAAACTTAAAATAGCCCTTAAACGATTCACCTTTGGATGAAGTTTTTTCAATCCGTTGGCGACTTTACTTGAACCGATGAAAGCCAGAACATTAATTTTTCCACTTTCCATGATTGGGGTGATAATCTCTGACCCTTTTCCGTACAAAGTATTCACCGTTCCTTTCGGGAAAGCTTCTTTGAAAGCATTTAACAATGGATAATGCGCCAAAACGCCATGTTTAGGAAGTTTAAACAAGATCGTATTTCCCATAATCAAAGCAGGAATCAATGTTGTGAAAATTTCATTTAAAGGATAATTAAATGGCCCCATACTCAACACAACGCCAAGTGGAGCGCGACGAATTTGAGCAATCGTTCCTTCCGCCTGTTGGAAACGGGAAGATTCTCTGTCTAAATCTTTTAAAGCATCAATGGTTTGGTTGATATAATCTACTGTTCTGTCGAATTCTTTGGTTGAATCTGGTAACGTTTTTCCGATTTCCCACATTAATAATTTAATGATCAGATCTCGTTGTTCGATCATTAAGTACACAAACTTCTGCATACATTTGATACGACCTTCAACCGACATTGTAGGCCATTCTCCAAGACCATTGTCATAAGCTTTTACAGAAGCTTCAAGAACTTCCATCGCTTCTTTTGGGCCGATATTTGGAATACTTCCCAAGAGTTTTCTTTCCAAACCGTTTTCTGTGGGAATACAGATGGGAGAATAAATATTGGTGACTTCTCCGCTCCACTCTACCAGTTCGCCATTGAGAAGATAGGTTCGTTGGTGAATTTCGGGAGCTTTATATTCTTCGGAAATTTCGTTTTCGCTTTTAAAAATTTCGTGAAATGATGCGTTATTTGCTGAATCCATAAATCTTTTTATTTGTTTAATAATTTGAGTGTAAAAATTTGAATAGAATAAAGGTAGACGTAAAATTTGATTTTAAAAAGAGGAGATTAATAGATTCGCTCTATTTAATGGGTATTTGAATTAAAATTAACATCTGTTTTTGATAATTTTATTTTTAACGCAAAGAACGCAAAGATTTATTGACTACTAACTGTTTTTAAGGTTCGCAAAGGCGTTCTACTCAGCAAAGTTCACTAAGGTTTTTCAATTAAATCAAAATTACGAATCATCATAAAATTAATGTTAGATACTGGAAAAAAGAATAATTTTGCTAAAAATAAAATTATGTTTTCAAAATTAATTTTCAGCACGGTATTATTTTTCTCTGTGTTGAGCTTTGCTCAAAATGCTAAAACGGAAAATACCGTTTTGATGGGAGGAAAACCTGTACATACTTATGCTAAATTGCCCTCAGTAAATAAAGCAGCTCCAAAATTTACGCTTACAGACGTTACCATGAAAGATCAAACTCTTGATTCTTACAAAGGAAAATACATGATCTTAAATATTTTTCCGAGTGTAGACACGGGTGTTTGTTCGGCTTCTGTACGTCATTTTAATGAAGATGCGGCGAATATTCCGAACACGGTTGTTCTTTGTATTTCTAAAGATCTGCCTTTTGCTCAAAAAAGATTTTGTGGCGCAGAAGGAATCAAAAATGTTGTAATGCTTTCTGATTTCCGTTCTGATTTCGGGAAAACTTACGGTGTAGAAATTACAGATTCTATGATGAAAGGCCTTTTAAGCAGAGCGGTTATCGTGATCGATCCTTCAGGAAAAATTGTTTATGAAGAGCAGGTTGCTGATATTTCGCATGAACCGAATTATGAAGCAGCGATTAAGGCGGTGAAATAGTCCGTTTTAAATTTTATAGAAATAACAAGACTCAGCTGTGTGCTGAGTCTTGTTTTATTTAAATCTGTTAAGTTTTATTTTTTCTGTTTTTAAATTTCTTTTTAGTTGTAATAATAATGACTCCATTCTGAGCCGGAGCACCGTATATTGCCGTTGCAGAAGCTCCTTTCAGAACATTTACTGTTTTTATTGAATTAGAATCGAGCGCTTCAAAATCCTTTAAACTAATTACTTTACCATCCAATACCACCAAAGCTTTCTGGTCATTTCTTACACCTGAACTTATGCCACCAACCGTCATCTGTCTTCTGCTTAAAGTATCTTTTGGCTGATTAATGACTACTCCCGGCACTTTATTTATCATTACGTTAGGTTTATTTTCCTGTGCCTGTAAGGAAACAAATCCTCCTGTTGTAAGGATAAAACCCACTGCAAACTTCACAAAAATTGAATTAATATAAGAGTATTGCAAATTTCTATTGAGTTGCGAATCATAAAAATTACCACAAATATCTTTGTCTGCAGCATTAGAAATAACCTCAATAATTTCATCATCCGAAGCAACGGTAAAATCCCGAACAGTTTTAGAACAGACAGAACAAAATCTTCCTTTTTCCGCGGGAGTCATCATTTCCCAGTTTTCATGACATGGTTTTGGTATGGTAAGTTTCATAACATTGCTTTTATATAAAGATGCTATGTTTTTGGAAAAGGTTGGAAAGCAGTATTAAATTTTTAATTATTTAAGCATTGTAAAAATTTTCTTTCTAAAAGTGAAAACAATTAATCCTGAAAAAATTAAAGCAAAAACAGAAATAATCATTCCCATTAATTGAGATCTTCTTGTTGGTTTTATTTGATATTTTACTTCTCTTATTACTTTTCTTTCAACATTATCAATAACTTTTGGAGAATAAAGTTTCATTCTTTCATCTAAAATAGGATCATTAAAACCGTATTTTTTCGCTAATTTATAATCTTCCATTGCATCTTCTTTATCTCTATATAAGTAAGAAACATTTCCTAAATCAAATAAAAGGTGAGCTATAATTTTATCTTTTGGTTGTACAAAAGAAATCCTTTCATTTAATTGATAATAAAGACTTGCTCTAAAATCATAAAGACTTCTTCTGTCCATATCGGATTTAGGTATTTTATCTTTTCCAAAATCTTTTTCTAGTAAAAACTGTGATGTTATATATTTTTCACCTTTAATTTTAGCTTTTAGAATATTAACATGAATCCACTCCGAGCCAAAATGGGAACTTGGATTAAGTTGCACTCCTTTCTTAATCCATTTCAAAGCTTCAGTATTGTTTCCGATTAATTCATAAGCTGTTCCGATATTGGAAGCCGTGGAATATCTATTCGGATGCAATTTTTCAATTCCTTTATAAAGGTCAATCGCTTCCTGATATTTTCCCAGAATGATAAGTATTAAACCTTTATCTGATAAATACTCTATCTTTTTAGTTTCCTTATAATCTTTATCAAGGGATAATAAAATTTCTTTTAATTCTTGATCCCCCCAAAAACTATGACCATAAGGAATAAATCCGTCATAGTCTTCATAAAGAGTTATTCCGTTTTCCAGTTTTAAGGTTTCCCCATTCAGACAAGCAGCAGCAGGAACCGAAAAAATGATTGCGAAAATTAAACTAAAAAAATATTTTTTCATGTTAATCAAATATATAAAAAAGTTGTTTTGTTACAAATGACCTTAAAACAAACCTCCGGAAATGTACGAAGGTTTGTTTTAATTGTGGTTATGGCTTGCAGAGAGTTTGAGGAGATTAAAAATAGGATTTTTCTGTTTTAGAATTTTTAAGATTACGGAAAACCGTAATGATAAATAAAATACATTTCCTACTTTTAATTGAAATAGAATATTTTGATAAATATTGAATATTGTTTTTATATTTGAAACTTAACTAAAAACTATATACCAAATGAATAAACTTGAAGCTTTTTTGCTAGAAATAAAAAAGCAAAAAAAAACTGAAAAAATATCCACAAAATCTGTTATATCATATTATGGAGTTGCAAGACGAGGATGGAGAGTTATTGAAAATGTAAATACTTGGTTAGAAAAATATGAACTAGAAATGGAGCCAACATTTGATAGAGCAAATTTTTATGGCTCTGTGAAAATTTCATTAAAACCTACAATACAATCAAATGGAGAGCTAAAAAAAGCTAAATATGTTGATATAATTCCGCGCTTAAATATTATTAAATCTTCGGACTTAAATAATTCTGAAAGCATATATGGTTTAATAACAGTTAAAAAAGAGACATCTATAACTGAAGCAGTAACTTTAATGATAAAACATAATTATTCACAACTTCCAATTTTATCAAGCTCTAAAGAAGTCTATGGGTTGGTTAGTTGGAAAAGTATAGGAAAAGCACTAGCATTGGGTAAGAAATGTGAGTTAGTTAAAGATTGTTTTGAATCTGTTGAAGTTTTAAATTATGATGAACCTCTTTTTAAAGCAGTTAAAATAATACTAAGCAAAGAAGTTGTGTTAGTGAAAGATTTTAAAAAAGATATTTCAGGAATAGTTACTGCTACTGATATTGGAGAACAATTTCTTATTCTATCAGAACCTTTTTTACTCATCGAGCAAATTGAAAATTTAATTCGAAGAATCTTAGATGATAAGTTAATATTTGATGATATAAATAAAGTTTTAGATGTAGATAAATACAATAAAGAAATTAAACATTTATCAGATTTATCATTTGGGCATTATGTAAGAATTATTGAAAATGAAAGTCTTTTCAGGAAATTAGAAATTAAAATTGATAGAGTTATTTTACAAAAGATGCTTGCTGAAGTAAATATAATTAGAAATGAAGTAATGCATTTTAATCCTGAGGAAATGGAAGAAAATACCTTAGCCAAATTGAGACAAGCACTCGATTTTTTACAAGCTATTGTAGAACATAAATAAATTTCTTGCATTAAATTACATATTTTAGGCTTGAAAAATATATAATTTAATAAAACCTGCCCCACACAGGTTTTATCATTTACAAATGAAAATACCTCGGATCCGGATATTCAAATTCAAAATCCAGCTCTGAAATTAATTTTGCTGACGATATCGTTCTACCTTTAGTAGTACGTTCTCCCGAATACGGCAGATCTTTCTGAGCATTGATGATTTCTTCTTTATTAGGATGAACAGGCGCCACCACGTTATACACTTTGGATTGAGATTGGTTGTTCAGCATTTTTTCAACGACCGAACAAATATCAGCGTAATGAATATGGTTTACCAACAGATCCAAATTGGAAATATTATAATTCTTCAACAATCGCTGATCTCCCATTAATCCGGCCAATCTCAAAATATTGACATGAGGGAATATACTTTTTATGACACTCTCACTCGGAACATCGTCTGCAGATCGATCGTCTTCTGTAAATTCTTTTTCGGTCTCGGGATAAACTCCGGTAGAACTCATCAAAAAGAGCTGACCTTTGTAATCTCCAAGGAATGTCAACAGGTTCTGCGCTTTTCCCTGCAACGGAATTTCCGCACCTCTTACTCCGGCAAAAGGAACTGTAATAATCACGGCATCCAATTGTGGCGCAACTTCCCATTCTGTCATGGTTTCGGATAGATCATTCGGAAAATCAACCAATGTTGTGTGATATCCTTTTGAAGTTAGATCTTCTACTTTAGATGGAGAAGTGATGGTTACGAAAATTTCATACTGACCGGATAATCTCTCTGCAATATGACCGCCTAGCCAGCCACAACCTATAATTCCTATTTTTTTCATTGTTTAATTTATTTGTTTAAACAGACTTTTATCTATTTTTTAACGCAAAGTTTCGCAAAGTTTTTTTGACTACTAACTGTTTTTAAGTTCGCAAGGGCGTTTCACTCAGCAAAGATTAGTATAACAATTTTCGAATCGTCATTTTTATTTATCCATCTTTTGATATTCTTTATTTGAAACCATCACCGAATCGTTAAGCGTTCTCAAAAAAGCCAACAAATTTTCTTTCTCTTTTGGCGTAAAAACAATCGGATTTTGAAGTTCTTTTGCTAAGGTTGGACTTTTTTCTATACCTTTTTCATAATGTTCCAACACTTCATTCAGGGTTTGAAATCTCCCGTCATGCATATAAGGATAAGTGTAAGAAAGATTTCTGAGGCTTGGAATTTTGAACATCAGTTTATCTTCCGGTTCCATTGTTTTATTCCATTTTCCGTAGTCTTTGAGTTCGGGATTGATGGGAAGTCCATTATTTGCAAACTCGTAACTGGAAAACAAAGGCTCGGTGTGACACGAACTGCAATTATTTTTGAATACCTTATATCCATTCGCTTCCGCTTCAGTGAATTTTGCTTTACCCTGTTTTACTTTATCATATTTAGAATTAGCAGAAACATTCGTCAATTGAAACTGCGAAAGTGATTTCATAATTCGTTCCGTAGTTGCTAAACTGTCACCAAAACTTCTGTAGAAAAGCGTTTTATATTCTTTTGATTTATTGAGCTTTCGGACAACCGCATTAATGTCCTCCCCCATTTCTTTAGGATGATTGATCGGTGCCAAAGCCTGAACATCAATATTCACAACCGAGCCATCCCACATGAATTTCTTCTGCCAAGCAAGATTGAATATCGCAGGTGAGTTACGGTCTCCTATTCCATCCTCAATTCCTTTGCTTAAACCATTTCCTGCATGGGAAAAAGCTTGGTTTGAATTATGACAGGAAGAACACGAAACACTATTATTCCTCGATAAAATTGGGTCATAAAATAGTTTTCTGCCCAACTCTATTTTAGCACGTTTCAACGGATTTGCCTTAAAATCATACAACGGCTTCGGAAAATAGGAAGGATACACCAACGGAATTTCCTGAAGGCTGTAAAATGCCATCAATAGTAATAATGAAAGAATTCCGAGAGGTTTTAGTTTTGAATACACGATAATTTGATATCTTATGTTTTGAATTTATGTTGTCACAGATTTATAATTTTCATCTGGATCTTGAAAGTTTTGGAGAATTCTGTGAACCGTAAGCGTATCTTCATTCAAACTATAAATCATCGTATTATGTTTAGTGATTAAAACTTTGTGATAAACGGTATCTTCATATTTTTGGAAAACGACAACTCCATCTATTATAAGCTTAATGCAATGATCTAGTTTTAAATTAAAATCTTCCAATACCTTATCATTCCATTTATTTAAAAGATAATCTTCAATTTCATCTAAATCATCAAAAGATTGCTTACTAAATTGGATTTTCATTTCTGTAATTTTCTAATCTTTTTTTAGATCTTTCCTTTACCTCTTCATAGCTGTAAACACGCCCGTTTCTAATATCTTCTTCCGATTTTTTCAAAGATTCCAGAATTTCTTCTTTAGTTTCATTTCTCCATTGCTTCACTTCTATTGTTTTTGAAATGACTAGAAGTTCTTCTGGTGTAAATCTTTTTTCTTTCAGTTTTTTGAAAAAAGTAGGCTTTTTAATTCCGGATTTCTCAATAATGTAAGACATTTTGAAAGGAGAATTTTTTAAAATTTCATCGATATTATTTTGAATTTCGATATATTTTTCTATTTCTTCTATCATTATTTTATGTTTTTTAGTATCGATTTATGACACAAATATAGAAAATAATAAAATAAATAATATTATACTGAAGTGTTGTGAAATCTTTGAAATATAAAATTTCAGTGAAAATACGTAACCTTTTTTAAAATTACTTTTATACATTTGATAGGTACCGTTTATACCATTCACCAGATCAATCTAAATGTTACCTATAATATAAAAAAATAACAGTTAAAAAATGACTCAAAAAAATGAATTACATGAATTCATGATTAAGAATTTACCAAATTCTAACTATCATTTGGACATAGAAATTTTAAAAAACCCTCCAAAAGAATATATTGATTATTTTTTCGAAGAATTAAAAAAGCATAAACAATATGAAATACTCAAAAATGACTTTATTTATGATGAAAAATTAGACATCTTTGCACAAATTCATAATCGATTTGAATATTCTGAAATCGAAGACCTGTCTGATGATGAACTCTTTTTTTATCCATTTCTTAATAAGAATGAGATTAAACAAATATTTGATATAAAATCATCAGAAGATTATCTTTTAAGATTAAGAGCTGAACAAGTTGAAAATAATATTAGGTTAAAAAGAACTTTTGGCAAACTCCAAAAAAAAATTGGAGAAAAATGGTCTTTTACCAATTTTTTTGAATCCTCTCAATATAAGCAATATTTAAAAAAATTAAAACCTGACCTAAGAGAAAAATGTAAGCATATTCCACATGGAACAATTCATCTAAATGACGCAAATGGGCTGTGTATAAAAACACCTTTCGGAAATATAATTGTTTTATCTTATTCTTTACGTCAATTTTTGTTCTATATGAACATATTTCATTTTGGAGAACAATTAGGAATAAAAGATATTGATATCTTTCACTCTTTCATTCTAGCTAATCGTATTAGACTAGGAACTGAATCTTTGGACTTTGAAATTGATACTAGAGGGAAATTACCTAAATCGATTAAAAAGAAAATCGATTACTTCACCGATTGGCAAATGCTTTTTATTATCGGGCATGAATATGCACATCACTATCTTGGACATCTTGAAAACAGTACAATAATGAAATCTCATGATAGGATTAATTATTTGACAAATAATCTCGAATTTTATACTTACAAACAAGAATGTGAATTTGAAGCAGATAGAAATGCAATAATAAATACTCTGTACAATGAATACGATCAGACCGAGTTAGTAGATAATGCATTTCTATTTTTTTCATATTTGGATATGTGTGATCAAATAGAAGATTATTTATTTCCTAAAATAAATTATTCACTGACACATCCTAAGCCAGTGGATAGAATAAAAAAATTAAGGCAATCTGTAGATGAAAAAATAGGTTTGGGTACTGAAAATATTAATAATATTATTAACTATAATAATAACTTTGTTAAACAGTTCTTAAAAGATTACTTACCATATAATGTAGAAGCACTAGAAACTATTGGTTCAACATATCTACCTACCTATAAAAAAACCTTTTTAATAGATAGATTAGATATCTGAAAAAGGAAGAAAGAAAATTCAACATAATACATAAGACCCTGCCTAACAGCAGGGTCTTATCATATCTAAAAAGCTTTAAAATAAATTCTCATCCACAAAATTCGGCAACGTCACTTTCAAATTCGGTTCCATTTCCATCGCTCTTTTGATCGCGAAAACGGCACCCTCATTTCTTGCCCAGCTTCTTCTTGAAATTCCGTTGTTAACATCCCAGAAAAGCATTGATTTTAATCTTCTGTCGGCATCATCGCTTCCATCAAGCAACATTCCGAAACCACCGTTGATCACTTCCCCCCAGCCAACTCCACCTCCATTGTGAATGGAAACCCAAGTTGCGCCACGGAAACTATCACCAATCACATTCTGGATCGCCATATCTGCTGTAAATCTTGATCCGTCATAAATATTGGAAGTCTCTCTGTAAGGCGAATCCGTTCCAGAAACATCGTGATGATCTCTTCCTAAAACTACCGCTCCAATCTCACCGTTTTTGATGGCTTTGTTGAAAGCTTCAGCAATTTTCATTCTTCCTTCTGCATCAGCGTATAAAATTCTCGCTTGTGAACCAACAACCAATTTATTTTCCTGCGCACCTTTGATCCACTGAATATTATCCTTCATCTGCTGTTGAATTTCTTCAGGAGATGTTTTGATCATTTCTTCTAAAACCTGACACGCAATATCATCCGTTTTCTGTAAATCTTCCGGATTTCCGCTCGTACAAACCCAACGGAACGGCCCGAAACCGTAATCGAAACACATTGGTCCCATAATATCCTGAACATAACTTGGATATTTGAATTCTTTTCCAATCGTCGGATTGTCTGACATTACATCTGCTCCGGCTCTTGAAGCTTCCAATAAAAAGGCGTTTCCGTAATCGAAGAAATACGTTCCTTTTTCTGTATGTTTATTGATTGCTGCAGCGTGTCTTCTTAAGGTTTCCTGAACTTTTTCTTTGAATAATTCAGGATCTTCGGCCATCATTTTGTTTGATTCTTCAAAACTTTGTCCTGCAGGATAATACCCTCCCGCCCAAGGATTATGAAGTGAAGTCTGGTCTGAACCAATATCAATTCTTAAATTTTCCTGATCAAATTTTTCCCAAACCTCAACAATGTTTCCAAGATAAGCCAGAGAAACCGTTTCCTGAGTTTCCTGAGCTTTTTTCACTCTTTCTACCAATTCATCCAGATTTTCATGAACTTCATTGATCCATTTTTGAGCGTGACGAATTTTTGTAATCTTTGGATTTACCTCAGCACAAACCGTAACGCAACCTGCAATATTTCCTGCTTTTGGCTGAGCTCCACTCATTCCGCCTAAACCAGAGGTAATGAAAAGTCCACCTTTTGGTTCTTTATTGATTTTTCTGAAAGCATTTAACACCGTAATCGTTGTTCCATGAACAATTCCTTGTGGGCCGATGTACATATAACTTCCGGCTGTCATTTGTCCGTACTGTGAAACACCCAGTGCATTGAATTTCTCCCAATCATCCGGTTTAGAATAGTTTGGAATCATCATTCCGTTCGTTACAACCACTCTTGGCGCATCTTTGTGAGAAGGAAATAATCCCATCGGATGCCCTGAATACATCGTTAACGTCTGTTCATCTGTCATTTCCGACAGATATTTCATTGTCAAAAGATATTGAGCCCAGTTTGAGAAAACGGCACCATTTCCACCGTAAGTAATTAATTCGTGAGGATGTTGAGCCACGGCATAATCCAGATTATTCTGAATCATCAACATAATTGATTTTGCCTGCTCAGATTTTCCCGGATATTCTGAAATGGGTCTAGCCTTCATTTCATAATCCGGACGAAAACGGTACATGTAAATTCTACCGTATTTTTCTAATTCTTCTTTAAATTCAGGCAATAATTCTGCATGAAACTGTGGTTCGAAATAACGTAAAGCATTTTTTAGGGCTAATTTTTTCTCTTCTTCACCTAAAATTTCTTTACGCTTCGGCGCATGGTTTATATTGGTTTCGTATGGTTTTGATTGAGGTAATTGATTTGGAATCCCCTGCTGTATTTGTTCTTGGAAAGTCATATTGTTATATAAAGTTCTGAGTTTAATTTGAAAGTCTTAAAGATATTCAAATTAGAAAATACAATGCAACTAAACGGTAAAAATTCCGAATTGCGAAAATTTAAAGAAAAATTTTTAAAAAATTAACGGATCAGAGAGTAGATTAAAACACCAATTCCTGCATAAGCAACAACAGTAATAATATCAGCTATGGGTTGTGAAAAGCGTTTTTCTTTAATTTTCTCAGCATTAATCTGGTTCTTATGGAATTTCAGAGTTTTTTTAGCATTATGAACCGGATGTACAACCAAACTATCGCTTTCCCACTTGTCAACTATTACTTTATAAGACTTGCCATCAACCTCAATTTTAACATTTTTGTTAGGTGTAAGTTTCTCCTGAACATTAACTGGGATAGGCGTTTGTTGTCCGTTTGGGTTTTGGGATCCAGCCGTTGTACTTGTCATTTGCGGAGAAGTATTATTAGCAATAGTGGCATTCCTTTTAGGATCCTGCTTATTGTCGATCGTTGTATCCAAAGGTTTTTTAACCTGATAAGTATAGCAACTAATAAGAGAAAATGATATAATGATGAGATAAAGATTCTTTCGCATGAGCCAAATTTAAGAATTAAACGTAATATTCAGTATTTTCTTTTGAAAGATCCTGTTAAAAATTAACTTTTTTACATTTAAATTGTAAGATAGATGTTCTACAAAGTTCCTGCGGATGGGAGCTCCATTGATTTGTATTAAGATTTCTTTCATTATTTGTTGTTTTTAATTTGTGTTTAGCTTTCAAAAATAAAAAACCTTACCGAAATTCAGTAAGGTTATATTCATGAGAAATGATTTTTTTAATTATTATTTTTGACGAGAATCCAACCAGTAAATGATCGTCCGTCCGGAAGTGTGATGACATACCAGTAACTCGACGTTGGAATAGCTCTTCCTAAAATTGTACCGTCCCAAATGATTTGAGTATTGGTATTCTGTTCGAAAATCAAAGCCTGATAACGGTCAAATACTTTTACGTTGGTCATTCTATTTCCGAAAACATGGAGATTTTTTATGATCCATTTATCGTTAAGACCGTCTCCGTTTGGTGTAATGGCATTTTTAATATCCAAAATTACCCCGTCCTGTTTTACGATACATTCTCCGTCAACATATTTCACGTAAAAAGTGATAATTCCTGTCGGTAAATTATAGAATGTATTGCTCGCCTGCCATGTAATTCCGTCTATCGAATACAATATTGTTTTTGAACCTGTAGCGTAAACCGTACAGTTATTTCCGTTAATATCAAGCTTTTGGATAACGGGAACATCATAATATTTCAATTCAAAAGTACCCGTGTAAGAACATCCGTTATCAGCAATAACTGTGAGCGTATAAGTTCCGATTACAGTAACTCCTGTAATGGTATCTGTGTTTGAAACTACCTGTCCGTTTGGATCTGTCCAGACATAACTTACAATATTAAATCCCTCAACATGAACAGTATACGTTAACGAACCATCCTGACAAATATACTGCGTCGGAATATTGAAAATTGGAGTTTGCTTTAAAGACAAATGTATCTCTACTCTTTCAGGACAAGATCCGGGAACGCTTAATTTTACATAAATTGTATTTGATCCTGTATTTTGATTAAATGAATAATTCGAAGGCGTTGCAATAACATTTGTATTGGCATTAATATCCGCCAAAGAAGGGTAATAAGTAAACGTTGCGTTACCTCCTGTATAAATCTGCTGTTCATACTGAGTTAAATTAACATTTTCTATTCCGTCATTTCCTATATCACAAACATTATTTAGGTTAAAAGGGCCTGCATTTTGAAGAACAACCTTAGATCCAAATAGAAAACTGATACTTGCTACATCATCACAAGCCGCCATATTCTGAACTTTCACCCAAATCTGAGTTGGGAAAGGATTTTCCGTAAAATTCTGTGGATTAGGAATAGGATTCGTTCCGTTTTGAGCGTTTTGTTCTGTTAAATAAAAACTAAATACATTGGCCGGATTTTGAATATCAACCATTAAATTCGTAAAATTCAGCAAGTTGACTTCATAAGATCCGTCTAGGTTTTCATCACAAACTGTTAAAGTTGAATTGATTGCTTTCGGAGGAAAATACGTGTTCAACTGAATCGGAGCCACAGAATAACAACCCGAAGTTTTAGACTGAAATCTCGCCCAAACCTGCACGGATGAAATATTTGTTGTAATTGTATTGCCTATCTGCGTTCCTGACGCTCCTGCATTTGCTTCTGCAGACGTATTGTAATACGTGATCGTCATATTAGAAAGTGGCTGTGTATTTTGGGAAGCAATAAACAATTGCGGAATCGCATCAGTCAACTGAAAAGTTTCACTTAAATTAAAATCTTCATCACATTTCTCCAAAAGTGCAGTCTGAAGAACAACTGGAGGTAAAAATGTCATCTGAATCGTTAACTGAGCCGCAGAAAAACATTCGCTGTTATTAAATTTAACCTTCACATAAATCGTTGCATTTCCCGGAACGTTATATTGACTCGGATTGGTAATTTCGCCCGAAAAAATATGCGTTGCAGGATCGTAAGAAGTGTAATACGTAAAAGTAGCATCCGTTCCGCTATAAATCTGTGATTGAGTCTGAATTAAATTATAAATTTCCGCACCATCATTATTATTATCACAAATATTGTTTAGCGAAATCGTAACCGGAGAGTTTACCACCGGCGTTGAGTTTAAGCTTAAATTGATAGGATAAATCTGTACGCAATTATAAGAAGTTATTTTCACAAAAACCTGTTGGTTTCCTGTAAGCGTAACGTTGGTTACAGGATTATTCCCATTTTGTGCATCTGTTTGACTAAGATAAAATAATGTTGTAGCGTTCTGATTTCCAATAATCGAAGCACTGAACTGAGATAACGGTACATTTTCAGAATTATCATTATTAAAATCACACACTGAAAAACTTGACTGAACAGCCACAGGATGAACCAAATGTACATTCAAAGGTCTGACTGTGTAACAGATATCAGATTGTTCAAAACGTACAAAATAGGTTTGGGTTACAAAATTTCCATCCGTTGTAATCGTCTGATTTGGACTGATGGCTCCTACTCCCAATTCTGCACTCGCAGCATCAGGATAAAATTCAGTTACAGGAACTGTTGTTGGGGAAATCAGCATTCCGGCAGATAACGTATTTAGATTGACCGTAATATTATCCGTTCCGTTAAAACAGATATATTCATGCTTTTCGTTGACTTCAATTTTAGTAAAAGTTATATCCATATTTACCTCAACTACAGCAAAGCAGCCATTTGGAATATCAACTCTTATAAAAACTTTATATTGTCCTGGTTTAATGGTTGCTAATACAGTTCCACTATTTGTATAAGCTTCATTATAGGTAGAATATGCTGTAAAAATAACTCCTGTTTGGGTTGTAATTAATGGGCCAATATTTAATCCAAAATCAAATGGTTCCTGATTATTAGCATTAATATCACACATCGTATAAGGAAATGTAAGTGGAGAATTGACATTAGCCCCAGGCTTGAACTGAAAATGAACCGGACCTAAAATATAAGTACACGTCACATCCTGAAGTCTCACCCAAATATTGGTATTCGTCGTAATATTTGCTGTCGTTATGCTGTTATTATTATTTTGAGCATCAGCTTGTGTTGCAAAATATGAAATCCCTGTAGTTCCGGGAGGGAAAAGCTCAATATTAAGCAAAGAAAGATCATAGTTTTGCTCTACTCCATTATTATTGGTATCACAAAGTTCAACTGTAGATTTCAGTAGGTTTTTCGACGCAAAATTAAGTGTTAAAACTGAAACCCTGAAACATGTCGGATTACTTGGATTCTGAATTCTTACATATAAAACAGTATTTGCATTCAAAACATAGGCGTTGGGCAAAGCATTCTGATTATTTTGCGCGTCCAGCAATGTTGAATGAAAGCTGAAATTAAAGTTAGCAGGATTCTGAGAAGTAAGATTTGATTGAAAACTATTTAGACTTAAATTAACTGAAGCATTTCCACAAAAATTTTGTGTATAATTCTTCGCAACAGGATAAGTTGGATCGAAAGTGATCGCAAAATCATCCGTCAAAGTAAGCGTGCTGTTTCCACAAATATTAAATAAAACATTGGCTGTGTAGACATCATTTTGTGTCGGACAAATAGTCGTTTGTATACCTGTAGCAACGGTCTGTCCCGCAGCATTTGTCCATGTTACCTGTGGCGGAATAACATTTCCGACCGGATTAAATTTCCAGCCTTCCTGCAAAGCCTGCCAAACTCCCGTATTTCTGGATGCCGGAGAAACACCAACCGTTCCATCGCTGTTGATAACGCCAATTAATGCATTTTCAAATTTTCGGGTTGGGCAGGGTGTTAATTTTTTATCAACAAATACTTCAATTTGATTTGTTGTTTCGTGGAGTACAATTTGCGAAGAAGAACGATCGGTACACCCCGCTACTCTTCCTTCATAAAAATTAACAATAAATTTTCTGTAAGGCGCCGTTCCGATCACGGAATAATAGATTTCAGACTGATCATTTGATGAAAAAACCATATCGTGATACGCCCCGAAAATAGAATTTTTTGGAAGACTCACATTGGGATTTTGCCATTGAACATTCGGATAATTGATGTTCCCGAGCTGACTTTCATCAAAAGTGAGCATTCCGTTGGAACCCACAACTACCGCTTCAAAATATTGATTATAAAAGCAAAATTTGAACGGAAGATCCAATTTTACGGCAAACAGATCATCATAATTGGCATTAAGCGCTGTTCCCTGATTCATCGCGATCGGCGGACTGTATGATGCCTGACTTACCTGATAATTTGTCGTTTCCTTCAACTCAGGATATTCCACATGCAGTGCTATACAACCGTTGGCATCGAGGTCGTGAGCACACGTTACGTTGAAATTTTCATTACCTAGAGCATCTTTCACTTTGATGTTTACAGGCGCTTGAGAGGATGCAAAAACTCCAACGAATATGAGTAAAATATGTAAAAATTTCGTCATAAGTTAAAAATATTAATCACTAGATAATGATAAATTTAGCACTTTTAACGATAGAATGTTTAAACATAACGATTTATTTATATTAAATTAATAACAACAAATAGTATTACTCTGTCAAACAAATACTTACACACAAATAGTTAACAAAAAAAAGCCTTACTAAATTTTAGTAAGGCCTCTTATTTTAGGTAAGCACATCATCGTTTGCTTCTTCATGATCATCATCATTATCACTTGTACTCCAATAATTATTTTCTTCATCTTCGGAGCCTATTTTTTCCATTTCATCATCATCTTCAATACCCGGAATATCTAATCCTTTATCTATTTTGTCGTCATCAATGTCTTCATTTAAGATAGGATTTCCGTCTCCATCCAAAGGAATATGTTTTTCTCTATTAAAAATGTCTTCAATTGGACTATAATCCATTTGTTCGAGCTTTCTGTTCTGTTCGTTGGTATTATCTTCAGGTATCATAATATTATATTTAGTGTTGATTATTTTAAGACAAAAATGATTCCAACTTATCAATTATTTTTAAATAACAGAAAAAAGAATAAAAATTTAATTCGAAAGATCATTATTGTTGATTTTTCGCTGCGTTGTTTTAATTTCATCTTTTAATTTCCCAAATTTATACTGAACACTTACGCCAAATGATCTGTAATAATCTTTCACATAATTATTTTGATAAAACTGATCTCCAAAAGTTTCCGTAACTGATCTTCTAAATTTACTGAACGGATTATTAACAGATGCCGAAAACGAAAGCTGATTATTTAAAACACTTTTATTAACACTGAAAGAAGAACCCACAAAAGCATTTGTCGCACTTTGTAACCCTGCAGGCATTTTGCTATTGACTTCCAGATTTGAGTTTACGTTCCAATTATTATCAAATTGATAATTGACTGACAAATAAAAATAATACGTGAAAAGATCATTTTTAACGAAAATATTATTTACCGTTCCGTTAATAAAAAATAAGGCAGTATTTCCATTAATACTCAAATTCAGTTTTTTGGTAACCGGATAATTAAAATAATAATCCAATCCTAATCTGCTTGCTTTACTTGAGTTTTCAAAAGTCGTTTTGGTAATATTTGTCGAAGGATCATAAGTGGAAACCTTGAGATCAACTTTATTTGAAAAGGAATAAGAAAGTCCAACATTGAGATTTACTTTTTTATTAAACGAATAATTTACCATAAGATCATTATTGATAACCGGTTTCAAATATGGATTTCCACTAATTTCAAAATACGGATTCGATTTGTTGACAAAAGGATTCAGTCTAATAATTCCCGGTCTTTTAATCCGCTGTGAAAAACCAAGATTAATATTGTGATGTTCTTTCCATTTTTTATTAATGGAAATATTAGGAATCAGATTAAAATAACTCTGATCAACTTCTGTATTTGTTGAAGTAAAATTCACTTTAGTTTCAGTATTTTCAAGTCGTAAACCGGTTTGAAAATTCCAATCAAACAAACTGAATTTTGCAGAAAAATAACCTCCAAAAATATTTTGTTGATTTAAAAACTCATCCGAATTCACCACATTTTCAGGAACAGCATCGTAAACACTGCTATTTTTTCTTAAAATCATTTTTAAGCCCGTTTCCAAGTATACTTTTTTGATGTTTTTCACAAAATCAATCTGAAATGTGTTTTCGCTATTTTGGTTGTTATTATCCTGATCAATCCTGTTGGAAGAATTTTCTATTTTATTATCAATGTGGGAAATACTCGATATATTGTAATCATAATTATTGAATTTATAAGACCAAGTTAAAAGCTGACTTTTATCTTTTTTAAAGCCCATCTGATAGTTAACCGAAGCTTCAAAACCCTTTCCTTTGCTTTTGGAATTGTTGGACGAAACCGTATTTTCCGTCAGAATATTTTGTTGATAAAAATAAGAATCAAGTACATCTTTAGACTTGTTTTTAGATAAATTTGAGCCTATTTGAATGTTTAATAAATTTAGGCTGTCGAGTTCATAACTTGCATTTACATTAAAATATCCTCCGTTTCCTTTGCTTGAAGTTCTTCCATTTTGATCAAGATGATTAGATGACGTTTGTTGATTATTTTGATAATCAATTTCAGGATTATTTCTTAAAAAAGTTCCTCCATAAGCCGAAATACCCAATTTTTTTTGTTGAAGATTTAATGAGAAACCTGCATTTTGTTCCTGCTTAGGAAACTTTGTCCCGAAATTGACAGAAGCATTATAACCATCCTTCATTTTCTTGGTTGTGATGATATTAATAATTCCAGAAACACCTTCTGCATCATATTTTGAGGATGGATTTGTAATAATTTCTATACTCTGAATCGTATTTGCTGGAATACTTTTTAAGACCTCTTTTGCATTCGTGTTGAGAAGTTGAGTCTCTTTACCGTTCATCAGGATTTTAAAATTCATATTTCCTTTGAAAAGTATATTTTCATTGCTGTCGACCGATAAAAAAGGGAGTTTTTTCATCATTTCTATCAGACTTTTCGATTTGCTTTCAGGATCTGACTGGACATCATATACCAAACCGTCAATTTTACTTTTAATTAAAGGCTTTTTAGCATTGATGACAACTTCTTTTATCGAAGTTTCTCGTTCATTCGTTACTGAATCTTTTCTTGTATCCTGAGCCTGAATCCTATTCATAAACAGAATAAAGGCTATTATTGAAAGTATCGTTGAGTTTTTCATAATTGTTTAAAAAAAAGGCATAGAAATCCCGAGTGCAAAGTTTTTTGCCCTTAAAACGGTTCGAGATTTTTATTGATTAAATTAGATTGAGAAGCTTATTTCTTCTGATTTTTCATCATGAAATAATAGGTAAGAAAACCGAGTGCAACAAAGACCGTCATCACTCCATAAGGAAGAGGTGTATTTTCATCATGTGGAAGAAATTCTAAAACGATAAGACCAATTCCGCCAAACAGTAAAATAATTCCCCATTTCAACATTTCCGCATTAAATCCTGTGAGGTTATTCAGAATTGCATACATTTTATCATCAATATTTTCTTTATTGAGTATTTTTTTCTTCAGATTGTAATTGGTGATCACCACGATAATTACTGAGATGGCAATTAATATGGCGATCATAACTATAAAGGGTGCAAGATGTTTCATTTCGAATTATATTTAGCCAATAGACAAAGTTATATAGCAAAAGGTTACAAAAATTAGAATAAATTAGAAAGTTGTAACCTAAAGACAAAAAATCTGTCTAATGTGATATGTTTGATGAAGAAAAAACCATTAATGAAATTCTGAAGGGAAACCTGGGCGCTTTTCAGCATATTGTAAAGCAATATCAGAATTTGGTGTATTCTATTTTAAACAGAATGATGAATAATGATGAAGATATTGAAGATGTA
The DNA here is from genome assembly GCF_001648155.1 of Chryseobacterium glaciei. NCBI lineage: Bacteria > Pseudomonadati > Bacteroidota > Flavobacteriia > Flavobacteriales > Weeksellaceae > Chryseobacterium > Chryseobacterium glaciei. The sequence goes on along the minus strand of NZ_CP015199.1, from coordinate 3,818,491 downwards.
GGCCAGGAGGTTTTTATTAAAGTTTACGATCATTTAAAAAGCTTCAAAAGAGAATCTAAATTGTCTACTTGGATCGCCAAAATCACCTACAATGTTGCTGTAAATTACATCAAGAAAAATGCAAAACATCAATTTAATACTATTGATGATCATTCAAACTTTCAATTCTCTTCTGAAACTCCGGAAACAAAGCTGATCGGAAAAGAATTTGACATTTATATTAACCGATTGATCAGTGAACTTCCCGTGCAGTACAGAACGGTTATTACGTTGTATCATTTGGATGATTTCAGTATTCAGGAAATTCAAAAAGTCACAAAATTCCCTGAAGGCACGATAAAAGGATATTTATTCCGAGCAAGAAAATTATTAAAAGAAAAACTGAAAAAAGATGGATACCAATAAAGATAAAAAAACTCAGAATTTCATTGATGATCAGGAAAATTACAATGAATCTGAAAATGATTTTAATATCTCAGAAATACTGAATAATTCTTTAAAAAATTCTTCAGACAAAGGATTTTCATTAGGATTTTCCAATCAAATTATTAGAAAAATTGAGGCAAAACAACAGCGAAAGTTTAATCTAAAAATGTATTCTTTATTTTCTCTGCTTGTTGTTATTGGTTTAGGTTTTTTAGCTGTTTTATTTAGTGAAGATCAATTTTTAATGATGATTTCATTATTTTTAAAATATAAATTTATAATCTTATTCTCTTTAATTACCGTGATTTTAATACAGATAAGTAGTCGTTTATTAACATCAAAAGAACTGGAAAATTAATATTCTCCAATTCTTTTGAAATTATATTTTTTGAAATATTAGTCTTTATAAACTTCAGGATTGGCACAGTTTGGCATTTTCTCACCTTTAGAAAAAGCGATGATATTTTCTGATGCTACTTTTGCCATTCCGTTTCTTGCTTCAATCGTTGCTGAACCGATGTGCGGCAAGACACAAACACTTGAAAGCTCTAAAATTGGATCATCCTTAAAAATAGGTTCTGGATTTGTGACATCTAAACCGGCTCCCCAAATTTGTTTTGAAACCAATGCTTCATACAAATCTTTTTGATTGTGAAAACCACCTCTGGCTGTATTAATAAAAATAGAATCAGGTTTCATTTTTTCAAAAACCGAAGCATTGAAAAGATCTTTTTGATCCGGAACAAAATTAGCGTGAATACTCAAAACATCAGATTGTCCAATTAATTCCTCAAAAGAAACATAGGTTGCATCCAGCTCATTTTCAGCTTCTTCATTGTGATGGCGATTGTGATAAATAATCTTCATATTAAAGGCTTTTTTACACTTTTCAGCCATTTCAAAACCTATTCTTCCCAACCCGAAAACTCCTAAAGTTTTTCCGTATAATTCCTGTCCCAAAGCATGAAGAGGATCAAAATCTCCCCAATTTCCATCTTTTACTTTTTGGAAATTAAAACTCGCCCTTCTTGCAACCGATTGCATTAACAAAAACGCAACGTCAGAAGTGGCTCTGCTTAAAACATCCGGTGTATTTCCGATGGGAATATTTTTGAGAGTAGCTTCTTTAATATCAACATGATCAAAACCAACAGAATACAAAGCAATCGCCTTTACATTCGGGCATTGTTCGAAAAATTCTCTGTCAAATTTATTGTGTCCTACATTTAAAATTGCATCGGCATTCTGGCAATATTTCAACCATTCTTCATGAGGTAAATTATCGTGTGTTGGGAGTGTAACTTCCAATCCTGCTTCTTCCAGCATTTTAATCCCTATTTCAGGAATCCTTTTATTGATGAATACTTTCATTATTTATTTTGTAATTAATAGTTAAAACTTTCAAAATAAAAAACCTCACTTCTACTAAAAATGAGGTTTTTAACTTTATTATTTAAAATTATTTCTTCATATATCCGTCTCGATTAGCTAAGAATAAATTTTCATCAACAGTTTGAATTGTTTTGCATTTTTTTGAATAGTATTAAAATCGAGTGATGATTTCAATGATTTGGTAATAAAAATGATACAATTTTCATTCCGAAACAGTATTAAATTTGGTTAATAATACTGATAAATTTCCCAATATTCCCTGAAAATTCACCCATAAAATAAATTAAAAAAACACAATGGCAAAACTTTAATTTCACAAAATTATCATTAAATTTACTTTGTTTTTACATTAAAATCAAAAATTAATCAAAATCTATGAACATAACGCAAAATATGATGATTAAAAAAAATGCCTATATAAAAGGCACAGGTTCTTATGTACCTCCAAAAATATTGAAAAATGATTTTTTTGAAGCCATCGGTTCTTCTGATGAGTGGATCTATAAAAATTTAGGAATTAAGGAACGTAGAATTGCAGTGGGTGAAGTAACGAGTGATCTGGCTTATAAGGCTGGCTTAGAAGCATTAAAAGAAGCAGATCTAAAACCAGAAGATATCGATCTAATTATTGTAGCAACCTCAACTCCGGACAGACAGGCTCCATCTACAGCATGTTTCGTTCAGGAAAAAATGGGCGCTTATCAGGCTGTGGCTTTTGATATTTCGGCAGTTTGTTCAGGAGGTTTATATGGCATTGCAATCGGTTGCCAGTTCATAGAAACGGGAATGTACCAAAATGTTTTAATTATCGGAGCTGATACTTTTTCCACCATTACCGATTGGGAACGAAAAGATTCTGTCTTTTTCGGAGATGGTGCGGGAGCAATTTTACTTTCGGGAACAACTGAAGATAAAGGTTTCTTTGATTTTAAACTTCACGCAGACGGTCGTGGAAAATATCATTTCAACATTCCGGCCGGAGGATCTGAAATGCCTGCATCAGAAGAAACTTTAAAACAGAAACTTCATTATTTTCAGATGAATGGCAAGGAAGTTTTTAATACTGCAACCAAAGTTTTGCCTGAAACAATTACCGAAATTCTTGAAGCTAATAAACTTTCAGCAGATGACGTGGATTGGGTAATTCCGCATCAGCCGAGCATACGAATTCTTCAGGAAACTGCCAGAAAAGTGAATATTCCTTTTGAAAAAGTAATGACCAACATGGATAAATACGCCAATACTTCGGGCGGAACAATTCCTATCGTTCTTGATGAAACCTATAAAAGTGGAAAAATACAACCCGGAAATATCCTTTTATTTGCAGCCGTAGGCTCTGGATGGACTTGGGGAACAGCTCTTTATAAAGCTTAAAATCAATATTCTATTTTTAAATAATACCGAAAAAATTATGCTGAAAGATCAGACATTTCTTATAACAGGCATTGCGGATGAAAATTCCCTTGCCATGAAAACTGCCGAAAAAATCCTTGAAAACAACGGAAAAGTTGTGTGTGCCGGATTAGGCGTGACTCCTTTTCACAAAAATATTTCAGAAAAAGCGCAAGCCTTTCTTGATAAAAACTATAATGACTTTCAAACTGCATGTCATAAAGTTTTGGGAGATCAGGTTTACACCGCTCCTTTAGATGTAACATTACCCGAAAGTTTGGATTTTCTGGCGAAAGATCTTTATCAAAAAGATATTAAACTTAACGGATTTCTTCACGCCATTGCAATGGATAAAACGATCAGACAAAAATCCGTAAAGCCAATGCTGGAGGTTACTGTAGAAGAATTTAACGAAACGATGAATGTTTCAGCGTTTTCTTTGATTTCTTTATCTCAGGCTTTACTGTCAAATAATGTGCTTCAAAACGGAGCTTCTATTGTTTCTCTAAGCTATATTGCTGCAGAAAAAGTTTCATCTTTTCCTTATATTAATATCAGTATTGCTAAAGCTGCGCTTGAACGATTAACCATGGAAATCGCTCATGAATTAGGCAGAAAATACGGCATCCGTGCCAATGCAATCCGTTTTTCACCATACATGGGAAGCAAAGCGGGAAATGCAACGTTAAATGCTGAAGATGTTGAAAAAGCTCATCAAAAAAGTCCGTTAGGAAATGCTTTACCTGAAGATCTGGCGCACGAAATTGTTCATCTTTTCAGAAAAGAAACAAGAATTACAGGAGAAATCCGCCATGTTGACGGAGGTTTCCATATTATGGGATAATTTGTTAGGTTATTAATGTTGGTTATCGCAAAGACGCTAATTTTCAATTTAATTATATATAATAAGGCTCAAGGATTTTATCTTCGATAAAATTGAATATATTAACATCACTGAAAATCTTTGATTTTCTAGCGCCTTAAAAAAAGTATTTTTTATTAATCTTTGCGTCTTAGCGTTTTGCCAGCAATTATTATTGATTGGTTTTGCCTAGCATCGGAACAAATTTGTAAGCTCCAAATTCTTCTTTTTCAATTTCAGTCGGAGAAATTTTTGTGAATCTGTATAAAACCTGCTCATCGGTCGGACCCAATGGAATGACCATTTTTCCGCCAACTTTTAACTGTTTTAATAATTCTGTAGGCAAAACGGAAGCTCCACAAGTCACAATAATTTTATCGAAAGGAGCAAAAGTCGGAAGTCCGGCAAAACCATCCCCAAAACTCTGAAATTTGGGATATAAATGCATTTCTCTCAACTTTTTCTTAGAAAAATCGAACAGATCTTTTTGCCTTTCAACCGTATAAACCAAACCTTTCATTGCTATAAGAACAGCGGTCTGATAACCACATCCTGTCCCGATTTCCAATACTTTTTCACCTGTTTTTAACTGTAGCAATTCAGATTGCTCTGCAACAGTTGAAGGATGTGAAATAGTCTGATGCGCCAAAATAGGAAAGGCACGGTCTTCATAGGCGAAATCTTCAAAAATACTTTCAATAAAAAGATGTCTCGGAACATCATTCATGGCCGAAAGTACATTTTCATCCGAAATTCCGATCTTGTGTCGAAGATATTCAACCAAAATCTTTCTTTTTCCTTTATGTACAAACGAATCTTGCGTCATTAGATGGTAATTATTGGGGTTTCTGGTGGTAGTTTGCACAAAAATAATAAAACAAATACTATTTATCAACCTAAAACCTATCATCTATTTCCGAATACCTAAAATCATTATATTTACAAAAATTTAATACAACTATGTTAAAAGCAGGTTTGGTAGGTGCCGGACATTTAGGAAAGATACATTTAAGACTTCTTAATCAATCAGATAAGTATGAATTTGTAGGTTTCCATGATAAAGATGTAGAAAACGGAAAAAAATTAGAAGCCGAATTAGGTTATAAATATTTTGAAAACTTTGATGATCTTTTGGATCAGATTGAAATGTTGGATATTGTAACGCCAACAATTTATCATTACGATTATGCTTTAAAAGCGATTAATAAAGGACTTCATTTTTTCATCGAAAAACCCGTAACTCACACGCTTGAACAGGCAGAAGAGATTCTTCAAAAATGTCGTGAAAATGGTATAAAAGCTCAGGTTGGTCATGTTGAAAGATATAATCCTGCTTTTATCGGAGCAAAAGATTACATTCAAAACCCAATGTTTATTGAAATTCACCGACTGGCGGAATTTAACCCTCGCGGAACCGATGTTTCTGTGGTTTTAGACTTAATGATTCACGATCTTGATATTTTATTAAGTGTTGTAAAATCTAAAGTTAAAAATATTCATGCAAGCGGAGTTTGTGTAGTAAGCAAAACTCCGGATATTTCTAACGCAAGAATTGAGTTTGAAAACGGATGCGTTGCCAATCTTACGACTTCCAGAATTTCAATGAAAGCAATGAGAAAAAGCCGATTCTTCCAGAAAGACGCTTATATTTCCATTGATTTCTTAGAGAAGAAAGCGGAAGTTATCCGTATGAAAGATGCTCCTGAAAACCCTACTCCATTTGATATGATTATTGAAAATGCTGATGGGGAAAAGAATCAGATTTTATTTGAATATCCAAACATTCAACCTAATAATGCAATTTTGGATGAATTAAATTCTTTCGCAGATGCCATTATAGAAGGTAAAAATGTAGAAGTTTCGTTGGAAGATGGAACTGAAGCTTTAAAAGTCGCTTTGGAGATTATGAAATTGATTTCTTAATTTTTTAAATTTAAACACAAAGCACACAAATAATTTTCACAAATTACACAACTTTAAATATCAATAGGAACGGGTCTTGGCCCGTTTTTTATGTGAATTTGATTAGACAATCAATTTTGTATTTCCGCAGGAATCTAAATCATGTTATCAATAAAACTGTTGAGATTCTTCCAGAATGACAAACTTAAATGATTATAACTGAATTTTTTATTTCGATTATTATTTTTTAATTTTTATTCAACAAATTTTAAATATATTTGTGATTATCTAAAAGTAATTAATTCTAATACAACCCCTAATATTTTAAAAATCAAAACTATGAAAAGAGCATTCCTATTATCCGCTTTTTTATTGTCTCAATTTGGGACATCACAGCTTTTAAAAACAAATGGTCAGAAAATCGTTAATGATAAAGGTGAAAATATTCAATTAAGAGGCCTTGGTTTAGGAGGATGGATGCTGCAGGAAGGTTATATGCTGAAAACTGCAGATTTTGCCGGTCCACAATATAAAATCAAAGAAAAAATTGCAGAATTAGTCGGTGAAAAGGGAATGAATGACTTTTATAAAGCCTATTTAAAAAACGGAATTACAAAACAGGATATTGATTTTCTGAAAAAAGCAGGATTTAACTCGATCAGGCTTCCAATGCATTATAATTTATACACTTTACCGATTGAAAAAGAATCTGTAAAAGGCCAAAATACATGGTTGGAAGATGGTTTTAAAATGACGGATGATCTTTTAAAATGGTGTGCAGATAATAAAATGTATTTAATTTTAGATCTTCACGCTGCGCCTGGCGGACAGGGAAATGACGTGAATATTTCTGATAATGATAAATCAAAACCATCACTTTGGGAAAGCGAGGAAAATCAGAAAAAGACAATCGCTCTTTGGAAAAAACTGGCGGAAAGATATAAAGATGAGGAGTGGATTGGTGGTTATGATCTAATCAACGAGCCCAATATTAATTTCACTGGAAAAAATCCGAACGGGACAGATGAAATGTCAAACGCTCCCCTTTGGAAATTGCAAAAAGATATTACAGAAGCGATTCGTCAGGTTGACAAAAAACACATCGTCATTCTTGAAGGAAACGGATGGGGAAATAATTACAACGGACTAACTCAGATTTGGGATGATAACATGGTTTTCAGCTTCCATAAATATTGGAATTATAATGATGATGCAACAATAAAAAATGCATTAGATTTAAGAGAAAAATACAATATGCCGATCTGGCTGGGTGAAACAGGAGAAAACTCTAACGTTTGGTTTACAGAATTGATTCAACTTTTAGATAAACACAACATCGGATATGCGTTTTGGCCAATGAAAAAAATCGACAATATTGCAGGAATTACCAACGTAAAAATCACTCCCGAATATCAAAAATTATTGGATTATTGGATGAAAGGAGGAGAAAAACCAACGAAAGAATTCGCAACAAAAACTTTAACAAAAATTGCTGACAATTATAAATTCAGTAATACTGAAATTAAAAATGATGTGATTGATGCGATGTTCAGACAGACAACAGATGAATCTACAAAACCGTTTAAAAATAATCAGGTTCCGGGGAAAATTTTCGCTTCGGATTATGATTTGGGAAGAATGGGCTCGGCCTATTTAGATAAAGATTTCATCAATCTTTGGGTAAGCGATCCTGCTAAAAGATCTGAATGGAATTCCGGAAATCAAATGAGAAATGACGGTGTTGACATCTATAAATGTAACGACAAAATCACCAATCAATATTATGTCGGAAAAACAGAAGCGGGAGAATGGATTCAATATACATTTAATGCAAAAACCGATAAAAGCTATAGTTTTGACATCAGATATTCCAGCAATGATAATGGAAAAGTTAGAATTGAGGATATTTCAGGAAAACAATTGGCAACCTTTTCTTTAAACTCAACAGGTGGAAATGACACATGGAAAACCGTTTCTGCTACAGGAGTTAATCTTAAAAAAGGAGAAAATAAGATCAGAATAATTTTCGAAAATGATGGAGTCAACCTTAATTATTTTGAAGTAAAATAATAATTGTCTTAAATTGCAACTCCCTTTTAGTTTCTAAGAGGGATTTTTTAATACAAAATATTATGAAAAAATTAGGACTATTATTTCTATTGATCTCAGTATTTGCCTTTGCTCAAAACAGCGTTTTAGAAAAGAAGATCAATTCAATTATTAAAGACAAAAAAGCGACAATTGCTGTTTCGGTTTTAGGATTTGAAGATGATTTTAATTTTAATAAAAATGGCGAGAAAAAACTTCCGATGCAAAGTGTTTTCAAATTCCATATTGCGGCAGCTGTTTTAGATCTTGTTGATAAAGGGAAGCTGTCTTTAGATCAGAAAATTTTACTGGATAAATCAAATTTATTAGAAAATACATGGTCACCTCTTCGCGATAAATATAAAGATAAAAATGAGGAAGTTCCTTTAAGTGAAATCATCGATCAAACTGTTGCTATGAGTGATAATAATGGTTGTGATATTCTTTTGAATTTAATTGGAGGTACGCAAACTGTTCAAAAATTCATGAATTCTAAAGGAGTGAAAGGTTTTCAGATAAAATTCAATGAAGAAGCGATGCATAAAGATTGGCAGGCACAGTATGAAAATTACAGTACGACCAATTCTGCGGTTCAGGTTCTTAAAAAATTCTATGACGGAAAACTACTTTCTAAAAAATCTACAGACTATCTGATGAAAGTAATGCTGGGAACAAAAACAGGATTAAACAAAATGGTAGAACAATTACCGGAAAACACTCCTGTAGCCCGAAAAACGGGAGCTTCCGGAAAGAATAAGGACGGACTTACCGGTGCCGAAAACGAAATAGGAATTGTAACTTTACCCAACGGAAAACATTACGTAATTGCCTTATTTGTAAGCAATTCTACGGAAACCGATGCCATAAACTGCAAGATTATTTCTGATATTTCTAAAACTGTTTGGGATCATTTTAATAAGTAAATTTTAAAGCTTATTTTTAAACCGTTTTTAAAGTAAGTTTAAATAGTAATTGTCAGTGGAAATTTCTACGAAATAACAAAGGCACGTTAATTGAGACTTCCTTATCAAATAAAAAAATCAACATGAAAAAAATATTATTAATCGCAGGAATTTTCAGTTTTTCATTCTTTTGGGCACAGAAAAGTGAAAACTATTTACAGATAAGATACGGAAGCATTTGTTGCGGTACTCCATCAACAGCCCCAGTAATGAATTATGTAAACCAATTTCAGAAGAAAAATAAAATTAAAAATCTGGAAATCTACAAACAAGGCGGACTGGGAAGAGAAGGTGAATTCCATTTATATATCGGAACAGATAGCTTTTCAAAAAAACAGGCTCTTGCTTTTACAAAAGGTCTGCAATCTGCCATTGAAACACAAAATAATACAAGAAAGAAAAATCACGACGGAACGGTAGGTTTTGAAGAAACAGAAACTGTAAAAAAAGCCGACTTAGCCAACGCAAGAAATTTAACTATCTATAAAAAATAATTTAAGGAAAATGATCAAAAACATCGTAGTTATTGGAGCTGGAACCATGGGAAATGGTATTGCACATACTTTCGCTCAAAGCGGTTTTAAAGTAAGTTTAGTAGACGTATCTCAGGATGCTTTGGACAGAGGTTTAAAAACAATTACAACCAATCTGAACAGAATCATCGCAAAAGGAAACCTTACTGAAGAGCAAAAAGCAGAAACTTTAGGTAACATAACTACTTTCACGGAACTTAAAAATGCTGCAACAGAAGCAGATCTAATTGTAGAGGCAGCTACAGAAAATCAGGAATTAAAGTTAAAAATATTCGCTCAAATGGACGAATTGGCTCCTGCAAACTGTATTCTGGCAACCAATACTTCTTCAATTTCTATCACTAAAATCGCTGCTGCTACAAAAAGAGCCGATAAAGTGATCGGAATGCACTTTATGAATCCTGTTCCAATCATGAAATTGGTTGAAATTATCAAGGGATATTCTACTTCTAAAGAAACTTTTGATATCATTTACGATATGAGCAAAACGTTAGGAAAAGTGCCTGTAGAGGTTAACGATTATCCAGGTTTTGTGGCAAACAGAATTTTGATGCCGATGATCAACGAATCTATCGAGACGCTTTACAACGGTGTTGCAGGTGTTGAGGAGATCGATACGGTAATGAAATTAGGAATGGCTCATCCGATGGGACCTCTTCAATTGGCAGATTTTATCGGTCTTGACGTTTGTTTAGCTATTTTGAATGTAATGTATGACGGTTTCAAAAATCCTAAATACGCTCCAAATCCATTGTTGGTAAATATGGTAATGGCAGGAAAATTAGGCGTAAAATCAGGAGAAGGTTTCTACGACTATTCTGAAAGCAAAAAAGCAGAAAAAGTGGCAAAAATGTTTGCAAAATAAAAAGGTGAATGAGTGAATTGTTAATAGTTAATTTTAAAAATTGACTCGTATTGCAAAATTCACTATTTTTCTCCGATGAAATTTAAAGAAAAATATATTCAGATATCAATGGTCATTACTACTTTAGTGATGACCATTTTGCGTTTTTTACTGAATGAAAAAGGGCGTTTAAATCCGGATTCTATCCGATACATGAGAACTGCGCATGTTTTTCCGACGATTGATAATACGACAACGCCATTAGGATATCCTTTAAGTATTAAATTTTTCACCATTTTCGGGTTTGATGAATTTTGGAGCAGTAAAGTTGTAGGGATTGCAGCATTTCTTTTTATCGTCTTTTTTGCATGGAAAAAGAAATTTTATTTTAGAGAAACGATCATTTTAAGTGCTTTATTCAGCTTTCTTTCGATCTACTCGTATACGATGAGTGAAGCGTTGATTCTCCCTTTTGTATTTCTTTTCTTATACACTTCAATGCTGATCATTACAGGAAAATTAGAAAAATGGAAAGCCGTTTTTTATCTTTCATTAGCTTTAATTGCTCTTTATAACGTAAGATACAGCGCCTTGTTTATCATTGCAGGAACCGGACTTTACGGACTTATTTTTTGGAAAAGAAAATACTCTTTATCTTTTATAATTTCTGCAGCAATAGGCTGTATTTTCATTGTTTTATATAAATTTCTCTTTATCGATTACTTTAATGCAGATTATGTGAAAACATTTTTGGAAACGGGGCTCCATCCTACTTCTCAGCTATTGGTTGAATTACTCCAAGGATTATGTACAACCTTCAATCCGTTTATTCACATTGCCAATCCGGGAGGAGGAAAAATCAATTATATTATTTACGGAATTGGGTTTGTAAATATTCTTTTGATCATTTATTTATTCATAAAAAAGAAACTTTCAGATCCTGAATTTTTCTATGTTTTCGTGAGTGTTATTGGAATTATCTGTTCTTATTTTATCCAGTATTTTTATTCTGTGAATCCGATAGATTACAGATTAATGGCGCCTTTCAGTTTACCGATCTGGATCGTTTATTTCAGAAAATTATTCCAAATATTTGATCTTAAAGTGTATGTTATTGGAGTTTTAAGTTTACTTTCCGGAGCAGCATTTACATGGCTTTCAAAAGGAAATTATCTTGAAAACAGAAAAGAAATTACCCAATTTTTAAAGTCAGAAAAATTAGACAAAGTCCCTTTACAATTTTTTATCATCGAGGAAAAAGATTTGGAAAAGATACAGGTTGCGGAATTAATAAGTACTGTAAACCCTCAAATAAGCCTTACTTTTAAGCCAGAAGATACTTTAAAAAGAACAACCCTTACCCGCTATAAAGTTTTGCAAAAAATTAGTATCGACAAGAACAAATATCAATAATTTTATTATCTTTGGTTAAAGTTAAAACATTAAAAAAATGAAGTTACCAAAGTTTTTATTAGCAGATAATTCGGAATTTCCTGAAGATTTATTCGTAGTTCATACAGAATATCCAAGATTTATCTTAAACGTTGAGGAAGAAGAAGTTGAGTGGTTAGATGATTTGGAAGGTGATGATGAAGAAACTATGGCAGATGAGGCTACTAAAGTGGTAGAAGCTGCATTCAAATGGTGTGATGAGGAGTTGGCTAAGTACGACGAAGAAGAGGAAGAATAAGAAATATCTAAACATAAAAAAAGGAACTCAAATTGAGTTCCTTTTTTATTTATTCAGCTTTATTGAATTTCAATAATAAAAGATTGTCTTTATATAATTCTAAGGTATTTCCGGAAACCACATATTTATTGGCCTTTCCTACCATATCCATAAAATTCTGCTCTACGCTCATATTGTCGCAAGCCATTCTTGTAGAACCCACTTGCCCGGCAGAAAAACTTCCTGTAGCTATATCTACTTTGGCAGTTCCGAAGTAATTATTACATCCTGCATTTCCATTGATCTTTTCACCTTCAATGTTCAAAGTCGGAACTTTTCCTTTTACATTATCCGCCAACGTCCATTTTGTATTTGCCAATGAAGGCTGAGATTTTCCTACTTTAGAAGCAGATGGACTAGACATTGTTCCACACGATGCCAAAACCGCTGCTGCACATATACTTAAAAAAAGATTTTTCATTTTTTTCTTTTTTGATTTAACCAAATTTACGGAAATTATATTATTTAAACGGGTTTCAGAGGTTTTTATTGTTTCGTTAAATATAAATTTCACCAAAGTTTTTTCACAAATAGGGTAAATTAATTGAGCTTAATTATGTACATTATTATTCGCATTTTGTCATTCCGTAGGAATCTAAACTGTTGAATTAATGTAATGTTGTCTAGATTCCTACGGAATGACAAAGTTTGTGTCTGATTTACTTTAAAAACAAAAAAAACGGACTAAAAAAGTCCGTTCTGAAATATATAATTTTTAATGTTGTATCAATATTATGATCTCAATTCTGCATTAAATTCTTTTTGGAAAGATTTGATTAGAGAATCCATTACGTGAGAAATTTCTTTTTCTTCCAATGTTTTCTCTTCGTTCAATAACTCAAAGCTCATTGCATAAGATTTCTTACCTTCCGGAAGGTTTTTCCCTTCATATACATCGAATAAATTGATGTTTTTAATGAATGGAGATTTATTCTTCTTAGCCGTCTCAAACAATTCCTGATACGTGATATTCTTATCAATCAATAAAGCTAAATCTCTTCTGATTTTGTTGAATTTTGGAATATCTTTGAATTTCAATTCGTTTGTAGAACGCAATTCCTGAGCAAATTCCAACTCAATTTCAGCGTAGAAACACTCCTGCTCGATATCGAAATCTTTCAACATCTGAGGAGCAACTTTTCCGATTCTTACTAAAACTTTTCCATCAACTTCATACGCTAAAGCATCAGAGAACCTATCGTCAGATAAAGCAACTTCCTTATAATCAATTGCTAATCTTTCTAATAAAACTTTTACGTAAGCTTTTAAGTTATAGAAATCTGTCGCAGATTTTGGCTGTAACCAGTTTTCAGCAACATTTCTTCCTGAAATCAAAATTGCCATTTGCTTTCTTTCTTCATATTTATCTTTTTTGTGATAAATTTTTCCGAATTCAAAGAATTTGATATCCTGATTTTTTCTGTTGATATTGTAAATAGCATTTTCAAGAAGCCCTTCCAATAAAGACTTTCTCATGAACGCTAAATCATTACTTAATGGATTTAAAAGCCTTACAGCATCAGTTTCATCTTTTACCGAAGTTAATGAATTGTTCATAACTTCATTGAAACCAAGACCTTGTAAAGTTCTTGCCCAATTGTTTTCCAATTCATCTTGATCTTTTGCACTTAGCTTCACAGGTGTGAAAGAAATCTTTTGTGGAGCCTCGATCTTGTTATATCCATAGATTCTTAAAATCTCTTCAATAACATCGATTTCTCTTGTTACATCAGCTCTGTAAGCAGGAACTGAGATTTCAAAACCGTTTTGAATTTCATTTAAAACCTGAATTTCAAGAGCTTTTAAAATTTCTTTTACCTTTTCTCTGTGAATTTTTGTCCCTAAAATTTGTTCGATTTTTGAGAATCTGATGATCACATAATTGTCTTCGATTTTCTTTGGATATTCTTCCAACAAATCTCCTGTCAATTTTCCGCCAGCTAACTCCTGAATCATTTTGATTGCGTGAGTAATGGCAGTTCTTGTGATATTAGGATCTACTCCTCTTTCAAATCTGAAAGATGCATCCGTATTCAAACCGTGGAATTTTGCACCTTTTCTCACCGCTACCGGATTGAAATAAGCACTTTCCAGGAAAATGGTCTTCGTCTCGTTAGAAACACCTGAATTAGCACCACCAAAAACTCCGGCAATACACATCGGGTTATCTTTTCCGTCTTTGATGATGATTTCAGAACCATTTAAAGTTCTTTCAACACCATCTAAAGTCGTGAATTTTGTTCCTTCTTTTACGGTTCCAACTTTCACTTTTTTATCTGCAATTTTATCTGCATCAAAAGCGTGAAGCGGTTGTCCAAAACCGTGAAGAATATAATTCGTAATGTCTACAATATTGTTGATCGGACTTAATCCGATTGCTTTTAATCTGTTTTTCAGCCAAGCCGGAGATTCTGCAACGTTTACATCTTCGATCACTGCTCCGATATATCTTGGACATAATTCTGCGTCCTCAACTTCTAACGTAAAGCTGTGAGAACCTTCATTATTTAATGATTCAGAACTTACTTTTTCAAATTCTGACTTCTGCTTATTTGTTGAAAGAAAAGCAAATAGATCTCTTGCAACTCCGTAATGAGACATTGCATCGGTTCTGTTTGGCGTTAATCCGATTTCGAAAACTTCGTCATTTGTCAATTCAAAATAATCAGCAAAATTCTTTCCTACTTCATATTTTTCTTCATCCAAAACCATGATTCCTCCGTGGTCGTTGCTAAGACCTAATTCGTCCTCAGCACAAATCATTCCCTGAGAAACCTCTCCTCTGATTTTCGCTTCCTTGATCTCAAAAAATCCACCTTCTTTATCATAGATTTTGGTTCCGACAACAGCAACAGGAACAGTTTGTCCAGCTGCAACATTCGGAGCTCCGCAAACGATGTTCAACACCTTTCCGTTTCCTACGTCTACTGTTGTTTTATTCAATTTGTCTGCATTAGGGTGTTTCTCGCAAGTTAAAACTTTACCCACGATGATCCCTTCCAAGCTTCCTTTGATACTTTCAAATTTATCTATCCCTTCAACCTCAAGACCGATATCAGTAAGGAATTCACCAATTCTTTCAGGTTTTAATTCCGTTTTTATATAATCTTTCAGCCAGTTATTTGATATCTTCATTTATTAAATTTTGAAAATTTTATTTGAATTTTTCGAGTTACAAATGTCGTGTTTTTTTAAGAAATACCGAAATTTATAAGATACTTTAAGAGGTTAATTTTCTCTCAATGATTTTCCTTACAATCGTAGATTTTGCAGATTTTATTTTTAATCATGATTACTATTAATTGACCACAGATTTTCACAAATTTGCACAGATCAATAAGCGTAAACATCTGCGAGATTTTTCGTTAAGTTTGTCAATATTTAACTAACAGACTGCAACCCTAGCCCCGATTGCAACGGCATCCTTTTTGGTTGCGGGCGGAGCGAAGCAGAGCCCGTAACCAAAAAGATATAGTGAAAAGCGGGATTAAGCTCCCAAAAAAGAAAAGAGGCTTTGAAAATCAAAACCTCTTTACATATTTATCTAAATTAATATTACAATCCGATTACAGGCATTGATAACATTAAGATATTTTCGTTTTCTTCAAGACCATCAAGAGGTTCGATAATTCCAGGTCTGTTTGGCTGAGACATTTTCATTGTGATATCGTCTGAACCAAGAATTGTCAACATTTCAGTTAAAAACTTAGAGCTAAACCCGATGTTGATATCTTCTCCGTTGTAATCGCAAGGAATCTGCATATCTGCTTTGTTTGCATATTCCGTATCTTCTGCATGAAGGTGAAGAATGTTAGCAGACAATTTAAATCTAACCTGATTGGTAGATTTATTAGACATAATAGACGCTCTTTTGATTGCTCCTAATAAAAGATTTCTGTTGATCGTCAATACGTTCGGGTTTTCTTTAGGAATTACCGCTGTATAGTTAGGATATTTCCCGTCGATCAATCTACAGATCCAGATATGTTTACCAAAAGTAAACTTAGCCATGTTCTCGTTGAATTCGATGGTTACGTCTTCATTAGAACTTGCCAAGATATTTTTGAAAATATTCAAAGGTTTCTTAGGCATAATGAATTCCATTGGTTCGGCATTCATTAAGTCCATTCTTTTGTACACAACCAATCTGTGAGAATCTGTAGAAACAAAGTTTGTTTCATTTTCTCCAAACTGGAAAAGAACCCCCGTCATTACAGGACGAAGAGAATCGTTACTTGTAGCAAAAAGTGTGTTTGTAAGAGCTTCAGATAAAACTCCCGCAGACATTGTTACGCTTTGAGCAGCATCAAATTCCGGCAATTCCGGATAATCATCCGCATTGTCTAAAGCTACCGCGAAATTATCTTTTTCATCTAAAATCTCAAGCTGACTTCCCGTTCCCTCATCATTATCTTTTACAGAAAATGTTAAAGGCTGTTCGCCATAGGTCTTGATAAAATCCTGAAAAATTTTAGCAGGAACAGCAAACTTCCCCGAATCATCAGACTTCACTTCCAAAGAAGTTACAAGAGTTGTTTCGCCATCAGATGCTGTAATGGTAACATTATTTTCGTTTAACTCAAAAAGATAGTTTTCTAAAATAGGTCTCGATTGAGAGCTTGATATTACGCCACTTACAGTTTGCAAAGCCTTCTGCAGTTCTCCACTTGAAATAATAAATTTCATAGATTTAAAAATAAATTTTTACAAATATAATAAATAGAAAATAGATTGAAAAATATAATCCTGAGAGTTATTAACAACCATCAAAAGATTATCCTCATCACTTCTACTCTGTTTTTTCACGATAAAACATCATAAAGGACTAAAGATAAGCATTTTCTTGAAGGAATTAATTATATTTGTGAATAATATTTTCATTATGCGAAAACCACCTGTCCATAAGAGTTTTTTGAATGCTTTCCGAGGTGTTTTTTTAATGCTGAAATCGGAAAGAAATTTTCAGTTAGAGCTTCTGGCATTCATTATTAATATTATATTAATTTTCTATTTCCAACTTTCCAATATTGATACTGTCTTAATCCTTATCGTTTCTTTCGGAGTTTTAAGTGCTGAGATTTTCAATACCGCAATTGAAAAAATTTGTGATTTTATTCAACCTGAATTTGATAAAAGAATTGGTTTCATTAAAGATATTTCTGCGGGGGCGGTTATTTTGATGGCAGTTCTGTCGGTTGTTGTTGGAGTTTTGGTGTATTGGAAGTATATTTTTAATTGATTTTATCATTATGGAAAGACAAACTAGCCTTTTTGGCTAAAGCCTTTTTTCTCCCACAGATTTACACAGATGATTGTGCTATTTGTGAAAAAAATTAGTGATTATTTGTGTTTAAAATTCTAAATATTTTTCAATAATTGGGATAGCAATTTCAGCCATCATTCCATATCCTTTTTCGTTTGGATGAACGCCGTCCGTGGAAAGTAAAACTTCTTTATCCTGTAAAAAAGCTGAATAAAAATCAATATAAATTAATGAGTTTTCAATCGCAATATCTTTAAGAATCTGATTGTAAATAATAACTTCGTCATTCGTTCTTAACTTTCCAGAAGCTACCACTACTCCATCCACTTTTTCAGAAAATGGAAGAATACTTACCAAATAAATATCTTGTGAATATTGTTTTGCTTCGTTAATTGCAGTCAAAATATTTGTTTTGAAATTCTCAGGATTTACCATCTGAGTTCCATTTTTAATGGCTAAATCATTTGCACCATAACCGATGAAAACAATATTTCCTTCAGCTGAATTTCTTGCACTTAATTCATGAGGAATTCTCTTAACCAGACCTTCTGTGGTTTCGCCGCCAATTCCTAGATTAAAAAGAATCAATTCGTTGGCTTTACCTTCATTATATCGTTGCAAAGCATATCTTTTCAATATATCAACCCAGCCTCCAAAAACTCCGTCATATTCTCCGTAAGTGATGCTGTCACCGAAGAATAGTCCGTATATCATTTTCTTCATTTATTTTTTTAATTATAGATTTCGATTTTTAAACCATTAAGATTTGATTTAAGAAGTTAAGAATTATTAAGATCCTTCGACTTCGCTCAGGATGACATCGCTAATACTTGTTTTGTTAGTTGTCGCAATTTAAAGCTTAACTAAACTTAAAAACTTCTCCTTAATGGTTCAATTTAATCCAAAATTAACGTAATATTTTTATGCTCTCCAATAATTTCAATTAAAATATCGAATAAAGTCTGTCCTTTTCCATCAATTAATTCATTTAATTTATCTTGAATTAATTCTACATTAAAAGGTTTTCCCTGCTTGATTTTATTTTCGTAAAATTCTTTCGTCGCTTCAAATCCTAAATCTTTTTTTGATTTTTGAAACTCTTCCCAAATGATTTCAACTTCATCATAATTCTCAAAAAATCCAAAACCTCCATACAAAATATCATTGAAACCGTCCAACGTGCCGACTTTCCAATTTATATCTTTCGTCAAGACCTTAGAAACTTCCTCGTAGAAGCCTTCCAGATTTGAAAAATGACTGCCATTGATGACAGTCATTTTCTTTTTATTGTTATTTGAAGTACTCAACTCCATTTTTAAATATATTATGATAATTCGCAGTTGGAATATTTTTCATCAACCCTTCTGCAAAACGTTCAGGATGTCCCATTCTACCGTAAATTTTACCGCATGGACTCGTAATTCCTTCAATTCCGAACAATGAATTATTTGGATTGAACGGCATTCCGTGAGCAATGTTTCCATCTAAATCTAAGTATTGCGTTGCAATCTGTCCGTTTTCATACAATTTCTGAATTTCCTCTTCCGAAGCCATGAAACGACCTTCACCATGAGAAATCGGAATCGTGAAAACCTGATCTTTCATCCCTTTTAACCAAGGCGATTCATCATTCAGAACCTTTACGTTCACCATCTGAGAAATATGTCTTCTGATTGCATTGTGAGCCAACGTCGGAGAATTTTCATCCAGATCTTTGATTCTTCCGTAAGGTAACAATCCAGATTTAACCAATGCCTGGAAACCATTGCAGATTCCGATAATCATTCCGTCTCTGTCCAGCAATTCATGAACTGCATTTCTCATCTTTTCGTTTTTCAAAACGTTTACAATGAATTTTGCAGAACCATCCGGCTCGTCACCCGCGGAGAAACCTCCTGAGAAAGCCAAAATCTGAGAAGTTTTGATTTCTTCTACCCAAGCATCGATACTTTCATCCAATAACTGATGATTGATATTGATTAAAGGTAAACTGCTGATAGCAGCACCTTCTTTTGCGAAAGCGTTCAACGTATCGTACTCACAGTTTGTTCCTGGAAATACAGGCGCGAATACTTTTGGCTGAGCGATTCCGTGTTTTTTAATGATAATATTTCTTGGATTGATTGAGTTTAATTTCTCATCAATTTCAACCGTCAATTTTTCTTTTTCAACTGTCGGGAAAAGATTTTCAAACGTATTTGTATTTGCGGCTAATAATTTTTCAATCGCAAATTCAGCATCATTAATTTTGATAACATTTGAATTTTTAACTTCTCCTATGAATTGAAGATTTGTAGAACTTAATTCTTCTTTAGATTCGATGATTAAGCTACCGATATTTTTAGTTAATAAAGTTTTTTCATCAACTGTAATTTCAGCACCTAATCTATTTCCGAAGCTCATTTTTGCTAAAGCAACTGCAACACCACCTTCTTTCACCGTTTTTACAGAAACGATTTTTCCTGCTTTGATATTTTTGAAAATAAATTCAAAAACAGTTTTTAAAGCGTCATAATTCGGAAGTCCGTTTTCCTGAGCAATATGATTGAAGAAATACACTTTATTTCCTTCGTTTTTAAATTCAGGAGAGATAATATTTTTCTTTTTTCCGTTCGCACAAGCGAAAGAAATCAACGTCGGCGGAACATTTAAGTCTTGGTACGTTCCACTCATTGAATCTTTACCTCCGATTGCAGCCAAACCAAAATTAATTTGTGCATCATACGCTCCCAACAAAGAAGCTAAAGGTTTTCCCCATTTTTCAGGATTTTGACCTAATTTCTCAAAATATTCCTGAAAACTAAATCTGATATTTTTGTAATCACCTCCCATCGCAACGATTTTTGCAACACTTTCTACTACTGCGTAAGAAGATCCCAACAAAGAATTCTGCTTAGAAAGCTCCGCATCGAACCCCCAACTTGCCAAAGAAACTGTTTCAATATTTTTTGCTCCGATGATCGGCAACGTCTGAACGCTTCCTTCCATCAAAGTCTGCTGATATTTTCCTCCTAAAGGCATTGCAACCGTAGTCGCACCGATAGACGAATCGAACATTTCCAACAAACCTTTTTGAGAAGCAACGTTTTTATCGCTTAATATTTTCAAGAAATTCTCTTCATTAAATGATGGAGTTTCTTCTTTTACTTCATTGAGGTGAGTAATTTTAACCTCCTGACTTTTAGAACAACCATTTGTATCTAAAAATTCTCTTGAAAGATCAACAATTTTATCACCTTTCCAGAACATCTGCATTCTTCCTGAATCTGTCACTTTTGCAACCTCAACGGCAACAATATTTTCAGCTTCACAGAATTTAATGAACTGCTCTTTATCTTTTGGTTCAACCACAACCGCCATTCTCTCCTGAGATTCAGAAATAGCAAGCTCAGTTCCGTTCAAACCTTCATATTTTAAAGGTAAAACATCTAAATTAACATCTAAAGAATCTGCAATTTCGCCGATCGCTACAGAAACACCTCCCGCTCCGAAGTCGTTTGATTTTTTAATTAATCTCGTCACTTCAGGATTTCTGAATAATCTCTGGATTTTACGCTCTTCAACCGCATTTCCTTTCTGAACTTCAGAACTCATTGTGTGGATAGAAGTTTCGTCCTGTTCTTTCGAACTTCCGCTTGCTCCACCAACACCATCACGACCTGTTGCACCTCCTAAAATGATGATAGAGTCGCCAGCTTCAGGCTTTTCACGTCTTACCCAATCCACAGGGACTGCGCCAGTTACGAAACCAACTTCCATTCTTTTTGCTTTGTAGCCTTCGTCGTAGATTTCAGAAACCATTGTAGTCGCCAAACCGATTTGGTTACCATAAGAAGAATATCCGTTTGCAGCCTGTTTTGTGATCGTTTTTTGAGGTAATTTACCCGGTAACGTTTTATCAACCGGTTCCAAAACATCAGCAGCGCCCGTCAATCTCATCGCCTGGAAAACGTAAGAACGTCCAGACAAAGGATCTCTGATCGCACCACCTAAACACGTTGAAGCACCACCAAAAGGTTCAATTTCTGTCGGGTGATTGTGTGTTTCGTTTTTGAATAATAAATACCAAGGTTCTTTTTTTCCATCATATTCAGCTTCGATTTGGATTGTACAGGCGTTGATTTCATCAGAAACCACCAAGTTTTCCAAATCACCTGTTTTATGGAAATATCTTCCGCAAACTGTTGCCAAATCCATTAATGAAATTGGTTTTAATTCGCGTCCTAAGAATTTTCTTTTTTCGATATAATCATTGAAAATCGTTTCCAATGTATGTTTAAACTGTCCTTCAAATTCAATATTTGACAATTCTGTTTCAAACGTTGTGTGACGGCAGTGGTCACTCCAATAGGTATCTAAAACTTTCAGTTCAGTTTCCGTAGGATTTCTCTCTTCAGTTTTAAAATAATCCTGAATGAATTTTAAATCATCCAACCCTAAAGCAAAACCATGATTATTGTAGAAATTTTCAAGTTGAGCATCATCAAAATTGATGAAATTTTCGTGAATTAAAACCCTTGACGGAATTTCATCCGCAGGAATGTTTACAACTGATAAATCTTTTTGCTGAGACTCTACTTTATTAATCAAAAGGTCTTTGATTTTAGCTAAATCTGTTTCAGAAGCACCTTCAAACTCTATCAACTTCCCACTTCTTACTTTAGACCTCTCATTTTCAGTCAGTAAAGCGATACATTGCTGAGCAGAATCGGCACGCTGATCGTACTGTCCCGGCAAAAATTCCATCGCAAAATGGATTCCTTCGGCAGGATTTTCTTCATGTAAAATATCAGTAACAGGGTCTACGAAAGTGCTGTTGACAACCTTTTCGAATTCACCATCGTTCAAATTGAAAATATCGTACACATTGTACACTTTCACATTTTTGATCGACGGAACAACCGCTTTTACTTCATCAAAAATTTTTGGACTTTCTACATCGAAAATTCCTCTTTTTTCTACGAAAATTCTTTTGTTATTAGACATTAGATGCCAGATATTTAAATATTATTAGACTTATTTTTATTTTCAAATTTATTCCTTTTAAAAAATTGTCGCATCAGCGATGCGATAATTCGAAGCAACATCATTTTGAATATTTTCTAAAAAAATCTCAAAATTCATAATTAAAAAACTTAACAATATGAAAATTTAGACTCATTTACTTAATTTGTTAGGATTATCGGGATGTTCTTTCTGAAATTCTTCAGCTTCTTTCATTTCTTTTTTCAGCCATTTTTCAAAAGGAATTTTTTCAACATCATAATCCGAAGCGTAAAAATTTTTACCGTCTTCTGAAACTATGAAATTAAAACGTGACGATCCTGAATTCATCTTTCCGTTATCATATGTATTAATCTGAAAATAAGGAAAATTCTCTTTTGGTCTTTCAACAATCTCAAAGAATAATTTCTTTTCATTTTCAGATAACTTATTATAGTAATTCACATAATAAATATCGGAAAGCTGTTTATTATATTTTTCGAAAAACTGAAGAATGTTCTTCTCTTTTTCATTATATTTGAATGGATTCGGATAATATTTTCCGTTAATTTCTACAGCATTTTCGGATTTTGTAATGGGTTGAACGATTTCACCTTTAAAATTCATCATTCCCCAATCTCCGCCAACGATAGCTTTGTGTTCGTCGTCTGTTTTTTCCCAGTCGCATCCGTCACAAAACGAAGCATAACCAAAATTAAACTGCGACACAAAATCATGAATAGGTTCAATTGTTATTTTACCGTTTCTATCTGCAAAACCTACTTTTCCATTTTTAACAAACCTTCTTACTCCTTCTTCGAAATAATCCGCTCCGTTATCATATAAAAAAGGTTGGTACAGGAAATTTCCTTTTCGGTCATAGACATATCCCCAAGCATTTTTTTCACTTTCCTCTCCTTTTTTAGAACCATCAAAGTGGATAGTTTCTCCTTCAACTAATTCACCATTTTCAATATTTGAGAAAATTTTGAACTGCGCAGGAACAATAATTTTACCTTCTTGATTTTTTACTCCAACCAAAGAATCTTTCGATATGAAATACTTTAAAACATCCTTCTTCTGAGAAAAGGAAATCATTGGTACCAATGAAATGAATAAAAGTATTTTTTTCATGCTTAGGTTAATATCAATTTTTAATTTACTTCTCTACTTAAATCTGCTTTTTTACGCGAATTTACAATAATATAATATTTTTTATTAACATTGTAATCTATCGAATTGTCCAATTTCCATTTTTGATAACCTTTGTAGTCGAACTGATGATTTTCTGGAGGGGTCAATAAATAGTAATACTGCTCCATTAAATATTCATCTGTGAAACCGTCATTTCGAAGTTTCGTAAAGAAAGAAATCAATTTA
Source organism: Chryseobacterium glaciei (assembly GCF_001648155.1). Lineage (NCBI taxonomy): Bacteria > Pseudomonadati > Bacteroidota > Flavobacteriia > Flavobacteriales > Weeksellaceae > Chryseobacterium > Chryseobacterium glaciei. Next base: position 3,794,735 of record NZ_CP015199.1, on the reverse strand, counting down.
TCTACTGTAGGATTACCTTCTTTAATGGATCTCGGATTTTTTTCTGTTTTATAATCTATAAAACCATTAATACCTGCAATCTGGAAATCCAGAAGAGTTCCGGGAATTCCCGACGCTCTTTCGTAGTTATTAATATTCTCATATATCCATTTCATTTTATTCGTAGCACTGCTCATTGTAATTCTCAACAGTACTGTATCACGAGCTGCAATAGGTGCATAGAGAATATTCGAATATCTTGTTAACGGATTTTTTTCTACAATCTTTGAAGGCATTAGTTTCGTCAAAAATTCATCTTGCTTTGCATCTAAAGCTAAAGTATCATTACCTTTTTGACTTATTTCCGAGATAAACATCCAAAATCCTACATTATAAACTCTTACGTTAATCAGCCTATTAAGATGGCTAAAATAGGTACTGATGCCATGAAGTTTAAATTTTCCTTCTTGAAAAACTACTGTTTTATTTACTTTCTCTCTTTCTTGAGGTGTATATTTCCTTTCGTTAAGCTCTTTATAATAATGATTCAAAAGTCTCTCTTCATCGAGAAAGGCAGGAATAATTTTAAATTTAAACAATGCATCATTGTCTTTATTTTCATATTCAGCAGCAAAAACACTGTCATTTTTGGAATTGGTAAACAAAGCTGTTCTTGAAAATTCTCCCAAGTTCATTGGAGCTGTAATTCCTGAAACTTTATGATTGAAATCTGTATCAGATTTTATTTTCTTATTCGGCTTTAAATCCTGAGAAAATACAATCACAGGAAGTAGTATCAGAATAAAAAATGCGTAAAACTTCATATCAATTCAAAAAAATATGCAGCCGAAAAGACTGCATATTGATTTATACTTTAAGGTCAGCCTCTAAACCTATCAGATCTTTGTTTGCGTCCAGAATTGGTTGAACTTCATTGTTGATGAATTCTTCCGTCTGAATCGGAGCAAAGCCGATAAAGTTTTTAGGATCTAAGACTTCTTTTAATTTCGTTTTATCTAATTTTAATGAATCATCGTTTAAGATTCTTTCAATCAAATCATTTTCTTTACCTTCTTCTTTTACCTTTTTAGAAGCTTCCATTGAGTGAACTCTGATCACTTCGTGGATTTCCTGACGGTCGCCACCAGCTTTTACCTCTTCCATGATGATATATTCTGTCGCCATGAAAGGAAGTTCTTCTTCGATATGTTTGTTGATTCTGTTTGGATAAACAACGATTCCGTTCATGATATTGTTCCAGATTAATAGAATCGCATCAACAGCCAAGAATGCCTGTGGAATAGTTAATCTCTTGTTTGCAGAATCGTCCAAAGTTCTTTCAAACCATTGTGTTGAAGCTACCATTGCAGAACTTGTTGTTAAAGACATTACATATTTCGCCAATGCTCCGATTCTTTCACTTCTCATTGGGTTACGTTTGTAAGCCATTGCAGATGAACCGATTTGGTTTTTCTCGAATGGTTCTTCAACTTCTTTAAGATTTTGAAGTAAACGTAAATCGTTTGAGAATTTGTGAGCCGACTGAGCGATGTTTCCTAATAAAGCCACTACTTTAGCATCAATTTTTCTGTCATAAGTCTGACCAGAAACACCAAATACTTTATCGAAACCGAATCTTTTTGAAAGTTCTTTATCTAAATGCTTCACTTTAGAGTAATCACCATTGAAAAGCTCTAAGAAACTTGCAGCCGTTCCTGTAGTTCCTTTAACTCCTCTGAAACGTAATGTTTCTAAGAAGAAATCAAGTTCTTCGATGTCAAGAACCAAACTTTGTAACCAAAGTGTTGCTCTTTTTCCAACAGTCGTTAACTGAGCTGGTTGGAAATGCGTGAATCCTAACGTTGGAAGGTCTTTATATTGAATAGAAAAATCCGCAAGGTTTTTCATAACGTTTACTAATTTTTTCTTTAAAATTAATAGTCCGTCACGGATTTGAATTAAGTCTGTATTATCTCCTACAAAAGCCGAAGTAGCTCCCAAATGTATAATTCCTTTTGCTGAAGGTGCCACATCACCATAAGCGTGAACGTGAGCCATTACATCATGACGGAATTTTTTCTCATACTCTGCTGCTTTATCGTAATCGATGTTTTCAGCATTGGCTTTCAACTCAGCGATCTGCTCGTCAGAAATTTCAAGACCAAGGTCTTTTTCGATCTCTGCAAGAGCGATCCAAAGCTGTCTCCAAGTACGGAATTTGTTATTATGTGAGAAATTAAATAACATTTCTTCACTGGAGTAGCGCTCTTCCAATGGATTTTTGTAGGAATTCATTCTTCTTTTACTTTTAGATGCACAAAAATACGGATTTTCGTTGAGAGAGAAAAATTGTGGAGGTGGTTTTAGTTTTTGATTAAGATTAATTGATCTTTTACTTTTATTTCAATGGGGTTAGGTTAGGTTTTATTATTTTTAACCACAGATTTTCACTGATTTGCACAGATTTTTTTGAATGATTCTGGCTTATTTTTTTTTTAAAACGCAAGGTTCGCAAGGATTTTTTTGAATTGCTTCACTTTTTTAAGTTCGCAAAGGCGTTTCACTCAGCAAAGTTTTGGGTCTTTGCGAGGAACGAAGTGACGAAGCAATCTCGTTGTTTTACTTTATGTTATTTAAGCCGTTTTAGATCCTTCCAGGATGACAAACTTTGTGGTTATGCGCTGTGCTTAGTTTTTTATTGAGATTGCTTCGTCACTTCGTTCCTCGCAAAGACAGATTTTTATACTGGTGACGAATGCCCTAGCCGCGATAGTAACGGTTACCCCGGAGTGAGGGTTTGAGCGTCGGTGGGTTTGAGCACTGGCGTGTGATGGCGCGAGGAGTATGAGTGGATAGCGTGAAATAGCTTCTAATAATGTAATTTCAAAATTTTAGCTCTTACAAAATCTTGGAAATAAATAATGTTTTACTTTACATTTGCGTTTTCGTTTTAAAATAACAATAGTATGGGAGGCTTGATGAAACTGGAGATCAAAAAAAACATTCAAAAAGAAGAGGATAAAAATCTATCTTTTCGGGCTTTTGATTTAACGACAGAAAATCTGAAAGCCTATTTAAAACCTCACAAAAAAGATCATTTTTTCATTATTGTTATTGAGAATGGTAATCTGCAAGTTCAAATTGAGGATAAAGTACATTCTCTGAAGTCGGGAAAAATTTCCGTGGTTTTCCCGGAACAGGTTCATTTTGTTTCTGAACCGAGTGATGATCTGAAAGGGAAAATTATTCTGTTTGAAGAGATATTGTTTTGTTCTGATATTTTAAAAAACGAATTGAGTACTTATAATGTGAATTTATCTACACAATTAAACTGCACCATTCTTTCTCCTGAAGATTTTGAACAAAGTTTACATGCGATTGAAATTATCAAAGGGATTTATCAAAAACCGAGTCTTATTAAAAAGGAACAGGCAAGATTTCATATTAAAATTTTCCTGTTGGGATTGATAGAATCTGTTCATGGGCTTCATCCTATTTTGCATAAAGAAACTGCTGACAAACCTATATATGTTAGATTCAAAAAATTATTAAATCAGCATTATAAAGAGCAGCGTACCGTTCAATATTACGCAGAAGAATTGGCCATTACTACGAAAAAATTAAATTCAATTACAAAAAAACATTGTGGAGAGACAGCTATTCAGGCTATTCACAATCGAATTCTCATAGAAATTAAACGTCAGCTCCTATTCTCAGACCTCAGCCATAAAGAAATCGCTTTTGATCTGGGCTTTAATTCACCATCAGCACTCAATAAATTCGTCAAGGCAAAATTGAAGGAAACTCCAACAGAACTTCAACAAGAGTTGGCGCAAATGTATATCGGATAGTCTTATTTGTATAACATTGCTGCTTCTGCCCTTTTTAATTTTGCATCATTATAATTAAAGAATAAAAATGAGTAAATTATTTATTGCAGGAGAAGTTTTCCACGGTGCGGGAAGTCTTGACGAATTAAAAAATATCAAAGGTAAAAAAGCGGTAATCGTAACGGGTGGAAGCTCGATGAGAAAAAGCGGAACGTTGGATAAAGCGATCGCTTATCTTACGGAAGCAGGAATCGAAACGCAAATTTTCGAAGGCGTGGAAGAAGATCCGTCATCTGCAACTTGTATGAAAGGAGCTGAAGTCATTCAGAGTTTTCAACCAGACTGGATTATTGGTTTAGGTGGTTGTTCTGCGATCGATGCTGCAAAAATCATGTGGGTATTTTATGAATATCCTGACGCTGATTTCGAGGCGATGATCAAGCCTTTCACAGTACCTGTTTTAAGAAATAAAGCTAGATTCATTGCAATTCCTTCTACAAGCGGAACAGGAACAGAAACTACAGGTTTGGCGGTAATCACAGACCGTGAAAAAGGGGTAAAATATCCAATCGTTTCTTACGAATTAACTCCGGATATCGCTATTATTGACGGTGAAATCTGTGCTTCGATGCCGGCTCACGTTACCGCTAATACAGGTCTTGATGTATTGACTCACTGTGTAGAAGCTTATGTTTCAAATATTGAAAATAATATCGCCGATGCTCTTTCTAAAGGAGGATTGGAACTGGTTTTTGATAATTTAAAAGAAGTTGTAGAGAATCCAAATAACATCAAAGCTCGTCAGAATATGCATGATGCTTCTTTTATGGGAGGTTTGGCGTTTAACAATGCATGGTTAGGAATTGTCCATTCTTTGTCTCACCAAGTTGGTGCTTTGTACGGAATTCCTCACGGAGCTTCGAACGCGATTTTCCTTCCAAATGTTATCCGTTTTAATGCTCAGGCGACTGAACGTTATCCAGATCTGGCGAAAGTTATTGGTAAAGAAACGACTGAAGAATTGGCACAAGCTATTGAAACTCTTCGTTCTGAGATCAACAATCAATCAGCGATCAAAGAATTTGGAATTTCGAGAGAAGACTGGGATAAAAATCTAGATTATATTGCCAACAATGCTTTGGTTGATCCTTGTACAGGATTTAATCCGAGAGTTCCTTCATTGGATGAATTGAAAGCGATTTACAATGCTTGTTATGAAGGTGTTGTTTATGCTGAGGAAGTTGCTGTTGCAGGATAAATTTATGTTTAAAATTTAACTATTAAGAAAATTTAAGCTGTTAAGTTTAATTAAGAAAAACATCTTTGATGTTTTATAAAGCATAGTAATTATCTATGTTGAAATAAATTTTTAAATTTTAGGATAATAAACCTAACAGGTTTTGAAAACCTGTTAGGTTTTTTTTCGGAATATTATCACTAGCCCCGATAGAAACGACATCCTTTTTTGTTGCGGCCGGAGCGAAGCGGAGGCCGTAATAAAAAAGATACAGTGGATAGCGGGAAATAGCTCCTGATGATGTTTGAGAGTTGGAGAATTTTAGAGTTGAATGATTGCGGATATTAGATTTCTCCTTCGTGGAAATGACATTTGCAATAAACTTTCGAGTGTTGTTTTATTTTACCCGAAAAAAAAAACCACTCTTTCGAATGGCTTTTTTATTTTATTGATAGATTACTACATCATCTTTTTTAATTTGATAACCCGTCTTTTTGTAAGGGACTAAAACGTAGCTCTCTTTAATCTGCTTTCCGCTTTTCCAAAGTTTGCCTTTTCCTTGTCTGTCAAGAATTATGCTTTTTGCACTTCCATCCGGAATAAAAATTTCAGCTTTTTGCATGTTTTTACTGAAAATAACGGCCGTTCTTGTAGAATAACTTTTATCTGTGCTTACTTCGTTCAGTTTAATTTTCTGTTCGAAAACTCTTACACAATCATTCTTAATTTGCGAATACGTATATCCTGCTGAACCGATACATCCGTGAACATCCCTGTCTCCGCCAACTTTCTGTGCGAAAACTAATGAACCAAGGAACATCGCACCTAATAAAACTGTTTTTTTCATATTTTAATTTTAAATGTTTTCAATTTGGTAAAAAGTGTGCCAAAATATGGTATTAGTTAATTTAAATTCTAAGATACAAAAAAAGCCACTCATTTTGAGTGGCTTAGAAATATTATTTTGTCCAATTAATTTTTGAATGTTTTACATCCTCAGAATTGGTTCCGATCATGATGTCGAAATCTCCGGATTCCCAATCGAATTTTAAATCTCCGTTGTAGAATTTCAAGCTTTCAGGAGTGATATCGAAAGTAATTTTCTTAGATTCTCCTTTTTTCAGCATCACTTTTTGGAAACCTTTCAACTCTTTTACAGGTCTTGTGATACTTCCAACCATATCTCTGATGTATAACTGAACAACCTCAGCTCCATCATAATTTCCAGAATTCGTAACGGTTACAGAAGCCTGAACCGTCTGATTTCCTTTTGGATTGGCATTAGAAACCGTAACATCAGAATAATTGAATTTTGTATAACTCAACCCGTAACCAAACGGATACAACGGTGTATTACACTCATCCATATAGTTTGAACGGAATCTTTGATATTCACATTTATCAACTAATTTTTGGTCTAATGGGCGACCTGTATTTTTAGCATTATAATAAATTGGAACCTGTCCAAGACTTCTTGGGAAAGTCATCGGAAGTTTTCCTGAAGGATTTACTTTTCCGAAAAGAACGTCAGAAATTGCATTTCCAGCTTCTGAACCAGCGAACCAAACATTAAGAATTGCATCAGGCGTATCTTTTACATTCGTCAAAGCTAATGGACGACCTGTGAAAAGTACCATTGCGATTGGTTTTCCTGTCTTTTTTAATTCATTTAATAAATCTACCTGAGACTGAGGAATCGTAATTTCAGTTCTTGAAGAAGATTCTCCACTCATTTCTGCAGATTCTCCGATCGCTAAAACGATAACGTCCGCTTTGCTTGCAACGTCAACCGCTTCTTTTAATAAAGCTTCTTTTGAACGGCTGTCTCTGTCAGTTTTTTTACCGTGGGCTGCGTAAATATCTTCTAATTTTGCATCATAATCGATGTTGGCACCTTTCGCAGAAACGAATTTCACTTCTTTTCCAAAGTTCGCCTGAAGACCTTGCATTAAATTAACCGCTTTGTCATGTTGAGCAGCAACACTCCAAGTTCCGGCCATGTTTAAAGAATTATTAACCAATGGGCCGATCACCGCAACAGTTCCTGATTTTTTCAAAGGAAGAACTTGGTTATCGTTTTTCATTAAAACCATTGACTGAGCTGCAGCATTTCTCGCGATGTTACGGTTTTCCATGCTGTAAACCTCTTTCGCTGCTAATTTTGCGTCTCCGTGTTTGTAAGGATTATCAAACAAACCTAGATCGTATTTTGATTCAAGAATTCTTTTTGTTGCTAAATCGATTTCAGCCTGAGTTACTTTTCCTTCAGCTAAAGATTTTTTTAATGTTGTTAAAAATCCTTCACCAACCATATCCATGTCAACTCCAGCTTTTAAAGCCAATGCAGAAACCTGTTGAAGGTCTCCCATTCCATGGTCAACCATTTCGTTGATTCCTGTATAATCTGTTACTACGAAACCTTTGAAGTTCCATTTATTTCTTAAAACCTCAGTTTGAAGCCATCTGTTTCCTGTTGCAGGAACTCCGTCCACTTCATTGAAAGAGGCCATCACAGAAGCTACTCCAGCATCAACAGCCGCTTTGTAAGGTGGGAAATATTCGTTAAACATTCTCACGTGGCTCATATCAACGGTATTGTAATCTCTACCCGATTCCCCCGCTCCATACAATGCAAAGTGCTTAACACAAGCTAAAATATTAGTTCCGTTTGCCAAGTCTTTTCCTTGGTAACCGTACACCATATTTTTAGCGATCTCACTTCCTAAATATGGATCTTCACCAGAACCTTCGGAAACTCTACCCCATCTTGGTTCACGGGAAATGTCAACCATTGGAGAGAACGTCCAGTTGATTCCGTCAGAAGCGGCTTCTTTTGCCGCAACTTTTGCTGACTGCTGAACCAAATTCATATCCCAAGAAGCCGCTAAACCTAATGGAATCGGGAAAGTTGTTTCGTAACCGTGGATAACGTCCATTCCGAAAATCAAAGGAATTTTCAAACGGCTTTTTTCCACTGCTACTTTTTGAACTGCTTTAATTTTATCAGCTCCTTTTATGTTGAATAGTCCACCAACTAAGCCTTGCTCTACTTTTTTTCCGATATCGGAACTTTGAGCCAGACCTGTAGTAAAGTCACCTGAACTTGGTAAATTCAGCTGTCCGATCTTTTCATCTAAAGTCATTTTAGACAAAAGATTATCTACAAAAGCTTTCTTTTTAGCCTGATATTGAGCCGTCTGGTAAGACTGAACGGGCTTATTTACCATTTCCTGCGCCGAAAACACAGGTGCCAATGCTAAAGTGGCGATTACAATTAACTTTTTCATAAATCTATCTTCGTTATAAATTATAGTTCTATTTTTTGTTTTAATTTTTGGTTGGTTAAACGCAAAGGCACAATCTTTTTATAAACTTTATGTTTTAAGGCGCAAGGGCGTTTGACTTAGTCAAGGTTTTATCCTTTACTTTTTTAATAATAATAATTTTGTTTTAAACGCAAAGTTCGCTAACTTTTTTTTACAATTGTTGTGGATATTTTTTGTTCGCAAGGGCGTTTCACTCAGCAATTGATAGCGACTTTTAAAATTTACTAATATTATTAAATTTGAACAATTATTTTCCTTTTCTTTTTGACAACATCCATTCGTACAATGCGGGATTTGAATAGGTTGAATCCCAAGAATTATGGTTGTCATTAGGGAAAATTGTTAATTCTGCGGTTGGATTTACGGGATGTATTTTTTGGTAAAAATTTAATGCATTTTCGGGTAAAACTACGTCGTCCATTCCGCCATGAAAAATTTTCATGTTTAAATCTTTGTACTGATCGATATTTGCCGTCATTACCTGATCTGTCGGAGCACAAACCGAAACTACGGCCGCAAACATTTCAGGATGCTCCATTGCCAGTTTCAACGTTCCCCAACCTCCCATTGAAAGCCCGGTAAGGTAAATTCTGGAAGCATCAATCTTATATTTTTTCTGAATTTCTTTAATTAAATTATAAACCGTTTCGGTATCCCACCACATGTTTTCCGGACATTGAGGCGCCAAAATCGCAACAGGTTCCTTAATCAGGTTTTTATACGTGAACGGACTGTGTGCTTTTACGATCTCCAGATTTGTTCCTCTTTCTCCCGAACCGTGAAGAAATACGATCAAAGGGACATTTCCTTTTACCTTTTGAGGGTAATCTAAAATGTAGGAAATCTTTTCCTGCCTTTTGACTTCTTTGTTTAATTCTCCTTTTATTTCCTGAGCGTTAACACTCAATGAAAACGGCAGCAATAAAAGTGGTAAATGGTTTAGTTTAATTTTCATGTTAAATATTAGGTTTTGGCTCAAGCCGTTTGATTTTTATGTTTTTGTCAAACGGGTTAAGCCCCGTTCCTATTGATGTGATTTCTGTAATCCTTGTCAAGGTTTTAAACCTTGACAAGGATTTGTTTATTATTAACTAGCCCCAATTGAAGCATTTGTCTGAGCTCATTTTGTGAGTGCGGAAAGCGGGATTAAGCTCCTAAAAAATACTATTTAATATTATATTTTTCAGATTTGAAACTTAATTTCTTTAATCCTTGTTGGATTTCAGGAGCATTCATGAATAATTTCCATAAAAATCCTGTTCTGTAGTTTTCAATCATCGGAGCAATTGTTCCCTGATCGATCGCTAAATATCTTGGAGTCGTCCAATTGTCATAATTGATCGAAGTTGCATCGTAAGGCCCTGCAGAACCGATGAATTCAGGATTTTGAGTGTATATAAATCTCAAAAAGTCCATTGATTCTTTTGGTGAATACGGAAAACTACTCAAGGCCGCGGTAGGAGTGATTACCCCATGGTCATTTTGTGGGAAATGAGCATCGTAGCCAACGCTTCCGTCTTTATTTCTTGAATAACCTGCAGTTAATCCCCAATAATTTGATCCATAACCTTTCCATTGTTTTGGATTTTCAACGCAGTATTTGTAGTCGATAAGAACCTGATTTTTATTTAAATCGAAATAATTTTTAATTAATTTATCTGATAAATTGGTTGGATCTAAGCCGATGTAAGAATATTGTGTCCAGAATAAAGGACCGCCATATTCTTCAGCTCCATTATGCTTTACGTACATTGGAAGTCCGTATTTTTCTTTGTTTGAAAGGTAGGTTCCGTTTCTTGTCCAGCCTTTGTAATACGTTTCGGCGTCGATTGAATAAGTAGGCGATGATGCTGCTAAAATATAAGTGATTAAGCATTCGTTATAGCCTTCCAGCGGAAAGTTCATTTCCCATTGATATTCCGGTGACCAGTGCCAATAAAGGACTTTTTCACCTCCTTTGGTGTACCAGTTCCATTGAATACCTTTCCAAAGTTCGTCACATTTTTGGGCTAATGCTTTTTCTTCGGCATTTCCGTTTTTGAAATATTCACGAACCATTAGAATTCCTGAAGTAAGGAATGCTGTCTCTACAAGATCTCCACCATTATCTTTCTTCCCGAAAGGAACAGTCTTTCCTGTTTCTCCATTAATCCAGTGCGACCAAGCTCCTTTATGACGGTCTGCTTTTGCTAAGAAATCCATCATCGTAGTAAGTCTTTTTACCGCTTCTTTTCTTGGAACAAAACCTCTTTCAACTCCGACCAAAATAGTTGCTAATCCAAATCCTGATCCTCCTGTAGTGACTACATGTTTATCATTATCCGGATAGATATTGTCTTCGTGATAGCGCTCTCTTCCCAACATAGAATTCGGCTCTGCATAATCCCAGAAATATTTTAAGGCATCCATCTGGACTTTGTCCATGAGCTGCTCATCTGTGATATTGCTTTTTACGACTGATTTGTGAGTAGATTCTTTTTTTATATTTTGGGAGTTTTTGCATGAAACTGCAAATAATGATACTACAGCAATTGATAGTGTTATCCTTTTCATAATTCATTTATTTTTAAAATCATCCCTAAAAGAAGAGGAGAACTTTCATTCTCCTCTAAAGTTTATTATTGTTTTTTAGTAGCCGGGGTTTTGCGTTAAAATACCTTTACTATCTGTAATTGCTCTTAAAGGTATTGGAAATAACTCATTTTTACCAGTCTGAAATCCTAATGGACCAAGGAAAGTAGCAGCTTGACCTGTTCTTACTAAATCTGGAAATCTATCATTTTCCATTGCCAATTCAACCCTTCTCTCTTGCCAAATTGCAGCTCTAAGAGTGGACTGACTAGTTGCAGTTGTATTCGCAAGCTGAGCTCTGTTTCTTACTAAGTTGATATCTGTAATCGCAACCGCAGTATTTCCTAATTCGTTTGCTGCCTCGGCATTGATTAAAAGAATGTCTGCAAATCTCAAGATTCTTATGTTTTGGATTGATCCATATCCGCACGCATTATTGTTAAGTGATGAAGGAACGTAAGTTTTATAATTCCAAGTATTGCCTGCTTGCGGATCTCCTTTTTTGATAAGATCACCTTCAGGTGTAGTTTGACCTTCTCTAAGAATGGTAAATTGTTTTCTGATATCACCAGGTTCAAATGCATTCTCTAATGCTTGAGTTGGCGTAAAGAAACCCCATCCGTACTGATTTCTCACCCCCTGAACTTCTGCATACTGACTCCCACCGAATTCTGGAGAACAACCACAATTAACTTCGAAAACTGACTCAGTTCCAAATTCACCTGCCGGTCTAAATAAGTGATTAAAACTAGGATCTAAAGAATATCCCATTCCTTTTACTTGAGTTGAAACGTCATAGGCTTTTTGGTAGTCTTTCATATAAAGATAAACTTTTGAGAGTAATCCCAGAGCAGCACCTTTCGTAACTCTTCCTTCCTGACCTGCAGGATATGTTTGCGGTAAAATTGCAGATGCTTCAGTTAAATCCTTTACAATAAACGCATATACCTCTGCAGCAGTATTTCTTGGTTTATTAATATAATCAATTTGTATCCCATCAAAAATAGGAACGCCACCATATATTCTTACCAAATTAAAATAGAAATAAGCTCTCAACATTTTAGCTTCTGCAACCAATCTTGTTTTAAGAGCTGTATCCATATCAATGTTCGGAACATTGGTAATAACCTGGTTTGTTCTTTGAACGGCTTGCCATTGACCAGTCCAGTATCCATTAACTCCGTCATCACTTGTTGTAAAAGAAAAATTATTATACGCATTGATAAAAGATGCATCACCAGGATTTGATCCTTTTTCGACGTCATCTCCAGTTACTCCAAACACAAACTGTGCAGGAAAACCAGAGTTTTCCCAACTTCTTAGGAAGCTGTATATAGCATTCGTCGCTTTCATAGCATCAGCTTCTGTTTTATAGAAGTCCTCTGCTACTACTACCCCTTCGGGTTTAATATCAACAAAATCATTATTACAGCTAGCAAATATTGAAAATATTGAGATTGTTAAAAATATTTTTTTCATGATTTTTTAATTAAAATGTTAAATTCATACCCATTGTATAAATAGCAGAAATTGGATAAATATTATTATCAATACCCATTTGTACTCTATCAGAATTCATAATTTCAGGAGAGAATCCGTTATATTTGAAAATTGTTAATGGGTTTTGTGCACTTAGATATATTCTCAGTTTTTTAACTGATAAAGATTGAGCTAATGATGAAGGTAAATTATATCCTACCTGAATATTTCTGATTCTAAAATAGCTGCCATCTTCTACATAAAAGCTGCTTGGTAAAATAATAGATTGGTTGGAAGTAATCATAGAATTGGTGTTGGAAGTACCCGCACCCGTCCATCTGTTATTATACATATCAAGATCCCAGCTTTCATTACCATAACGTTGCTCACGGTTATAATTATAAATTTTATTACCAAAAACTCCTTGGAAATCTATTCCAAAATCAATTGAATGAACGGTCAAGTTTATTCCAAATCCATAAGTTCCTTTGGGGATAGGACTACCTAAGAAAGTTTTATCTCTGGTATCAATTACTCCATTTCCATCAAGATCTGTAAACTTGAACCATCCTGCCTTTGCTCCGTTCTGCCCGGATGCAGCCGCTTCAGCGTCAGTTTGGAACACGCCTGCAACTTCGTATCCATAATAAGAGCCAACAGCTTGCCCTGCTTGTAATCTTACAATTGAATTACCAAATAAACTAGCTCCTGTTTCTAAGAATGAATCTTGATAAACGTTTGTGATCTCATTTTTAAGAGATGTGAAGTTTCCATAAACTCCAAGCTTAACACTTTCACTAAGATTTGCATTATAATTTACAGATACTTCAAAACCTTTATTTTTAAAAGAGTAAGCATTCGTGATATAATCATACGGATTACTAGCTCCGGAAATCGTGGCTTGATTAATTGCATAAACTATATCTTTTGATTCTTTGTTATAATAAGCTCCCTCAACTTTTAATTTATTATTTAAAAATGCCATCTCAACACCAAAATCTGAACCCGTTGTTGTTTCCCAACCAATTGACGGATCAATCACTCTGTCAACCGTTCCTGCTGGATATCCAGTGTTACCATAATATACACCTCCACCAATATTAGTTACAATCGGAGAATAATCTCTTTTAACTCTCGGGTTACCTAATTTACCCCAGCTTGCTCTCAATTTCAACAAATCAAAAACATTCTGCTCACTCATAAAACCTTCTTTTGAAACTACCCAACCAACACTTACAGCAGGAAAAGTTTTATATCTGTCTGTTGATATTTGCGAACTTGCATCTCTACGTACAGAGGCATTTAAAAGATACTTACCGGCATAGTCATAATTTATCCTTCCAAAAAAAGACTCTATTCTTTGCTGATCTTGTGTTGCTTCTGGTCTACCATCGGTAACTGCAGCAGCGGTATCGTGATAATTAAAAATATCAGTACCATTACCAATATTTAGAGAACCATTGGTACCGTTATAATTTACATTTTTAGCAGTCCATACATCTTCTGATCTGGAATCTCTAATTCTGGAAAAACCAGCTAACAATTCCAAATTATGATTCCCAAAATCTTTTTTCCAATTAATAGTGTTATCCCAAACATAGTTTCTATATCTGTTATTTCTAGTTATTAGTGTTGATTGTTTTTGGCTACTAATAGGAACATAAAGTAATGTTGGTGTATATTCATACTGGCTCGGGCTATAACTATCGCTGGTATAACTACTTCTAAAAGTAAAGTCTTTCAAAAATTTAATTTCTGCCCAAATATTATTAAGCAATCTTTCCTGTCTTACTTGAGAACGATAAAGATCAAGCTTTGCCCTTGGATTAGGTACGTTTAATAATGTAATATACTGATAATCTCCACTCGCAGGATTAATAACATCAAATACTGGAGGTGCATTACGTGCATCTAATAGAGGATTTTGTGCGACATCAGTACGTGTTTTGGAAAAAGAAAAATTATCTCCAATCGTAATATTATCTGTAATCTTATAACTAAGGTTTAATTTGGTATTAAATCGGTTAAAACCACTTCCAGAATTAATTCCTTGACCGGCAGCTAGATTCCCTTCATCCTGAAGATACCCAACGCTACCATAATAATTAAGTTTACCTAGACTTCCTGAAGCAGAAAAATCATTAGAATTGATAATGCTTGTACGCAAAATCTCTTTGAACCAATCTGCATTACCAGGATATTGTGCTTTCGTTATAAAATCAGAAGGTTGAGGATTCAGCACATCATTACGCACTTTTTCATTGTATAGCTCTATATACTGATCTCCATTTACCATTTTAGGAACATTCGTAACAGTTTTAATTCCTAAATAAGAATTAACATTAAAAACAGGTTTTCCTTTTCCACTCTTAGTTTTGATAATTACAGCTCCATTTGCAGCTTTAGCTCCAAAAATTGCCAAACTTGAGGGATCTTTCAAAACACTCATCGATTCGATATCCTGAGGATTAAGGAAAGAAATATCTTCCGTTAACATTCCATCAACAATGAAAACTGTATTACCAGACAAAGATCCAACCCCTCTAATATCCACCCGAGGAGATCCACCTGGTGTACCTGATGTCACAATATTTACCCCTGCCAATTTTCCTTGCACAGAGTTTAGTGGGTTTGCGTTCGGTTTATCTGCTAAATCTTTTGCAGAAACAAGACCAATACTTCCGGTAACATTTTCTTTTTTCTGAGAACCATACCCAATCATTACTACCTCCTCGATCTTCTGCTCTTTCAGAGTATCTTTTTTGGGAGTAGTCTGCGCATTGACATTCATACCAAAGTATAGAACAGCAATGAGACATGAATACTTTAAATCACTTTGTTTCATATAGTTTCAATTTATTTGTACAATCAATTATTTATAAAAAGATTTTCGGTCTTTTTATCATCTTTGTTTGAGCCGTTTCGTATTTCTCAAAAAAAGACATTAGCCAAAATTATAAAAATATATGTTACATAGTTAATTTTTCTTAAAAATTCTGAAAATTAACAACAAATCAATATTAAGAATAAGTAATAATAGAATTCAATACTATTTTATTAAATATAATCTCATATTAAGAAAAAAAATGCAATCGATTTACCATTACCTTATCATAAAAAACGTCCCAATTTATGCAGTTATATTTAAAATTTTGTTAAACAAAGAATACTAGCTAAATTTGGCTCAGAATTTGAGAATATTAGAGATTAATAAAAAATAAATGAAAAAATATATCATAGCAGCTGCTTTAGTCATTTGTACCGGTGCAGTTATCAATACAACCATGCAGTCTTGCACTACTTTAGCAACTACTGATCTGGGACTTTCTGTTATTAAGAAACTTCTATTAAACGGTATTAATAAAGGAATGGGAATTTATGGTAACAAAGATGCCTTTTTGCAAAACAACCTAGTTGATAAAGCTTTACCAAAAGAGTTGAGAGATATTAATTCTACTTTAGAAAAAATTGCTCCGTCTTTGGTTGCCAAAGAAAAAGATTATATTGCGCAGGCAGCTTCTTATACAGTGAATGTTTCAAGACCAATTTTAGAGGGCGCAGTGAATAGTCTGAGCGCTCAGGATGTTACAAGAATTATCCAGGGAACTACAGCTACTCAAATATTGAAAGAAAAAACTCAACAACAATTGGTGGCGGCTATTATGCCTAAAGTTGATGAACAATTGAATCAATATGGCATCGTGAAAACAATCAATACCGCTTTATCCGGAAGTAATTTATTAGGAAGTTTGCTAGGGGGAAATACCAATACGGTAAGTTCAGGAGGTCTAAGTCAGTTGGCTTCTGAACAGATGGTCAATGGGTTGTTCAATATCATTGAAGATTACGAGCACCAGAACTCTAAGGCTCTTTTAGGACCTCTTGGAAAATAGAAAAAATTTCGCTATATTTATATATAAAATTAAAAGTTGCAGATGGATATATTACAAGGAAATCAACACGCAAGCCCTGAGGAGTTTTATAATTCTTTAAAGGAAAAACTGGAAGATCATCATGATTTTCCGGAAGATTATTTATTTAAATTCATAATCCCAACTGATCAGTCTAAACTTACTGAAATTTACAGAGTTTTTGACGGGATCAAGTTCACTTTAGGAAACCGCGAAAGTAAAAATGGAAAATATACAGCCTGTAATATCAACGCATTCGTTTTAGATGCTAATCAGGTCGTTAAAATTTATAAAGAAGTCGCAAAAATAGAAGGAGTTATTCTTCTTTAAAAGTAAAAAAGTCAGCGTTATGCTGACTTTTTGTTTATATTTTTAATGCTGATTTAAAAATTACTTTTCAATAAAAAACTTTACGTTATCAATCGGTCTTCCCAACATCGCAACGGAACCTTTTATTAAAATTGGTCTTTGTATCAGAGAAGGATTTTCAGATAGAATTTTCACCCACTCTTCTTCAGAATAATTCTTATTCGCAAAATGATCCATATACAACTTTTCAGTCTTGCGGATAATATGAAAAACGCTTTGGTTAAGCTTTTTCAAGACTGTTTTAATTTCCAAAATGCTTAGTGGATCTTCTGTCATATTGATGATCTCAAAAGGCACTCCATTCTCATCTAAATACTCTAAAACAGCATTTGATTTTGAACAGTTTCCATTATGTAAAACCTTAACTAACATTTTAATTATATTTAAAAATTAAACTTGATCTTATCAAATATAGTAAGAAATCAAGTTACACGAATCTTAATTAATGGTAAATTATTGTTAAAACAATCCGTTCAGTTCTGCTTCGATCTTTTCTAAGATAAATCCGAAATCTTCCGGTTTTTCTACAAAATCCAAATCATCAACTTCAATGATCAAAAGCTTACCTTCTGTATAATTGGAGATCCATTTCTCATATTTTTGATTCAGCTTTGAAAGATATTCAATACTGATTGACGCTTCATATTCTCGCCCTCTTTTGTAGATCTTTTTCACCAGATTCGGAACATCGGATTTTAAATAAATCAACAGATCCGGCGCAGAAACAAAAGCTTTCATTAAGTTAAAAACAGAAATATAATTATTGAAATCTCTGTCTGAAAGAAGCTTCATATCATTTAAATTTTCTGCGAAAATATGAGCATCTTCATAAATCGTACGATCCTGGATAATGTTTTTCCCACTTTCCCTGATCTCCTTTACCTGACGAAATCTGCTTCCCAAAAAATAAATCTGAAGTGCAAAACTCCATTTGCTCATATCTGCGTAAAAATCCTCCAGATAAGGATTATGATCTACATCCTCAAATTGCGCATCCCATCCGTAATGCTTCGAAAGCAAGGTTGTTAATGTGGTTTTTCCTGCTCCAATATTCCCTGTAACTGCAATATGCATATTTTCCCTTAATGTTTTACTGTTTAATTGCTTTTATAACTAAATACCAAACTTCTGAATTTCGGAAATCTCATCGATCAGTTTCTCTAAATTATTTCCTGCAGGCTGTTCTGAAGACTTTTCTTCACTTTTTTCCACAGGCTGATCCGTTGATTTTTTCTCAGGTTCAGGTTCTGTCTGTAGCTTAGTTTCTTTACTTTTTTCGAGGCTGTAAAGATAAAGGTTGTTGGCTTTGATTTCAAAAAAAGAAAGGGTATTTTTATCCACAATTTGTGCATCGGGATCTTCAAAAATTTTCACCATTTCTTTTTCAGGAATGTATTTTAAAATCGAATTATTGGTTATTACTAAAATAAATTCGTTTTCTCTTCTGAAACGTTTTCCGTTCTCAATGGGTGCTTCAAAGAGCTTTTCAAATTTAAAAGTGTAGATTCTAATTTGCTTTTTAGTTAAAATGTAAATCTTATTTTCAAACACCATTAAGTCCATTAAGTCATCAAAACTTGCATCAAAAGGATAAGAGTTAATCGTTGTTTCATTTCTGAAATTATATTGAATCAAGCGCTTCATGCTGTCATCCAACAACCACAACTGCTGAAGATCTTCCGCGTAAGCCATTCTTATAAATCCGAATTTCTGTTTAAAATCTACTTTTTGAATATCATTAAGATTTTGATCTACAAATTTCATTTCCTGGGCATTCTCTGAAAAAAAAGCAATACTCAACGGATTCTGAACATTCTGAACTTTAAACGGAACCGTAAACATCATTTTACCAAGCTGTTTTCCTAAAGAATCATACTTTGTAAAACTGAAATCTTTGTTTTTGTAGATGTATAAATTTCCATAATCATCCGCCAGCATATCTTTCGCCTCCTTCAACATTAATGTATCAAAAGGGATAGATTTCTGCGCAGATAAGGAACAGAAAAGAAAAATCAATAGTAATTTTAATAATTTCAAAAGTTCTTTTTTCTAAGATAAAATTTTGTGAACATCAGCAATTTACACACTTTATTTTATTCACACTGAAGTTGTTAAAAGTTTTTTATTATTTAACAACAATCTCATAAATTTTAGACCATTTTTTACCTGTTAGCAGCATATTATCACCTTTAAAAGCAATACCATTTAAAACATTCTCACTGTCATTTTTTGTATTTTCTTCAGTGATTTTCGTAAAATCAAATTTCCCGACCGTTTCTCCGGTTACAGGATTTATTTTTAAAATAATCGGTTTATGCCAAACATTAGCGTAAATAAATCCATTGTGATATTCCAGTTCATTGATTTGATTATAAATATCTTTATATCCACCAACAGGAACGGTTTTCACCACTTTTGAAGGATCATTAACATCCAAAAAATACAGATTGTTTGAACCATCATCTGCGATAAGATTTTTCCCATCATAAGTCAATCCCCAACCTTCCCCAAACTCATTAGGCAAAGGAAATTCTGAGATTTTCTTTAAGGTATTTTTGTCGTACACAAACCCTATTTTATTCTGATACGTCAACTGATAAATTTTATCGCCAACAATTGCACAACCTTCTGAAAAGATATCGGCAGGCTGTTTTTCTGTTATGATTGGAGTTGTAGTTCCCAACGTGTATTTTATCAATTGAGAAGCCTTTGAAAGTCCGTCACTTTCATAAACGGTATTGCCTTCAATAAGAAATCCTTCAACAAAATTATTAGGATCGTGAGGATATTCTTTTACGATTTCGTATGAAATATTTTGTTCAGGATTTTTTGTAAATACATTAATTGTTGCATCCTGATTTAATGTTTCGCCACCTTTTGTTTTGATGTTAAAAGTGACTTCATTATCCCCAAATGTGAAAAATTTAGGATCAATCGTTAAATCAGATGTTTCTTTTTCTCCGAAGCTAATGCTAATGCTTTCGGCATTTTCTGTAACATCTTTTGGAAGTTGTAGTTTATCACCAAAATGGTAACCTTTACTTTCCATTGAGTTGTTATAATCACTTAAACTGTTTATTATTTCCTTGTCTTTATTACAAGAAATTAATGACAAAACCGCGGCAAAACCTATTATTATATTTTTTTTCACTGATGCTTTAAATATGTTCCAAAAGTAGCAAATTTATTCCTTTAATCTGAGCTTTGACTAAAGTCAATTCAACTAATACCAAATAAAAAAACGGACTAAAGCCCGTTTCTACTGATCTGTTTTGATCAAATTTTATTTTTTTAAATTACTTTACAGCAACTTCATAAATTTTTGGCCAGTTTTTACCTGTTACCAGCATATTTTCACCTTTGAAAGCAATTCCGTTCAATACATCGTCGCTTCCTTTGGTATTTTGTTTTGCAATATCTGTAAAATCAAATGTTCCGACAACTTCTCCGTTTGCAGGATTAATTTTTAGAATAATTGGTTTCTGCCAAACGTTTGCGTAAATAAATCCGTTGTGGAATTCAAGCTCATTCAACTGATCGTAAGCCTGAGAACTTCCTGCAACAGCAATATATTTTACCAATTTTGTAGGGTTATTCGGATCAAGGAAATACAATAATTTACTTCCATCTGATGCGATAAGATTTTTACCGTCATACGTTAATCCCCAACCTTCTCCCAATACGTTTGGATACGCAAAGCTTGATAATAATTTTAACGAATTTTTATCATAAACATACCCTTTTTTACTCTGCCACGTTAATTGATAAATTTTATCACCCACAATTGTACTTCCTTCAGAAAAATCTTCCGGAGCTTGTTTTGTAGAAGCAAGAGGAGTTGTTGTTCCCAACGTATATTTCAAGATTTGCGAAGATCCGTTTTGTCCGTCACTTTCGTAGATTGTATTGCCTTCTACCTGAAAACCTTGTACGAAATTTTTAGGATCGTGAGGATATTCAGCGATGATTTGATATGAGATTTTTTTCTCAGGATTTTTCGCAAAAACATTAATGGTTGCGTCCTGATTCAGGGTTTCACCGCCTTTTGTTTTGATATTAAAAGTTACTGCATTATCTCCTAAAGTAAAGAATTTAGGATCAATTGTTAAGTTTGAAGTTTCTTTATCTCCGAAGCTAATGGTAACGTTTTCTGCATTTTCTGCAACATCTTTTGGAAGCTCCAGTTTATCACCAAAATGATAACCTTTAGTTTCCATAGAATTATTATAATCGTTTAAGCTGTTCAGAATTTTTTCATCTTTGTTACAAGATGTCAAGAACAAAATTGCTGCAAAACCTGCAATTATATTTTTTTTCATTGAATTTCTAAATATTTCCCCAAAAATAGCAAATTTTATTCCGCTTTGCTAATGGACTTACCAAATTGTAACATTCCTAAAAAGGATTTTTTTTTGATTAAAAATTATCTTTAAATTAAATTTAAAATTATTTCTCCAAATATTGTCTTAAGCTTTGTCCGATAATTCCGTTCCAGCCTTCTGTGAAACTTTCTCTTGAAAAATTTTCGCCTAAATCGTCAAAAGCTTCAATATTTTCATGAATCAATGTAACGATTGTTTCTTTATCATCAGGTTGAATTTCCCAAGTCACAACGCTTCTTCCATTTGAAAATTCAGGATAAGTCCAAGAATGTTTCACTTTCTGATGTGGAATAATTTCTAAAATATCTCCCTGATGATGATATTTTTTCTCATCTCCAGGTTCGTAGAAATTAAACTGTTTTCCAACTTCCAATTCAAAATCCGGAATATCAAAATACCAGCTTTTCATTTCGTTTTTATCGGTTAATGCTTTCCAAACCTTTTCGATCGGAGCATTTATTTTAAACTGAACGGTGATTGGTGTACTCATATTCTTTTAATTTTTCATTTAATGGGCAAATCCTGTGATTTTTGCTTCATCAAAATCCAGTTGCATTTCGATGGTTCTCATCACATGATCATCAAATGTTTTTTCACGTTTCATACGGTGAAGTTCATTTCTCTGCGCCTGAATGATCTGTCTTAAAACATCTTTATTTTCATTCATCGCAGTAACATAATCTCCGGTGGACGCCATGCAGTTGGCTTTATCGGTCATCATCATCATTTCATTTTCAAGTCTATGTTTTTGATGACGCACCAAGCTGTTTGTTTCTGCCAATCCTGAAAAATCATTATCCAATTTATGTAAAGCCGTTTCCTTTAATTTTTTCATTAAAATAACTTCCTGTTTTTCTTCTGGAAGCTCACTTCCGGCATCACTTACTTTTAATAATTTTAAAATCGGCGACAATAACAATCCTTGTCCAACCAACGTAATTAATATTATAACGAAAGTTACGAACAAAATGATATTCCGATGCGGAAAAGCTTCGCCATTTGGTAAAAATGCTGGGATTGAAAGGGCTGCAGCCAAGGAAACCACTCCCCTCATTGCTGCAAAACTGATAATAAAAGGTTCCTTCCAATCGGGTTTGGGGACTTTTAACCTTAATTCTTTCGAACAAAGCCTTGGAAAATACATTAAGGTATAACTGTAAATAACTCTCGTTAAAACAATTGCTCCTCCGATCACGACACTATAAAAAATACCTTCTGAAATAGTGTAATCTTTCATTGCTGCCACGACAATTGGTAATTCAAGTCCGATAAGAATGAAAATGATCGTATTCATTAAGAAAATAAGAACACTCCAAACGTTTCCGGATTGAATTCTCGAAGTATGACTGAGGTAGCAATGCGAATTATAAGACATCAATAAACCTCCGGCAACCACCGCCAACACTCCTGAAAAATGGAAATGTTCCGCGCCAACATACATAATGTAAGGAACTATCAGCGTAATCACCGTATCAATATTCGAATTTGACGGAATAAGTCTTAAAAATGCTCCAAATAAAAATCCGGCAGCCACACCGATCGCAATTCCTCCGACCGCCATTGTGAAGAAATCCTGAACCGCATCCCTGAATACAAACTGCCCTGAAATCAC
Source organism: Chryseobacterium glaciei (assembly GCF_001648155.1). Taxonomy (NCBI): domain Bacteria; kingdom Pseudomonadati; phylum Bacteroidota; class Flavobacteriia; order Flavobacteriales; family Weeksellaceae; genus Chryseobacterium; species Chryseobacterium glaciei. The sequence goes on along the minus strand of NZ_CP015199.1, from coordinate 3,772,039 downwards.
GGCAGCCAAGGCAAATTTAAATACAATTAAACTCGATGCATCGTTGATCAAACTTTCTCCTTCCAAAATACTTGTGATCTTTTTAGGAATTTTAACGTGTTTTAAAACAGAAGTTGCGGCCACAGCATCAGGCGGAGAATTCACTCCTCCCAACAAGAATCCCATCGCAACCGTAAGCCCGGGAATTATCGATGAAGAAAGATAAGCTACGACAATTGAGGTAAGGAAAACCAACCCGAAAGCCATTGAAAATATCTGTTTTCTCCATTTATGAAAATCCTGCCATGACGTAAACCAAGCGGCTTCAAATAAAATTGGAGGTAGGAAAATCAGGAATACCAAATCCGGCTCTATCTCAATATGTGGCATTCCCGGAATAAGGCTTATTAATAAACCTGCAATCACTAAAAAGATGGGATAAGCCACTTTTAGTTTTTGCCCGATCATTACCAATATCATCACAGATAATAGGACTGCAATTGATATGATGACGTAAGTGTGAATCATTTATTTTTGTTTTTTTAGTGTTATGTTTTTTGGTTAATCGCAATTAAATATTTTCAATTTATCGAACATTTTTGTCATTCCGCAGGAATCTATACTATGCTTTAATTGTGATATGGAGATTCCTCCGGAATGACAAAGACTATGTTAATTTACTGTGTGATTAACTATTTTCAATTTTTTAAAGTACAATATTATTCTTCGGAACAATTGCTGGTGGAAGATCAGATTCATCCAGCATATCTCTCATATCGATCTCAATCGTACGGCTGATTTGTGTAATTGGGACATCATTCGGACTACCTTCAAAAGGATTGACAGAAGCCTCTCCTACACTATCTAATGTATGAAAACACCAGGTTACCAACAGCGAAAACGGAATATTAAACCAAACCGTAAAGCCTTCAACAATAGTTCCGTCGCCCAGTTTATCAAACTCTTTTAGTAATCCGAAAGGCACAAAAACAATGAATAACAATAACAAATAAGTCGTGATCGAAGAAAAATTTCTCGGATAAGGAAAGTTTTTAATTCTCTCCGCTTTTCCCTGATTATCTGTAAATTTTACTAATTGCTGATTGATCTGCGTCCATTGGAAATCATTAATTTCTCCTTTTGAATAAATTTCCGATAACTCTTTGCTCTGACTCGCCATCAATTGTGTTGCTCTGTTTTTCTTACTTAAAATATATTGAAGTTCTGATTCTGAGAGATATTTTTTCAATTCATCATCCAGCTTAGAAAGTCTTTCCGGGATGTCATATTTTTTTGAATATTCGTCAAATTGTGCGGTACTCATATTTTCCCAAGCTCTCGATTCACGAAGCTGAAAACGAAGCGCAGTGAGCCACGCATAATGACGCAGAAACATTTCTTTCACTTTCTTCGGATCTTTTCCCGAAAGAGCATCTCTCAAAATATATCCAAAACTTCGGCTGTCGTTGATGATAGCGCCATAAATCTGTCTGGCTTCCCAAAGTCGGCTGTAACTTGCATTGTTTTTAAAACCAACAATAAAAGCAACCGCAGTTCCCATGATTGCGATCGGCTGCCACGGAACATACAGAAATTTCCATCCGAAGAAATATAATACCGTCGGAATTGCCGCTAAAATGGCTAAACAATAGATACTTCTTCTTGTCCAGACTATAAATTCAACAGCGCTAAATTTTTTACCTGAGTGCATACGTGTTTTTTGTGTTTTAGTTTTTAATTTTTATTAAACGGAATATTGTTATAAAAACCAATCTGAACTTGTCCGCGGTTTTTGTTTTCCTGAATCTGATTCATATAACCTGCTTCAATTCTCAGGTTTTTATTGATAACATATCCCAACGCTCCGTAAACTCTATTTCTGTCGAAAGTCGGACTGTTTAAATTTAAGAAAATCTCATTATACACAGATCCATAAAAAGTTTTTGGAAGCATTTCTTTGTTATTGATCGGAATATTTAAACCTAACATATAACGGAACCTCATCCTAAAATCGTCCTGCAGAAAGCGTTCTTCCAACCGGTAACGGTGCTGAAGGTAGAATCTCCCAAACTTCTGTTTTGTGATATATTGCTGAAAAATTCGGTGTTCGATATTTTCCTTTTTTTCACCGTTTACGTAAGGCTGACTTAAAATAAAACCATATCCTAACAAAACATTGTTATTATTTTCCGTTAAATCATATCCTATTCCGGTACGAATTAAAAGCTGTTCTAAATCTCCAATCCCATCAAAATTACGATACTGGATCTCGTTATGAAAGTTTAATTTTTTACTGATTTTATTGTTCCCAAAATACATATACCAAGCTCCAAGATCACTTTTCTGAGCAAACGATTTTGCTGCTCCCAAAGTGAAAATAATCAAAGCCAGTGACTTTAAAATCTTCATAATTTATTCTTTTACATTTTATTTTTAGAAAAATAGTTTATTACTAAAATCTATCACAATTTAAAAAGTGATTTCGATTATCAATAATAAGCAAAAAAAATATTTTATGAAAATTTATCTTTTTAGTTTAAACTAATTAAAAATTTAACCACAAAAGATACAAAAGCCATGAATGATTTAAAATTTAGCTGTTTTTAAAACATAAAGCTCTCAAAACAATAAAATCAAATATTTTTAAAGCTAATGTGATCTTACTTGCGGTCTATTGGTTAACTTAAAATACTAATGTGTTAATCTTTTGTTGCTTTTGTGGTTAAAATAAAAACCGACAGAACGATCTGCCGGTTATTTTTACCTATGCTTCATATACAAAATATGAATACTATGGATGTTGTTGCATTTTAGCAGGATCGTCATAATTTACCATCCAATTGATGTCGAATTTATCGGTAAACATTCCGAAATAAGCTCCCCAGAAAGTATCTGCCATCGCCATTGTTACTTGTCCACCAGCAGAAAGTCCGTTGAATAATTTATCCGCTTCCTCTTTAGAATCTGCATTGATAGAAATTGAAAAATTGTTCCCAGCTTTATAGTTAGAAGCCCACTCACCGCCTGTATCACTTCCCATTAAAGTAGTTTCCTTTGAGATCGGAAGAGAAACGTGCATAATTTTGTCTTTGTCTTCCTCAGAAGCTTCTTTTCCTTCCATTGGAGGCATTTCTCCAAAAGTTCCGATGTAAGGATATTCTCCTCCAAAAACTGATTTGTAAAAATCAAATGCTTCTTTACAATTTCCGTTGAATGTTAAATAAACGTTTACTGATGCCATAATGTGTGCTTTTTTTTAAATTATAGTTTAGTTTTATTTTTAAACACGAATAACACAAATTCTTTTCACAAATGACACTAATTTTATTTGTGAATATTAGTGCTTAAAATATTAGTGCTATTTGTGTTTAAATATTTTATTTTGATTTAAGCTAAAATCTATGGTTTTTCAGACATTTCTTTTAGTCGAGAAAGCCCTTTCTGATAATCTTTTCCAATGGCATCTTCCATATTCATAAACATTTTCATTACTGTAAAAGGATACGGAATTTTTGAAGTAAATCCCCAAGTTGCTTTGCTTCCATTTCCTTCCGGAACTACGGTTACATAAGCGTGAGCTTCACTTTCGTAAGGAGTTAAGAATTTAATATCTGTATCAATTCTTTTTTTGGCTGGGTCTACTTTTTTCACTTCCTGGCAGCCATTTCCTGCTTCTTTACTTTCCCAACACACTTTTTCTCCCTGTTGCCCTGTTGTTCCTGTCCAATCTTTTTTCATATTCGGGTCAAGATCATTCCATGGGCTCCATTGATCCATTGATTTTAAAGTATTGGTATTTTGCCATATTTTTTCAACGGGAGCATTGATGGAAATTGATTTTTCGTAATTACAGTCACCCGAAATAAACGCTGCGAGAATCATCCAAAAAATCAGGATTGAAGCTAAAACTATAGCAATTCTTTTTAAAATTTTCATATCATTTGTTTTTTATATTTATCTGTGCTGATCAATTAAAATCATATTTCCGTCGGGATCTTTCAGAAAAATATGTTCAGGGCCGGAGGTTGTTTCGTCTGCTTCTTTTTCAAGCTGAACTCCGTTTTCTTTTAAATGTTTCTGAATTTCACGAACATCATTAAAAGCTTCCAAATTCTGAGCATTTTGATCCCACCCCGGATTGAAAGTAAGCATATTTCCATCAAACATCGCCTGAAAAAGACCAATCAGATGTTCCTCATTTTTCATAATGAGATAATTTTGCTCCGTACTTCCCGCCATAGTGCTAAAGCCTAATTTTTCATAAAAATCTTTGGATTTTTGAAGATCTTTTACACTTAAACTTATCGAAAATGCTCCTAATTTCATATTTAGATTTTATTGTTTCTTTTATTGTTTCTTTTATTTAAAGCCAATGTATGTCCTACTAAAACCAGTCCCCAAACCGCAATACCAAGAACCCAAAACCAGATCGGAGTTGGTAGAATGTACATCATATAAATTCCTTGAAGTAAGAAAATAACTCCACAAATAATTGCGTATATTTTTTTGCTGTCACCAGCAATTTTTGTAGCGGAAAACCCGGCAATCAAAGCTCCCATAGCATAACCAAGAATAACAAAAAGCAATGCCATGATTGGTGCTGTTTCTACATATTGTTTCAGAGCTTCCATGTCGTTTTCGTTCATTCCCACAGGTCGTGGAAAGAAATAATGACCTAGTTTCTCAACAATCGTGATGGTTACAACGCCAAAGAAAAGCCCTCCTAGAACGGCTAAAATTCTTCTGAACATGATTACTGATTTTTTAAACGTGTCTTAAAATCTAATGTCCCGTCATAGCTCTTCCAATCACCAATGAAATCGATGTATTGAGCTTCTATCTTTTCAGTAGCTTTATTCCAATTGAAAGTATAAATGAACTTACCTTTGAAAACCCCGGAATGTTTTCCTTTCTTTTCTTCAACAAGTTCATATTCACCATAGATGGTACTTTTTTTCTTGCCGTCTTTGTATTTGGTGATCGTTAAATTACCTTCAAACTTCGTGTAGTTTTTATCAACAAGAGAATATCCTGAAACAAGATATTGCTGATCATTTTTCTTGTTTTGTTCAGAAGTATTGATTTTTAGTTTAATTTCTTGCTTATCGCTTCCAATTGTTCCTGTGTAAGGTTTACTGTCGTTTAACCAAACGTTAGAAATATTCGGCATTTGGGAGAATGCAAAATTGGAAACGAGAATGAGGAGTAATAAAAGTTTTTTCATGTGTGTGTATTTAATTTGTGTTAAACTCCGAATTGCGACAAATGGTGATTCAAATGTTTTGCAAACATATTATTCCATTCGTTAGAATTTAATTTTCCGAAAGAGAAAGATTCTTTACCATCGAAAGCTGAAGCTCCCAATTGCTGTGTTTTTTGGATATAGCCTATCAGTCTTTTCTTTTCATCATTAAAATTCTTTCTTCCTGTAACCAAAAACTGTGGAGAAGTAGGAGAATCTCTTGGATATGCTTTTTCACCCACCACTTTAGGCTTTACAAATCTTTTTAAAATAAATTTTGCAATTGATCCCGGTTTTTTGTGTTTTTCAGGTTCGTATACCATTTCGTAGGTTATACAACAGTGAGCCAACATCTGATCAACAGTCATTTTCCCCCACAAACCGTGAGTATCTTCAATCAATTTATTTATTCTATCAATGTAATTCTGAGCGTCTTTTGCGTCAAATACGTTTTCCATCTTTTTCTAATTGTTAAAAAACAAATATATCAGTTTTTTTTCATCATTTTACACCTATTAAAAAAAAGGATGTAAACAACTATCAAATAGAATGTTATGAGTTCAAAATCTTAAGTTCTAAATTATTGATTATGAATGATAAATCCGTAAAATTTAAATTTTAAAAGCTAAATTATTGATCGAAATCTTCAATAGAATTTTGTTTGTTTTAATTAGTGAAATCATTTCGCGAGGACAGACTTTGTGATTAGAATTATTGTTTTATTTGAGATTGCTTCGTCGCTTCGCTCCTCGCAATAAGCGAAATTGGTAATGGCGACAAATACCCTAGCCCAGATAGGAACGGTTACCCCGCAGTTAGAGTGGGAGGGTTTGGGAGTTGGGGGTGGTGGCGCGAGGAGTATGAGTGGATAGCTGGATTAAGCTTCTAAAAAACAAAACTCCCCACAAAATGTGAGGAGTTGATATGTAAATTGTTTGAGATTATTTTTGAACGGCTTTCTTCATAGACGAGTCCGGACGCAAGATTCTGTAACGGACTTCAAGATCTTTTGGGACATAAAACACCAATGGCAATTTGCTGTTATATCTCACAATTTCTGGCTGGATGTAGACAAATTTTTTGGTCATTTTTTTGTCCGGGCAAGCCATTAATGTGCTTCCAACTTCTCCGTTCGATTCTACATCATAATAGTTGTAGCCCCACCCTTGCAGATCCTGAGATTTTACATTTCCCATCAAGAATTGTTTGTTACAGTCCAACATTTTTTCTGCGCCTACAAAAAACTCTACTTTTAAATCGTTTTCGTTTTTAGCGATTGGAAGCTGGATGTAAACCTGCTTGTAACCCTCTTTTGCTTTCGGGAACATTTCAATCTGTAATTTTTCAAATTTGTCTGCTTTCTTTTGTGCGAAAGCATTTACTCCGATCAACATTACGAGCCCTGTCATTACTGTTTTTGAAAATTTCATTTTGTTCTATTTTTAATATTTTACTACTTCCCTATAGCCAAAAATCATTCCAAAATCTGAACATTTGTTCCTTTTGTATGAGCATTCATCTGCGGTGCATAATAGTTTTGCATCGTTGTAATCCCATTGGAGAATTTTCCTGATGCGTTGGCTATGTAATCGTATTCGAATACAAATTTTCCTTTCGGCATGTACTGAATATAGAAGTTCGTTGAAGCATCTTTTGTGGATTGGTAGTAACCTAAGTTGTTCTTCCATTGATAACCCGAAAGCACATCTACAGGCTCAAATCCTGCTGCACGCATGTCTTTAATGTGGATGAATTCCATTGGTCGATCTGTGTTCAAGATCATTCTTACGGTTACTTTATCTCCTACTTTTAATGGAGTTTCTTGTGAGATTTTTTGTAATTCTTCTCCGTTTACCGTTTTTACTTTTTTGTACAATTCTTTTGTGATCGAGATGTAATTTTCTGATGATTTAATTTTATCTAAATCTTCATAATATTGCCAGAATAATCCTCCTTGAACAATTCCTGGACCAGGTTTTGTCACCGTTACTGTTCCTAAGTTTTTATCAACAACATCAGTTTTTACGGTTGATTTTACATAACCCGTTGCCTGAGTTTGTGGTTGTAATTCTTTTCCACCCCAAACGATTGTTGCTTTGTCGCTTTCCGCGGTTGTCCATGATTTTCCTGAATTTAATATCGTAAAAATCACTTCCGATGTTCCTCTTGAACTTCCCCAAGAATTGACTTCTTTTTGCGTGATTAACCAGATTTTCATGTCTTCGATGAACTTCTGATCGTTCGGTTTTAATGTATTGAAAGCTTCCAACGCTCCAGCCTGATTCACCACTTTCGAGCCGAACCAACCCCAATCGTTAAGGTTTTGTTTCCAATAAATACCTTGTGTTTTTGTGTCAACAGAAGTTTCTTTTAGATAATTCATTAATTTATCTGAAGTATCTTTTAATCCATAATTGCTCATCAATAAAGCCGAACGGTGCAATCCGAAGAATGTAAAATCTGTGATCTTCGCTGTTTTTGCTTTTTGTTTTACTAAAGCTTTCAATGTTGCGCCTTTTCCTTTTAATGGATATTGTTTTTCCCAATAGTTTCGGGTGTCAAGATAATCTAACGTCCAGTTGTTCCAAACGTCTTCTTTTTTCACATCCCAATATTTAGCGATCTCGTTGTCTACATACTGAACCAATTTTGCAACCAAATCTTTCTGTTCTGAACTTTGATAATCTTTCACATTATCTTTTAACCAAGAATTGATTTTTCCTAAGTTTTTAAGAATATATAAAGAAGTTCCATACGAGCTAGGGTAACCTGAATACCAAGAGAAACCTCCATCCGGATTTTGCAATTTTTTGAAATCATCCCAATCCTGATTGATCGAATTTTTCATTGTATTGGCATCAAATAACAATGCCAATTTCTGCATTTGCTCTTCTTCATTTTTACTTTCTAATACCCAAGGAGTTTCTTCCAATAGTAATTGCTTCAATTCCTGATTTTTCTCAAGATTTGAATTTAATAATCCTTTGCTTTGGTACTCTTCAAAGACAGTTTTCATTTTTGGATTAGCTTTGAAAATCTCAGAAGCCAACACATCTGCAAACCATTTATTGAAAATCACATCCGCAGAATTATTTTGATCATTTTTCAAGCTTGGAAGCGCAAACATGATTTCCCAGATCGGATTTGTCGTTAATTCCAATGTATTTGAAACATTTGAAATTGTTGTTGAATTAGCGTCTTTAAGATTATCCAAAACAAACGTTTTAGTTTCGCCTTCTTTTACAAAAACAGGAACGGCATCCGTTACCAACATTCTGTTTGGAAGAATCGCAACCGCTTTTTGTTCGCCATCAGAATATTGTCCAGCTTTTGCAACTACTTTTAATATAATTGACGAAACATTGTTCGGAACCTTTACTTTCCAAGTTAATGCTGAATTTCCGTTTTCATTTAAATCAAAATTCTGAGTGCTTGCATTTAACCCAAATTTAGACGAAATATCTTCGTTTGTGAATGCATCTAATATTTGAAGATTTGCCGAACCACTTAATTTTTTGCTTGTTAAGTTTGATAGTTTTGATTGAAGATTCAATTCATCTCCTTCTCTTAAAAATCTCGGATAATTTGGTGTCACGGAAAACTCTTTCTGCGTCACAACTTCTTTATTTAAAATTGCTGCTCTTGCATCTTTTGTGTGAGCCAAGAACATCAGTTTCCATTTTGTTAATGCTTCTGGAGAAGTGAATTCGAAGCTTACATTTCCTTCTGCATCGGTTTTCAAATCTGGATAGAAGAAAGCTGTTTCGTTTAGATTTTGGCGGACTGGGACTTTGTCCAGATCTTCCTTAACTACGTCAACCTTCTTATCGTAAGCAGCTGCCGGGGCTCCCTCCTGACTCACCACTCCTGTTGTAGTATCCAACTGTTTGGTCATTTTCATTTTAGCTCTTCCTGCAACCATTGGAGCCGGCGGTGGAGGTGCAAAACCGGCACTTTTTACGCCTTCTTCATTTTCTAATCTGCTGTAAACCATATTATCATAATACACTTCTCCATCAAACCAGTTAAACTGAGGAACTTCTACATAATTACCATTGAAATATTGCAATCTCTTCTGATAATATTTTTGTTCCAGATATTGTCTGATATCATAAGAAGTTACGATTGAAAAAGTGGTATATAATTTTTCCCAATTGAAGCTATTTGCAGCAAATTGATCGAGAGACATATCGTACATATTTGCTAACACCTCAGCATTTATTTTTTCTTTGTCATTTCCTAAAACTTTTACAGACCATTTTTCTTTAGAATTTGGTTCCAATTTATCTCTGAAAGTCACCGTTTCAATTTTTAGTGGCTGTTCTGTATCTTTTATTTTTAAATTAACAGATTGCGTCTGAACATCATTAAATGCCACCACCTGAAACTGAATATTCAACGTTGCTACACTTTTATCTTTTGGAATATCAGCAGTATATTCAAGAATCCCATTTTTGAATTTCTGAGTTTCCGAAACTGTTTTTCCCGAACCGTCCTGGACAAAAATGTTTACTAAAGCATCAGGAATTGCAGAATACACATAAATCTTAGCTTTCTCCACTCTTGAAAATTCACTCTTAGGTTCTAAAACGGTTAAGAATGTTTTCTGAGTTGGTTTTAAAGATTTTTTATCCCAAACACTGAAATTCTGAGAAGATTTTATGGTGTCTTTTCCTTCAATATTATATAATTCTAATTGATAATCTCCGGCATCAAGTTTTCCTAAATCAAGATCAGTTGATGGTTGCTGAGTTTTATTGATGAGCAATTTTTCAACTTTCCAGTTTTTCACTTCATCATTTTTATCAAATAAATCGTGCGGAAATTTATTGATAAACTCTTCTTTAGAATATTTCGGAAGATCCTGAATTTCTGATTTAAAATTATCTCTGAAAATCCTGTTTGGAGCTTCCAATTTTGATAATTTAACCTGATATGATTTTTTTAAATCCTGTTCATTATAATTCTTCGTTTCAACTTTTATTTTTACATTTTCATCTGCAAAAGTATTTTTGATGTCTTCTGCCTTAATGTAATGAGAAACCGAAGCTACTTTCAACTGCGTGTCTGCAGACTGCGTTTCACCATTAATATCCGTAACCGAAGCATTAATTTCATAATTATCAATTTGAATTCCTTCTAATTTTTCATCTTTTTTAAGATCTAAACGTATAACAAATTCTCCTTTTTCATTCGTTTTGCCTTCTCCAAGAATTGAATTTTCATTGTCATCACCTTGTGGATACCATCCAAAATATCTCCATCTGATGTTGTGCTTTTTGATCTCATAATTTACCTTTGTATTGCTCAAAGCAACACCGGAGAACATCATGGCTTTTCCTTTTAATTCAATGGTTTGACCATATTTATACTCTTCTTTTACGGGATCAAAAGTCACCTCAAATTTTGGTCTTTTATATTCTTCAACGCGAATATCTTTATTACCATTCGTTCCGCCGTCTGTTCTTATGAAAAATACACCATTCAGTTTTCCTTTTGGAAGAATAAAACTTCCATGATACGAACCGAAATCATTGGTGGTAAAGTTTTGAGAAGTAACATCCTCGCCGTTGGCATCCTGTAAAGTTATTTTCTGTTTTAAACCGGAAGCAACAGACTCAATTTCTTTATCAATTTTAGAATTAATTACTTTGAAATAAACTGTTTGTCCGGGTCTGTAAATCGCTCTATCCGTAAAGATCTGAGCTTTCGTACGGGTTTGTTTGTTCGGATTATATTCTGCTGGATTTCCATCATTCCCATACACCTGCATGATCTGGAAACTATTGGATTTTGGCTGCTGAATAAGGAAAGTTCTGTAATAATTTTTGCTCGTCGTCGCTGGAAATTTGAAAACTCCGATATCGTTTGTCTTTCCTTCAATTTTAGTTAATGTTTTATTAGAAACAAATTCATAAAACGTAATGTTTTCATTAATAACAGGTTTTCCGTTTTCGCTGTTGACTAATTTTAATTCATTTGACAGTTGGTTTCTATCAGTTTTAGATTGATAAATAATTCTGTTATCAGAAACTAAAAAGTAAAAATTTTGTCTGGATTCATTATCTTTTACATCCGAACCGGCAACAGAGTATTCCGCCACATAAACTCCAGAAGGAAGAGGCTTAACCTCCAAAGATGTTTTATGAGTTTGAAAATCTTTAGGATCAGACAATTGAAATACATCTTTTCTTAACAAATTCTTTTTAACCTTACTATACAGATCTCCGTAAGAATTTTGCACATATTGCATTAATGAAGTATATTCTCCTTTTACCTCGTAGATATTGATTGAAAATTCTGAAACATTTTTATATTCAGCAATAATATGAATTGGTAGATTACCTTGTGTCTGCGGTTCATATTTAATATTTAAAGAAGGGTTTATAATTTGATTTTCCTTGTTTTTAATATTTTCTATAAAAGGAGATTTCGGATATTGGCTTTTTGCCTGAGCCGCAACTTCTAAAGCTTCTTTCGATTTCTTTTTGCCATTAAGTTCAGTCATGATCTCTTCCATGATCAAAACTTTATAATCATCATCTAGATTAGACTTTACAAGATTTTGAAGCAGCTCTAATTTATCTTTACATTGATTGAAATTACAATTCTCCGATAATTTCTGATGCATAAAATACAGTTTAGAATTTACTGTATTCTGAGTAATTGATTCATCAAAAATAGTATTGATCTGAGTTCTATTCTCTGTAAGTTCATTTTTAGTGAAAAGTCCGTTATCAGATAAGAAATTAACTTTTTTCAAAGAATACCAATCCAACAAAGTTGGGAAATAAGAAATATCTTTTGTGTTTGAAAAAGCATCTTTATAGCCATTCAATGAAACTTTTTTCATTTCCGGCTTTTCTTTGTCTAGCTCCTGAAAATTTTTAATTAAATAATTTTTAAAATCAAGCTTACTCCAAGTTTCGATCTGAGAAACATCTTGAGAATTTAGATTCGTTCTTCCATTGATCTCCCAAGAATGCTGATTATAATAATCCATGAAAAAACCATTCAGCAGAACATCATAAACCAATTTCCCTTCGCCTTTCAAATTTTTATCGGAATTTTGAAGTTTAACGAAAAACTTAGAAGCCGCATCATTTTTATCATCATCACTAGTCTGATTAACGATCGTAAATTCTGCCTTTAAAGATCGAATAAGCTGAAGTGTATTATTTTCTTTCATAGCATGGTTTTGTATGTCTAAAATAACGGGAAGATTAGATTTATAAGCACCTTTTTTACTATTTTCCTCTATTTTTTTCCACTGATCGTCATAATACTTTTGCCCGAAAGCTCCTGAAGAACTCAGTATTAAAAGTAAAAGCACAAAAATCTTGGAGAATTTTTTCATATATGTTATTTTTGTATAAATGAATTTCTTAAAAATACTCAAAAAAACTGTTATAGACAGTCAACTTTATGTCTCATTAATGGGAACACTTTTTGCAGTATTTTTCATGCTAGAGCAAAACACGTTCCGTTTACCTACTGTAATCCTGATATTCATTACTTATTTCAGTGGATACCTTTATACAAAATATCAACGCACTAAACATTTCTTTAAAATATTAATCTTAAATGCGGTTGCAGGTGTAATTTGTGCATTTCTTATCATTCATAATCATAATGAAATCCGATTGATAAAATGGTTCATCATTGTTGTTTTGGGACTTCTTTACAATAGCTTTTTTCTGGATGTTTATATTCGAAAAATCCCATTTTTGAAGGTATTTTATGTTGGGCTTGTCTGGGCTCTTGTCAACTGTTGGCTGACTTTACATGAATTTAATCTTCCTATTTTCCTGATAAGTTTTTTCTTTATTACTGCCTTAGTTCTACCTTTCGATATTCGGGATATGAAAAGCGATACTATCAAGACTTTCCCAATGATAATCGGAGTTCAAAGCACAAAACATATTGCTTATTTACTTGTTTTTGTGAGCAGTATTTTAGCAAGTTTTTATTTAAATCATCACTATTCAATTGCCTTTTTTCTTACAAGTATTCTAACTTATATTTTTATTTATTTCGCTGAAAATAAGAGAAATGACGTCTATTTTTCGTTCGGTGTTGAAACATGTTCTGCACTTCCTTTTTTATTTCTAGTAATATTGGAGTATTTTTGACGAATGATTATTAATAAGCTTTCCCTGTATAACTTCAAGAACCATTCTGAGAAAAAATTTGAGTTTTCCCCACAGATCAATTGTTTCGTAGGAAATAACGGGGTTGGAAAAACAAATATTCTGGATGCTCTTCATTACCTTTCAGTAGGGAAAAGTTTTTTGGGAAATACCGACATTAATAACATCAAAAAAGACGAGGATTTTTTTACGATAGATGCTGAAATTCAGAATAATGACAGCGAAGACATTATTAAAATTTCTCAACCTAAAGAATCAAAAAAGATCATTAAAAAGAACGATAAAAGCTATGATAGAATGGCTGATCATATCGGTTATTTGCCAAGTGTGATGATCTCTCCTTATGATTCTAATCTGATCTCTGATTCCGGAGAAAGCAGACGAAAATTTTTGGATTCTATGATTTCTCAGACGAATTCTGAATATCTTTTTGAGTTGATTCAATATCAAAAAACCATTCAGCAGAGAAATGCTTTGTTAAAATATTTCGCTAAAAACCGAGTTTTTGATAAAGATTCTTTAGAAATCTATGACGAGCCGATTTCCAGATCCGGAACTAAAATTTTTGAAAAAAGAAGAGCGTTTGTATCACAGCTTAATCCTATTGTTCAAAACTTTTACAACATCATTTCTGGTGGAAAAGAAACTGTATCTGTTATCTATGAATCGCATTTATTTGATGACTCTTTTCAAAATCTATTAAAAGATAACATTGAGAGAGACAGAATGTTAACCTACACCTCAAAAGGAATTCACAAAGACGATCTTCTTTTTGATATGGATTCTGTTTTAATTAAAAAAATAGGTTCACAGGGACAGCAAAAATCATTTCTTATTGCTTTAAAATTAGCTCAAATGAGTCTGGTTAAGGAACTGACAGGAAAAACACCCATCCTTTTATTAGATGATATTTTTGATAAGCTTGATGACTACAGAGTTTCTCAGCTTATTGAACTCGTAAATCAGGAAAATTTCGGTCAGATTTTCATTACAGATACACACAGAGAACGTACAGAAAGCGTTGTGAAAAAGATTAATGAGGAAAGCATAATTTTTGAAATTTAGTCATGAAGAAGAAAAAACGAGAATACCAATCCTCAGAACTCGTAAAATCTTTTGCGAGAATTCATGGATTTGAACACAAACTTGTAGCTTTTGAAATCAAAGATTTTCTCGAAGAATATCTTGATGAAAGCCTTTTTAATGAAATCCAAAGCGTAAATATTGAGGATCATTGTATCATCATTAAAATCAATTCTCCTTTATTGAAGAACGATTTTAAAATGCGCAGAAGTTTTTATCTTAAAAAGTTTCAAGACAAATTTGGTGAGGAAAAATTTAATGATCTTCAGATTTTGTAGACATTGTATTACTCATCATATCATCAGCTCTTTTATCCAATCCAGAGCTTATTGGAAGGAAAAACTTTAATGGATTTTTGAAAAAATACCTAAATATTTCTTTATAAATTTCACTTACCTGTCCAAAATTCAGTTTTCTTGATCTGAATGCCAAGAACATTGATAAGCTGAAACTTACCAAAAAGTTAAAGAATCCAATCAGGAAAACGGTAACAAACGAGATCCAGAAAGTATAAGAATCTACCGAAAAATCTTTTCCGTAAAGTCCGATCGCAAAGTTTCCTGCCGCGAAAGTAATGTGGCGAATATCTAAGTCTAATCCGAAGAACAATCCCACAGGAGCTGTTGCTCCAAGGAAAACTCCAAACCAGAAATTAGAAACGATTCCCGGCCAGTTTTTAGCATAGTATTTAGATAATCCTTTGGCGAATTTTGCTCCAAAAAGTCTTCTGATAGAAAGGTTCTTTGCAATTCTTTCCGGTATTTGAAAAAAGACTGAATTATTTCCAATATTTCCCGAAATTATCCCCGAAATGAAAAGGTAAAATCCTGCAATACTTGCATGCAAAATAGCTTTAGAGTGAAACGGATCTAAGTCTTTCAATAATTTATCAGATCGGTCAACCGCAAGATTTTGGGAGAAAAATACATCCAACCCATAAATAATTGCCAACGCAATCGGAAAAGATAATAACACATTCCCAACAAACGCAATAAACTGACTTCTAAATAGTTTTGAAACTAAATGAGCAAATTCTGTTCTGTCATTTTTAGTATTTCCTTCCTCGGAAAGAACTTTGGTCATCGTCGCAGCTGTCATTGCAGGCTGTTTTGTTGCCAACGTAAAGCCCATCAGATAAATCATGACAAACCCCATGGCATAATTCATTGAATATAAAAATGCATGGGAGAAATCACTTCCCGGAATGTAACCGTAAAGCATTTTCAATACACATAATGCTCCAACGATAATCCCACCTCCACTGGCTTTGTAGAACATTTTCATATACTCTTTTCGGGTAGATGTAATGTAATGTGCACCTGTTTCTGCGGTATGATTCGTAATAAGGTGGGAAATTAATCTCGTACTGTCATTAATAAGTTCCGAAATATTATTTTTATGAGACTTATAACTTAATATATTAAAAATCAACTGTTTAGATTTAATTAAAATATCCTCTTCAGTATCAATCACCAACAAATTTACAATATCATAAACTCTCTGCATTTGCTGACGAATCTTCAAAAGAGATTGATTGATCTTTCCTGAAATACCGTATTTAGAAGAGTTTTTAAAGGCAATATTTACAAATTCCAAACATTGTTCGGTATAAATTTTAATCTGCTTATATCTGCTGTCTTTTGAGTGTAACTGAAGATCCGGATTTTTGTCCAAATCTTCGGCAAGACCTTCCAATTCATTTTGTAAAGCCAAAAACGGATTGTCGAAATTTCGGTATTGCGGGGCCATTCTTACCACTTCCACTTCCATCGCCATTCCTGTAGCACGCCACGAAAGGATACTCATTGCGAAGATCATTTCTTTTTTTACTTTTGATTTTGTGATAAAATCTGCAGCGCCAAAAATTTTAAGTAATTCGTTGATCTCGTTTTCGGGAAGATTGTGAAGATATTTTAGATCAGCTTTAGGTCTCAAACTGATATTATCCACCATAAACCAAACGGTTTTTTCGTTTTCTACAGGTGGTAATATTTTATTAAGAATCCTTTTTTTAAGCTCAGGAAAGAAAGCATTTTCAGACAAAATATTAGCTTCTGTTAAAGACAGATTGAATGGTCTTCCGGCGAAAATATTATGAATGTAATGTTTAAAATTTTCAGCAAAATTCGGATTGTTTCTAAAAAAATTAAGAACATCCGTAAAATCTGTTTTTTTTATACTCTCTAGAAACTCTGCAAAAGGCTCTAAAGAGAGGGTTTCATTCTTAAAAGAAAAATATTTTTTAAGAACAGATTCAAAATTTGTACTGGAATTGAAGAACTTCATTAGTACAAAGATACTATTTCAAACTCACATTCCTCATTTGTCTCATGATCCAATTGTGTTTCTTTCTCAAATATGGTGACGGATTTTTAGGATCATATTTTTTAGGGTTCGGTAAAACAGCAGCGATCCAAGCCGCATCTGAAGCCGAAAGATCTTTGGATGATTTTCCGAAATAATACTGTGCAGCAGCTTCTACACCGAAAACGCCCTGCCCCATTTCAATCGAATTAAGGTATCTTTCAAGAATAATATCCTTACTCCAAACCTTCTCAATAATGAAAGTATAAACAGCTTCCAACCCTTTTCTCAACCAGCTTCTACCCTGCCAAAGAAAAACATTTTTCGCTGTTTGCTGAGAAATTGTGCTTCCACCTCTTATTTTTTTTCCTTTTTCATTATTTTTCATCGCCTTTTCGATGGCAGTATAATCGAAACCGTCATGTATAAAGAACTTTTGATCTTCAGAAGCAATAACCGCTTTTTTCACATTATTCCCCATTTCGTCATAAGAAATGTAATCTCTGTGCAATTTTCCGAACTCGAAAAGCCCTCCGATTTGTGTAATCGTGATTGGCGGATTGAAGAATCTTCCCCAAACAATGAATACCACGTTGAGAATGAGAACAATAAAAATAAACTGTTTAATTTTTTTCCACATATCTATTAAAAAGGAACTACAAAAATAAACAAATACTCTGAGTTATTGCAATTCTTTCATATAAGTCAACTGATAATCCGGAAGAAGCTCCGGGTGGAAAATTTTAATATAATCTTTAAGAACAAGATCGGCTCTTACAATTCCGCTTTCAAAAAAATCATTGGCTTTTTGTCTTTCTTTTCCTATAACTCCGTAGATTTTTCCTTTGTTGAAAACATTTAATTTTCCATAAAAAGGATTCAGGCTAAGCATTTCTTTTTTTGAAGTATGATTTCCAGCGTTTACCCAATATTGAACTGTGTTAGATTTTGCAAAAACTTCTTCAAAGCTCATTGTTAACGCTTTTTCGTCCGTATTATTTTTTAAAATATATTCTGCATTGGCATCTGAAATAAAGTTTGCTACAGAAGTTTTACCACCCGGAAGATACCAGATATCGCCATACATTTCATTTGCTAAAACAATAGGTTTTGATTGAGCTTTTAAAGCCAATTGTTTTAATTCATTATAATTTTTCTCAATTTCAACATACTTTGTTTCTGCTTCTTTATCTTTCCCGAAAAGTTTTCCGAAAAGTTTTAAATAAGCTGTTTTTTCCAATGGCTTCTGCTCCATGTATTCATCAAGGAAAATCACCTGAATTCCGTTGTTTTTTAATAATTGATAAGCATTGTCAAAACTTGCAATATAGTTAGTGAAAATCGCATCAGGTTTTAATGAAATGATTTTTTCAACATCATATTTCTGATCACTTCCTACATTCTGAATTTTTCCTTCTTTAATTAAATTTTGAATTTTATCAGAATAAATATATTCCGGACTTGAGACCCCGATAATCAAATTCTCTGCTCCCAATTCGGAAATATATCCTGCCATACTTGCATTCAGTAAGATAATTTTCTTGAAAGGAATCTGATTTTTCTTTAAATCATAAGTGAAATTTCCCGATTTTAAGTGCAAAGCATCATTCTTCTCATCATACTGAACCAAATTCGAGATAGAAACCGATTCTGAAGGTGATTTTTTTTGCTCTCTTTTACAGGCGATTAGCGTGAAAAACGTGATTAACAGTAAAATTTTTGCTTTCATCTTTCAAAGAAAAGAAAAAAGTGCTATATTTGCAAACCTTAAAACAACAAGGAAACAATGGCCTCGTGGCGCAACTGAATAGCGCATCTGATTACGGCTCAGAAGGTTACAGGTTTGAATCCTGTCGAGGTCACAAGACCGACATTTGAAGATTTCACTCTTCGATGTCGGTTTTTTTTATTTCCTAATTCACTGTTATACTGATAGATACAATGTGCAACAATATTCATTTTAGGTGTTTGAAAACTTTTCCCGTCAAATTCAATTTTTTGAGGAAATATCAAACACCCTATCGTTCTTTTTGTATGAAAATCTCCCTGTTTGTAGAGGTTTGAAAGGTTCTCCATTGCATCCAACGCTTGATCTATTTTTGTTTGGATATCAAGTTCTTTCTTCTCTGAAACCATATGACGTATCTCAGTTTCGAGTTGTTCAATTTGTGATCTGGTGATTTGTTTGATCTCTTTGTAATCCTCTTCATCTAATTTATCAAAAAGGTATTTATCCCTTGCATTTGAAACTTTTTCGTTAAATAGATTAATCTCCTTTATGATTGATTTTCTTTTTTCGTCAATATCGCCGGTAAACTATTTGTAATTATCAAGAAGTATACTTTTTAAGAGATCTTTAATAATTGGATTAAATTCCAATTTGCAAATTTCAGTTTCGAATAGTTCGTTAAGTTTATCCGAATCAAATCTAAATCCGCATTTGTAGTGGCAATGATAATAATAATAATAATAATAATAATAGTAAGTTTTAGATTTTCCTTTGGCTCCGCTTGCCGTGAGATTTTTTCCACAGTTCGGACAGGTAAGTAGACCTCTTAGAGGGAAACGTTCATTTCCTAAGACCCTACTTCCTGGGCCTTCTACTTTTCTTTTTTTACCCATTACTAGCTGCACCTGATTAAAAAGCCTTTCACTAATTAACGCTTCATGCTTACCGTCGATATGGTATGCCTCCTCCTGCTTATAATTTTCAATATAAATTTTACCACAGTATACAGAATTTCTCATGGCCTTTGAAAATGCACTTCGTGACATGGATGAACCGTCTCTCTTATTCATTTGAACTCTTACATGATCTGTTGGAATATGGCCTTTAGCAACCTCGTTAAAAGCCCAAATCAAATTTGACGCTTCTGGTTGTTTTATAGCGATATATTTCTTTCCGTCCTCATGGCTTCTATTAATATATCCATAGGGCGCTATTCCCATTAATCTTCCTTCCTTTTTTGCTCTCCTCATTCCATGAAAAGTATTTAACGCTCTTCTATCATTCTCCACTTCGGGCGTTGATAGATAAATGGCAAGCATTAATTTATTTTCAGGGACAGACATATCTAATGGCTGCTCAATAGCTTGTGGAATAATATGATTTTTTAGAAAATTAGCCTTTCAAAATTGTAACTTTGAAATTATGAAAGAAAAAGATTTAGAGTTCGATTGCAAAAATTATAGCCGAATCAAAAAATAATGTTTTCAAGACTACTAATACCATACTACTAAAAATGTACTGGGAGATTGGCCGCATTATTATTGAAGATGAACAAAATGGAGAACAACGTGCTGATTATGGAAAATCTATTTTGAAAAATTTGGCAAATCAGCTTTCACTTGAATTTGGAAAAGGTTTTAATGAAAGAAATCTAAATAATATGAGAGCTTTTTTCAATTCTTTTCCAATTTGGAACGCAGTGCGTACCGAATTGAGCTGGACTCATTATAGAATTATAAGCAGGATTGACAATCCAAATCAAAGAATTCAGTATATAGAATATTCAATTGAAGGAAACTGGAATACAAGAACGCTTCAGCGAAATATTGACAGTCAGTATTTAGGATGGGACAACAGCCTTCGTCCTAAAAATGGAGCGCCAGTTTCAATGCCACTGAAATGGGAAGAAGTAAAATCAGGATTAAAACCTACTGATTTTAACATTTATAATTCCTTGGATAGATTAAAAGACAAGGGCGATCTTTTCAAATCTGTTCTCGTAAAAGGCATTGATATGTTAGCAGCAATAAAAAAATTAGAGTCACAGTGAGTGTAAAATCTTAACAATCTATTTTAGTTAATTCATGTATCATTAAAATTTTCTAATATATTATGTCTCATAAGTACAATCTCATAATTAAAATTTTAAAATAAATCAATAAAAAAATAGTATAATTATTTATTATTTTAAAGTTTTGGTAAACAAATTTCATAATAAAACATAAAAACAATTAAAATTAACAACTATGAATATTTCTCATTACGATTTTGAAAATCTGCCTGATAAAAAAACTCAATGTGATATAGTATTCAATCAGGGACGTATAATGAATGAGAGAATAATTAACAATTTAAAATATTCACTGTATGAAGTTTCCAGCTTTTCAGTTGAAATCATTTATAATACAATAAACAATAAAATTGCAGGATTAAACATTTTTCAAAACAGATCTGTGTACTCCAATTAGATAACTTGTACATTAGCTGTTTCTAAATATAATACCAATAAAAAGAGAGCTTTTGCATCGCCCCAAAAAAGTTAGACACTTTTTAGTGAAAATGCATTGAGACAGCCTCTTTTTTATTTCTTAATCTCTAATACGCATTTATGCTATTCATATTTAGAAAAATCAACCGCAAATATGCATCGATTGACCTGACTTCCATTCTGTGCTCCGGCATTGGGTTCAAATTCCGTCAAACTCCACAGATAACCATATTGAGATTCATAATATAGAGATTCGGATCCATCCGGCCGGTAACGTAAAGTATCATCGGATCCATCCAAGGAATTTTTGTCTTTGAATCATGATTAATTTAATGTGTTTAATAGTTTTTAAATTGCTTGCGAAACTATCAGATTCTCTTTTTATTTAGATCACATCAGCATTAATTAAGTACTAAATTTAGAATTCCAGCACTACTCTGGAGATTTCACCACAAGTGGTCAGTCTTCAAGGTACCATCTGACCCAGATGGTAAAAACGGGGTGTAAAGTTTGGAATGAGAATCAGTGCACACTTTTAGCGAAATCCTCAATACTAGATGCCAAAGGTAGCAACCCCAAATTTAAATAATCACGTTTTAAAATGCTCTCAATTTAATTTTTATTAAGATTATTAATGAAGAATGACGGAGAGAATCCATTTTCTTTTTTGAAGGCAATTACAAAAACCTGTGAAGAAGAATATCCACAATCTTTTGCAAGTGAAACTATTTTAGCTTCTCTATATTGTATATCTTCATAAAGTTTATTGGTAATGTATTTTATCCTAAGTTGATTAATATAACTGTTAAAATTTTTCTCTTTATGTATTCGAATAGTTTCTGAAAGATATTTTGTATTTGTATTGAGATAACTTGCAAGCCATGTCAAAGTAATATCTTTTTGTAGATATTTATTTTCTTTTTCAAATTTTGCCAGTTTCTTTAAAAGAACATTTAATGTTTCTGAAGAAATATTAGAATTTCCATTGACTTCTTTATTTTCTATTATTACATCTGAATAGCTTTTTTTATCAAAACTATTTACAATTTCATGAACTTGTTTTGCAAAATCTTTTTGGCTTTTTTTCCAAAACAAATAGGTAGACAATAGAAAGCTAGCAAACAAACTTAGATGAATAAAATCATGGTTAATCTCAGACTGAGCATTTGTTTGAGAAAAGCAGACCTCAAAAATTAAAATAAATTGCAGGGATAAAATTTTGTTCATGGTTTCAAGTTTTTAGGCTAATAATTTTGTTCGAATTTGTATCGTAATTTTCAGTAAAAGTATAACTCTAAAAAATGCACACTAAAACATTGTAAAGATTTTTTCTGATATCATTTTGCCCATTAAATAAATAACAAACTGATTATCAATATATCTTATTTGTAAAATAAGATTTTTAAAGTCTATTTTATCTCACTTGTAATTATTTAAATTTTAATGGATAATCCTGTATTTAATCATCAATTCTTTTATTAATAGACGAGTGCATTTGCCATAAGTATAAAAAATTATGGTGATAAATAAGGCAATGATATTTTTTCAATTTTAGATTCATAGAAGATATAATCAGAAGTTTTCCTGAAATAGTAAAGACAAAAACCATATAGAATTTTGGAAATATTTAAATTTTTATACTTTAAAATAAAAAAAATACAATCAGTTGATTATAAATAATTTAAAACAATAAGACACAACATTATTTCCGTAATTCATCACGACAGATTCCTGAATTAAACCTGACATTACGTATTTTCACATGGTCAAAAAACAGGAAGATTTGGATTTTTTTTATTAAAATTGATAATTAAATGCCCATATTCTATCTGTCAATTTTTTAATACAACGATAAACAAAATTCTATGCTCAACTTTATTTTTTTCTTGCTTCTTCTTATTTTAGAAAACAAAATATTTTCACAAAGGGTTTGGTTTGCCGGAATTTTGGTTTCGCTTATTATTTTCATAAGTTTTATGATATTGAAGCACAAGAAAAAAATACGCTATCAAAGATTTGAAAAAGTAGTTGATGGTTTAAGAAATAATGCTTTAGAATCCGAAAAAAAATTAAATATAAACTTACAGCATGAAGAATTTGAAAATATAGCATTAAAATCTACAACTATTGCTGATGAAACAATCGCTTCATTGCTTAATAAATTGGAAAAGTTTGAAAAATCAAACAAATTTACTCGCCAAGATGTCAATTTTGCATACCTGACCAAGTATGTCGGTACAAATTCAAAATATCTGAATGAAATCCTAAAGCAGTATAAAGGCAAGTCTTTCAGCCAATATATCAATGGTTTGAGGATTGAATATATCATGAAGCTTCTTTATGAAGAACCAAAATACAGAGCGTATAAAATAAGCTACCTTGCCGAATTATGCGGATTCTCATCAAGAGAAGTATTTACTATAGCTTTTAAAAAGAAAACTGATATTTCGCCTTCTTATTTTATTGAAAGTTTACAACAGGAAGAGATTTCTTGAGTAAAAGTTTTACCAATGCAGATTATTTAAAATTCATGGAAATTAAAAAAAAGTTCAGCCCCGTTTCGGGGCTGAACTTTTTAAATATGTTGATGAGAGATTATTTATTTTTTAATTAATTTAATCCCTTGAGATTCGTTGTTTATTTTCAAAATATAAACACCCGACAAAAGATCTGAAACATTTATCGCTGTTTTATCTTCTACTTTAACAACAGTCTTTATTAAAGCTCCGTTCAGAGAATAAATTTTGGCACCTACATACAATGTTACACTAAGTTAAAAACTTAAAAATCATAGCAAATAATATATAAGAATAACTTATAAATATTATATGCTATGAAAAATATCAAACAAAAATTATTTAATTTCTATTGGAAAATTTATATTTCAATAGAATATTTTAAAACATTTAAATGTTTACCAAAATCAATAAAATTAACTGATAATAAAAATCAACCTATAGTTAATGGATATTTATGTGCTTTTAAATTAAAAGGAATGTTTGATTTTGAAAACATTATTACAGATATTTATTAAACATTTATAATAGTAATTTAGTATTCTAAACTATCACCATAAAGCTTTTTTAAATAATCCCAATCAATATTTATAAGTTCTTTTTGAAATTCTGTATTTCTTTCTCTTTGTAAAAAGTTAAAATATTTTTCATTATAGAATGAATCAATAGGTTTATCTTGTATTTGTGAGATTAAAGATATATAGTATCGGACATTATGCTGAACGTTATTTTCTAAAAAGTCAAATAATTTAGTCTGTGTAATTTTATCTTCATCATATTCTACAATAATTGTAGAATCAGCGTATGAATAAATTGAATTATAACCTAATGAATAAAGTAAATATAATAAATATTCTTTGTCTTCTTTATATTGTGTGCTATCTTTAGTATCTATTATATCATAAGATAAATGATATTTTCTCATAGTTTAATATTTTATAATTTAAGCTATAAATTTACAAAGAAAAACGCCATCACCATTACGGAAAACCATAATAAAATACCACTTTTTTATCAGCGGTATTTCATATCACACTATAATGAAAATATTAATTCTTAATAAACTTGGAACTCAATTCTCCAATTTTATAGATATAAATGCCTTTCGTTAGAGCTTCAACATCAATAGAAATTTTATTTTCATTGGAACTGAAAGTTTTATTCATAACCAACTTTCCAGATGCATCATAAATTTGAACTTTATTAGCTCCATTATCTGGATTTATAATGTTCAATATTTTGTTTGTAGGAATTGGAAATGCGGATAATTTACCTTGAGATTGAACTTCTTTTGCTGCAAGTGAGGTTGTTGGTAGGTTATATATTTCAGTGGAGTTTGTTGTGGTTTTATAGAGTCTTAATTTATTGGAATTAGTTGTATTATCGTGATAAACATGGAAATCAAATTCATCATCAAATCTATAATTCTCTCCAAAGTCTTTCACAATTTGTCCGTCTTCATTAAAGATTACAATTTTGTTTATAGACCCATTATCATACTTGTTAAAAACGACAACAATTTCTAAGAGATTATCCGTATTAAAAATGTTTTTAGATAGAATGAAATTGTTATAAGAACTTATATTCATTGAATATCCTGTTGGAATAGTTGGTGAAAATTGTTTTTTCAATGTGTGATTAGCATTATAGATCTTAATTGTTGTAAGATTCTGACCAACAGAATAATAATTTGTTTCAGTTGTATTTGTATAAACTTGAAGGCTCTCTGAAGTGTATGTTTTTTCAAGTGTTATTTGACTGAATACAAAATTTGAAGCTATGATAGCTCCTGATAATAATGTTTTTTTCATGGTTTAAAATTTGATTTTTAATAGAGTTTCATTCATAGTGTTAGACTTCACAAAGCTATTTTGTAAAGAGTTCATTTCCTTACGGAAATCCATAATTGAGTTAATCATAAATGTGATTTAATTTCTTCTCAGTCCCGAAAAAGAGTTATTTGTAAATAAAGAAAGCATGAGGACTACTAGCAAATTCTATCAAGAAGGTTCTGGTAAACCGTTGGAGTCGAAGATGCAGCAGCCCCATGCCATATAGATATGACATGAAAGTTGCTAACATATTCCCTCCAATTAAATGTACCAGATTTTCTTGAGGAATGTCGTTAGACAAGCGTTCTATGTGTTCGAAAATGTCTTATTAGGATATGCTATATCCATAATTTTGAACAAATATAAAGAGTTTTTTCATGACTGATGTTTTTTTAGCGCAACATTAGCGCTTTCATCTTATAATAAACACACATTTACGGATAGTATACTTCTAACAATAGAAGATATGAATATTTTTAATGGGTTGAAAATTAGATCATTAAAAGAATTAATTTTAACATTTTCAGATGAACAGAAGTGCATAAATTTCTTAGAAGAGATTTTTTGGAATGGAAATCCAGTTTCACCGTTTGATAAGACATCAAAAGTCTATAAATGTAAGAACAATAAATACAAGTGTAAGAACACAGGAAAATATTTTACCATAAGAAATATTGGTTTATTTAAGAACTCAAATCTTAAACTTCAAGATTGGTTTATTGCAATATGGTTATTCACAAGTCATAAAGGAGGTTTATCATCTAAACAATTAGAAAGAGACCTCAATTTAACGCAGAAGACAACTTGGTTTATTCTTAAAAGATTAAGAGCATGTTCTGCATTTGAAAATAATCACTTATTATCAGGTGAAGTTGAAATTGATGAAACGTATGTAGGTGGGAAAAATAAAAATCGTCATGCAGACAAAAAAGTAAAACATTCACAAGGACGTAGTTTTAAAGATAAAGTTCCTGTATTGGGATTAATTCAGCGTGGTGGAAAAGTAGTTGCTAGAGTTGTTCCAACAGTTAGTAGATATGATTTAGAACCCTTTATTTTTAGAACAGTTAATTTATATGATAATGTTTTTACTGATGAATGGACAGCATATAAAAATTTACATAAATATTACAATCACTTAATAGTTAATCATGGAAAGAAAGAATATGTGAATGGTAATGCAAGCACAAACTGTATTGAGAATTTCTGGACTCGTGTAAAAGGAGCAATTATTGGTGTTTATAGAGTTACTTCAAAGAAGCATTTACAATTATATATCAACGAATTTGTCTTTAAACATAACACTAGAGAAATGAGTCCTAGTGAAAAATTCATGCATATGATTTCAAATATCAAAGGTTGTAATTTAACCTATGAGAAGCTAAAAGCAAAATAAATAACTTTACATATAAATAAAAAATACAAAGACTCAGAAGAATCTTTGTAGAATTTTTAGTGGTGTAACATTGTATGTAGGTGCCTAAATTTTAACCTCATTTATTTTTTGTGAAGATTTAATATACATATTATCTTTAACCGGATTCGGATAAACTGTAATTTTCGTAGTATTAGCTACAATATCTTTTACCGCTAACGTAGCATCATCTATACAAGTAACCTGAGTAGGACTTCCACTTTCAGCAGCTACACCGTCGCCATTACCTAATTGCCAGAAAGTATCCCAGCCCCAAGACCACAATGTACCGCCTGTTTTGATTCCTGCAGCAGAAACTTCTCCGGATCTTACAGGAATTGATTGCCAGTTGTTAGCTGTTCCTACCTTTGTCGGAACATTCACAGCACCACTGTACGGTGTTCCTTGACCTAAAACACCAAAAGTTCCATTACCCCAAGTCCATAGAGTACCATCTGTTTTTAGAGCAGAAGAAGCTTCATTTGTTGCTCCAATAGACGCCCATGTTGCGCCCGCAACTTGTTGTGGAGTATAATAAATATTTCCAGTAACACCAATTCCTAATCTTCCGTTGTTATTATGTCCCCAAGACCATAATTCGCCATTAGTTTTCAGTCCTAAAGTATGATAAATACCTCCTACAACTGATTTCCAGTTTGTATCTGTGCCTATTTGTGTAAAATTTGCAGTTTCATTTGTGCCAAGAGAAGCAGGTGTTCCTAAACCGGTTTGTCCTTCAATGTTGGTTCCTGCAGACCATAGAGTGCCGTTTGTTTTAATCGCAAATGAATTGGCATAAGTACCACAAACTGATTCCCAGTCGCTAGCGTTACTTGATTCCTGCTGAAATGTATTGTACCATCCCACACTTGTTCCTACTCCTAACCCACTCCAGTCATTATATCCGGCTCCCCACAGAGTACCGTTTGTTTTAACTATTAAAGTATGAAAGTATCCCGCTGAGAATTTATTTACATTTTGCTGGATTAATGTAGGCGTGAAAACATTTGTATTATTTCCCAATCCTAACTGACCGTAATCATTGGCTCCCCAACCGTACAGATCTCCATTAGCTTTTTTTCCCAAAGCAAAATAGCGACCCACTGATATGTCTGTCCAGTTAGTCTCTGTTCCAATTTGGGTAGGATGTTTAATTTCAGTACTGGTACCTGTACCGTTTCCAAGGATGCCGTAAAGGTTTCTTCCCCAAATCCAAAGTGTGCCGTCTTGCTTTAATGCGATACTAAAATTCTCTCCCTGAGAAATTTTCGTCCACCCAGTTAAAGAACACTGAGCGCTAATGCTTAAACTGAATAGGAACATAAGCAGGCTAAATGCTGCCTTTTTTATCCCGTTTCCATAAAATACAATTTGTAACATAACCTTAAAATTTAAATTTGTTATGTAAAATAAAGCCTTAAACCTGTTTGATTTACTATATCGTATGTTAGCTTTTCCAGAAAACATAATGAATAATTTTAAGAAAAAGACATATCTTTTTCTTCTGATAATTAGAAAGTTACAATCATATCCTATTTTATTTTATTCATCAATATGTGAAAATTATATTATGAACTAAAAATAACTTGAAAACAGCTATTCAATGCTGTAACTCAATTTTTGACTTAGATTTTTTCGAAAGAACAAATCATCACTTACACAATCGTTGGATGATCAAATAAGAAGTTCTCATGACAGATTTTGATTATCAAATAATAAATTAAACCTTGATACACTATCAGACAACATTTTTTTGTGGTATGTTATAATTTATAATATATTTATACAACGAAATTACCCTTAAATATTCCCTATTTAACTACTAAAAAACAAAAACAATTTTTGTTAAAAAACAATTTTTAATGTGTATTCAATTCTTTTCTTAAAACTATATCACATGATTAAAAGTCTCCGTTTACTAATTCTATTCATTATCGGAATTTCATGCTCTAATCCTGTAAAAAAAGAAA
Organism: Chryseobacterium glaciei; assembly: GCF_001648155.1. Lineage (NCBI taxonomy): Bacteria > Pseudomonadati > Bacteroidota > Flavobacteriia > Flavobacteriales > Weeksellaceae > Chryseobacterium > Chryseobacterium glaciei. The sequence goes on along the minus strand of NZ_CP015199.1, from coordinate 3,743,332 downwards.
ACATTACGGAGGAATCTGTTAAAAAAGAAATTGAGAAAATACAAAGTTTACGAGATTCCGTGAATCCTACAATGATTATTAATAGTTTAAAAAAAGTAAAGCAACACGCTAAAACTATAAAATATGATTGGGGAATAGTAAATTGTAATTTAATTTTAATGAATAATTTCCTTATCACAGGAAATGATAAAGAATCAATCGCCATAGCAAAAGAAAATGAAGTATTAATCAAAAATTTGAAAAACAATTTCTTTGCCTGCAGACATTATAGGCTTCAAGGTTCAGCCTACTTGAATTTGGGGATGGATGATCAAGGTTTAAATGACCTGAAAAAAGCATTAGAATATAATAAAAAGATATCAGTAACTAATGACAAATATTTTGAACTAGCAATGTTATATGATGTTTTGGCTCTCCATGAAACAATAAGGGGAGACTTATCAGGTCCAAACCTTAAAATATATTATCAAAAAGAACTTTGGGCGATTCAGAACATTGATAATAGCAAAGAAATGGAGGGTAAAAAGAGTAGAATGTTGTCATTTCTTTACTTTAGCCTAGGAATACTTAGCAATAAACAGAAGAAAACAAAAGAGGCAGAAAATTATTTCCATAAATCTTTAGATATCTGTAAAAAATTTAATATAACAAGAGATACACCTGTTATTGTTAATAATGAAATGGCATGGCTTTTATTCGATCAGAAAAAATATGACAGTTGTATTGCATATGCCCAAAAGGGGATGATTCTTGAGAGGAACGACAGCAAGGCAGACATAAGAAGAGATCTTTACGAAGTACTATATAAATCCTATTCAGAGAAAGGTGATTTGCAAAATTCTTCAAGATATACCAAACTTTACATGAAGCTTAATGACAGTATTCTCGAAGCTCAACAAATAGCAATCAATGAACCTGTTAAAAATATTATTCAAGAAAAAGAAAAAGATCATCAGAAAAATATGACTACCATTTTAGTCATTACAGGAATTTCAATTTTTATTTTAGCCATTCTCACATTTTTCCTATGGCGAAGAAGTCAGAAAATTTTTCATTCACGATATGAAAATATTATCAGTCAGTTGAAAAATGCTGAAAACAACCGTACACGATCATCCGTCTCAGAAAATGCCGACATTTCGAAGGTTTCAGTCTCAGATAAGAGTTCTAATATACATGATCATACTCTCAATATAATTCTGCAAAAGCTTAACAGATTTGAAAAGTCTGAAAAATTTCTTAAAAAAGACAACAGTCTTACTTTTTTAGCTAATTCTCTTGAAACTAATCCTCGTTATCTTTCTGAAATTATTAAACAGTACAAGCAAAAAAATTACAACAACTATATCAACGGGCTCAGAATTCAACACATCATACAACTATTATATAAAGAGCCCATTTACAGAGAATATAAAATCACCTATCTTGCTGAATATTGCGGTTTTGCATCCAGGGAAGTATTTGCAATAGCATTCAAAAAAGAAACAGGAGTAACTCCTTCTTATTTTATTGAGCAATTGAGAAATGATTAAATAACTGCTTAATTTAAAAAAAACTGTCGCCTGTCAGTAGGCAATCTTTTTTATTAGTTTAAAATTTGATTTTGATTGTTATTAAGACTGAGCAAATTAGGGGCAAGTCATAGCTGCAGAAGTAAATGTTCCGGTGTTGGAAACAGTCACTCTCCAACAATTCCCATTAGGTGATTTCATAATGACACCGTTTCCCACCTGCTCTATGTATACATCACCCGTTGCAACATGTACTTTAGATTTCGCTACGCTAGTTCCTATGCCAACATTTCCATTCGCTAAAATTTTCATTCTAACTGTACTACTTGTCAGAAAATCAAGAGAGCTGTCCAGTGTGGTACCGTCTCCGTCATAAGCTCCACGAACAGAGGCTAGACTATAATTCCATCCTGAAGAAAGATATCCTCCAAAATTATATTCACCCATAAGATTTCCTGTTCCCAAAATAGTTGGGCTTGCTTTTGTTCCATTTGCAGACAAAAAGAAAAGTCCTGGCGTTTTGGAGGTACCATAACCATAAAAATAAGAATCATTGCCTGCATCTGATCCGGCATTGTCTGATTCTACTGTTAAAGCATTGGTTAAAGAACTGTTGTTATATATATTAAGTAAACCTGTAGGATTATTGGTCATAATCCCTATTTTCCCCATTTGATAGATATTGTGTGTATTGGCTGTTGCGGAAGTATTGTCAGCAACATTATTCCATGGTTGTCCTGCAAGTATTCCGTTTATATAACCCAAAACTCCGTTTGTATCTGCCACTACAGTTCTTGTTGCTGTGAAGGTTTGATCTTGAGCAGAAGATAAATTTCCGGAAGGGGTTGTATTAATTGCATTGGCTGAGCCGTTTAGCGGAAGTATTCTTACTCTCGTAATTCCGTTAACATCCAGTTTTTCTGTAACGGTCTGGTTTAATGTTATACCTAAATTACCGCTTGCTGTAAGAATCATTTTTTGTGTCCCGTTTGCATTGCTCCCTGTACTTGTCATAAATGTTACAGGAGCTGGCTGTGTGGTACTTGTAGAACCTAGGCTTAAACCGCGTGAATCACCCCCGACTAATACCTGCCCAACAGCCTCAGGATCCTGATAAAGAAATAATGATGAAACTATTGAATTACTATCATTATCATTTGATCTAAGGGTTAAATTTGCCCTCTTGCTACCTCCTATACCGCTGATAGTAGTACCTCCATTAGAAGCCCAAAATGTGGATTGTGAGGCTCCTAGAAAAGTCAGACCAAAACCGTTATTGGTAAGGGTGCGGGCACTCGTAAGAAAACCGTTCGTGTTGTAGATATTTGTATCATTTATTTTGATTTTCTGCCAAAGAGCTCCGTCGAATATATAATAACCAACAGCATTTATATTAATTCTCTGTCCTGTAGCAGGATCTCCTGACACATCTGTAATATAGATGAGTGCAGCCTGTTGGTCTATTCCATAAGTTGCTGTATTTGATGTAAGTTCTGCAAGGGTAAGTCGTGGAGCCTGAAGCCCCATTATTTGCGAATTATCTGTTATAATGCCCCCCGTACTTCTTTTGGCACTTACATCCATTGTGGTTTTTGGACTCGCTGTATTTATTCCAATCTGTCCGGATATGGTTACACCTATAAACATAAGCATACCAATTGTTAGTAATTTAATTTTCATTTGTTTTTGTATTTATTTTGTATGTTTAAATCTTATTCTATTTCATTTTATACCGAGTTGAGTTAAATTTTTTTAGCCAAGGGAAATATTCCTTTACATTTTTCATTCATTAATGGTTTCATTATTTTCCATGTGTTTTTAGAACCTTCCTCTCATTTACAATGGTAATATTATGTTAAGAAAGATATACCTCGCAAGTAGATAATGAGATAAATTCAGAAAAAAAGATAATTTTTTATTGAAATGAAAATATTATTCAAAAAGACCAAAATTGAATTCAAACAAATGATTATTAGTATTTTAAAAATAATTAAAACAACATGATATCTGAAAAATAAGAAAATCATTTTAAGTTAAATATTCAAGAATCACTATTAATTTATATTTAGTGTTGGTTTTAAGTATTCTATGCTAAAAAAAAGATTAACCAAATAAATTGCGAATTCTAAATTTCAAAGTAAGTATCATGTAATGGGTTTTAAAAAAAATAGTGACAGAATTACATCCATCACTATTTTTTAGATTAATTTGTTAGCGCTACATATTGATGAATAAATCTTTGATTTTCGGCTTCATCAATTAAGTATTTCGCCACGTCGGCTCTTGATATCTTTCCCACTTTCATTCCTTTTTTAAGTTCGGATAATACTTTGTAAGATGAGTTTGTACTTCCGTTGGTAAGCATTCCGGGTCTTATGATCTCCCATTTCAAACTACTTTTAGTGATCAGTTTTTCCATTTCTGTTTTATTGATGTATTGATCTTTTAGGAATAATGATATAACCGTTCGCATAAAGAGACTTAAATAATTTTTACTTTCTCCCGCCCCGAAACCTGTAATGACCAAAATTGGTGGAGAAAAATTAAATTCATCAGTCACATTAATGAGCGTTTTGGCAATGTCTGAAAAAAGGGTTGTTGCTTTTTTATTTTTTGTTCCTACAGTTATCAAAACTGCCTCGGAATTTTCAATTGCTTTTTTCAAGTCAATTGGTGAGGTTGCACTTCCATTTATTTTAATGAGATTCGGATGCCCTGTAATATGATTTGTGTTTGAAGATAATGCTGTTACGGTATGTCCTTTTTCGAGCGCTTGATTTACAGATTCCAATCCAATTCCGGCTCCAGCTCCTATGATTGCTATATTCATTTTAAATTTTAGATTTAATTGAAAGATATTTTTCAGCAGCCGTTTTTTGTGCTACCAAGAGGTTTTCACTTCCCCATTTCCAAGATTTCCCATCGGTTGTTAAAATTTCAGCTCCAGCTTCTTTAGCGATAAGCAATCCAGCAATCCAATTATAGGTATCGAGATCTTCTTGGATAAACAGATCAATCCTTCCTGCAGCTACATAAGCCAATTGCAGTCCGTGTGGCCCATAATTTCTAACAATTCCAAAATTATCCAACAGTTTTGTGACCGTGGATCCAATCTTTCCATTCAAATGATTGTTGGATTTGTCCTGATGTCCATACTCAAAAACGGCAAGCATAACTGCCAGATCTGTTTTATTACTTATTTTTAATTCTTTATCATTCATAAAAGCACCTTCACCATCTTTTGCCCAAAACATTTCGTTGGCCAACGGATCATAAATAACAGAAAATAAAGGTTTTCCATCACGAATAAGGGCTAAATTGATCGTCCAACCCGCAATATGCTGAAGATATTGTATGGCGCCATCCATTGCATCACACAGCCAATATTCGTGTTGTCCGGTGGGATTTCTTTGTGATTCGGTATCGAACTCATCACCAATATTCCAAGGAATATTTGGAAATTCAAGAGATAAATCTTCTTTTAAAGAAGTCAGGCATAAGGTATCGAAGTCTTCCAATTGTCTTAAAAGCTCATCCATACTTTGCGGTATAGGATTTTTTTTATAATTTTTTAGAAAGGTATCCCCTACTTTTCTTACAGCATCGAGTATGCCAGGGATATTGATTTCGTTTTGCATTTTAATTATTGTATTAATTACAATGCAAATCTACTCACAGGATTGCCCTTAATGATAGTTTCAATGAGGGGAAGGATAGTCCTTATCACGGAATTTTTTTCGAAATTCAAGAGGTGTAAGTTTTGTTATTTTTTTAAACAATTTTCCAAAATATACAGGCTCATTGTAGCCCACTTCGTAAGCAATTTCTTTAACAGTTTGTTCTGTAAAATAAAGCAATCTTTTGGCTTCCATAATCGAAGCTTCCTGAATATGAGCCGAAACCGGACTTCCTGTTAATGATTTTACGGTGTCGTTTAAATGAGAAGTTGAGATAGAAAGTGCCGAGGCATATTGTGCGGGCTGTTTCCAGATTTTGAAATGTTCTTTGCTAAGTTTGATGAAGTTTTCCTTAATAGCAATGCTGCGATTTTCTTTCCCTTTTTCAGCGGGTAAATTGGCAACCAATTCTCCAGCAATAAGACTTAAAATTGCATTTAGTAAAGAATTAATGCTTTTTTGGATGTACGAATTTGTATCCTGCAATTGTACTTTCTCCATTAAATCAAACAAGATAATGATTTGCTGAAAAAAAACGGATTCCTGATGAAGTAAAAACGGATTATTAAATTTATTTTCTAAAAGCTGCAGCACTTCTTTATTGATGAGTGAAGGATCAAAACTGATCATCCATCCTTTTGGATCTTTTACTTCTGACACATAATGTACGGCTTCAGGAAATACACAAATTAATGCAGGAGCAGTAAACTCAATGATTTCAAAATCAATGTTTAACCTAAATTCACCCTTTACCGCTACCATCAATTGACAGTGATTATCCCGGTGCGGGTTAGAAACATCGTGTTCTTCGACTTCCTGATCTTCCATATTTACAATCACAATTCCTGCCTTTGCTTGCGGCGAAAGTTCAAAATGTTTGATTGTATGTTTTTCATTTTTCAAGATTGATAAATGTAGAAATATCTTGACTAATTGCAAAATGGATAATAGAAAATTTTAGTAAATGATTTTAAGTTGTTCAAACTATACTTTATGATCTTACTCTCAAAAAAACACATCCCGTTTATCCACATTGAGTTGCATCAATATCACCGGAATTTACAATCGTAATATTTTACACAATATCAAAATTATAAACAAAAAAATCCCGTATTAACGGGATTTTAATATCTTATATTTAAATTTATTTTATCTCCACAGGAACTGAGATTTTATCCCAATCCATTGTGAATCCATTATTGTTTATTTTATAAACTAAAGTTTCCTGTGTTGCTGGTAAAGCTTTTGTTTTTACATCAACACGTAAAGCATCTTTTGCTTCTTCGTATTTATAAGCACCCCATTGTTTTGGCTCTTTGTTAAAAATCGCAGTCCAGGTTCCGCTTTCTTTAGGGATTAAGAAAAAGCTATATTTACCTGCAGGCAGTTTTTTACCCTGAACGGTAATATCTTTATCCGTTTCGAAAGTAGTTGCTTCATTGGCACCCGCACGCCAAACTTTATTATAAGCTTCTAAACCACCCCAGATGGTACGCCCTTTTACAGAAGGACTGCTATAAGCTATTGTAATGGCTGCATCTTTAATTTTTCCTGTAGCAGTAGCCGCCGGGCTGGCAGGTTTTTTAGCTTCCTGTGCAAATGCATTTACTGAAATCGTCATTGCAGCAAAAACTACAGCAACAGTTTTAATCATTGTTTTCATAATATTCTTATTGTATATATTTATGTATGTATGCATTACGAAGTTACTGCTTTCTGCTTATAAAACAGTAACCCAATTGCCGAAAATATAATTACTGCCGCTGCCCCAATCACGTTAAGCCAAAGGAAAGAGACGATATCGAAATTATAAACGGCTATAACCGTAATTTCTGATAAAATTGCAGAAATAAATACATTTGAACCAGTAATTTTTTTATAATAAAAGGCGACAAGAAAAATCCCCAATATCGGGCCATAGAAAAGAGAACCTAATACATTAACCGCTTCAATAAGGGAACCCATTTGAGTGGCAAACATGGCTACACCGATTGAGAAGATACCCCAGGCTAAAGTGTGCAGACGACTGTACTTTAATTCGGTTGCATCATCAGGAATTTCTTTTTTAAATATCAAATGAACATCTTTTAATGAACAAGCGGCAAGAGAATTTAGTGCTGCGGAAATTGAGCCCCAGCTGGCCAGAAAAATAACAGCAAACAGTAAACCTATCATACCTACAGGCAAGGTGTTTTTTACGAAATACAGGAAAATGTAATTTGTATCTGTTTTCTCGGCATTATAGTTTGAATTATTGATCGCTTCCTCTACCCTGCCGTGAAGTGCTTTTACTTGGGTTTGTGTCTTTTTAAAATCCTGAATTGTTTTTTTGAGTTCGAGAGATTGAGTTTCTTTTAACTTTAAAATTTCTTTCGATTCTGCATTGAATTTTAGTTGTAAATCCTGATGTTCTTTTTCAAAAACCGCAGCCTGTTCAGGTTTTGTTTCCTTTAAATGTTGATAAGATCGTTCATTAAAATAAATCGGAGCCGGTTTTAAAGAAAAGAAGGCGAAAAGCAAAGCACCAATCAGAAGAATAGCAAATTGCATAGGAATTTTAACCAATCCGTTCAACAGCAAGCCCATTTTTGCATTGGTATTGTCTTTCGCAGTAATATACCTGCCGACCTGACTCTGGTCAGTACCAAAGTAAGACAGTGCCAGAAAAAAACCGCCAATTAATCCGCTCCAAATATTGTATTTATCTTTCCAATCGAACTCCGTTGTGATTACATTGAGTTTTCCGGATTTTCCTGCTAAATAAAGTGCATCGTTAAAACCAATTCCATTCGGCATATTTTGAATAAGTAAATACCCTGCAAAAGCCATTGTTCCCAAAATAATGAGAAACTGTAATTTTTGGGTGTGAGCGATAGCTTTTGCTCCGCCAACATAAGTATAAATCAACAGAATACCGCCTGTTAAAACATTGGTTAAGTAAATATTCCAGTTTAAAACGCTTGATAAGATGATACTCGGAGCGTAAATGCTGATTCCTGTTGATAAACCTCTGGAAAAAAGAAAAAGTAGTGAAGTGAGTACCCTTGTTTTTTTGTCAAAACGGTTTTCTAAATATTCATAGGCCGTATAAACATTTAAGCGCTGAAAAATCGGGATGAAAGTGATGCAGATCACAATCATCGCCAAAGGCAAACCAAAGTAATACTGAACGAAACGCATACCGTCTGTATAAGCCTGACCCGGTGCTGAAAGAAATGTAATCGCACTTGCTTGCGTAGCCATAATACCTATCAGCACAATGTACCAAGGCATTTTATTATCTGCTTTCAGGTAGGATTCGTTGCTTTTTTGGCCACGACCGATAAATACCCCGTAAACCACCACTGCAACCAATGTAAAAATAAGAACTGTCCAATCTATCGTACTCATGCCCAGAATTTAGTAAACAAATAATAAAATGCGATCTGCAATACTAATGCAGCTGCTAATAGTATGTACCAGGTATTCCAATTTTTAAGTTGCTTGTTCATCAGTTTTTCTGTGCAGATAAAAAGTTTAAAAATAAACGAGCTGCCCCAACATTTCCCGCAGGTAATTGTCTGAAAAATGCCAACGGTGTATAAATGAAATTACCTTTTCCGTATTTGGCATATAAAGTTGATCCCTGCAAAGGCTCTTCACCTGTATCATGCATTTCAAAAAGCGGTTCATATGCTGCATCCCATTGATCAGGGAAATAGGCGCCACGTTCCTGCACCCAACCGTTAAAATCATCCGCAGTAATTTTGTTCGGAAAATTCAGTAATTTATGATTCGGATTTAAAAACTTAACCTCAGCATTTTCTTCGGTAACACGTTTATTGGCAATATTGAAATTGTACATCCCCAGTTTATCAACGGTTGTATCCTGATTCGTGTTATACTGCATCACCAAATTACCTCCTGCTTTTACATAAGACCATAAAAAAGGCATCCAGCGACCCAGTTTTTTCTCCGTGTTATTGGCACGAACACCAAGAACGATAGCATCATACTGTGACAGTTTGTTTTGGCTACCGTTTCCGCCAGATTCATCTACATTTCCATAAAAATCTTCGTCTTTCAGGACATCTACCTGAATATCCGCAATACGCAGAAACTCAGGAATGAAATCGCCAGCCCCTTGTATGTAACCCACTTTTTTAACCTTCGCCTGAATATCACCTTTCATCACTGCGACTGTTGCAGGCGTAAAATATTGTAATGAAGGTAAATGCGGATACTGAATTAATACCTGTTTTTTACTATAAGTTATTCCATCTGCAACAAAATTGGCATCCAATTGCAAACGACCTGACTTTATTGTGGCAAGCTTAGTTTTTGGAATAACGTAATCGACGGTAAAATCTTTTCCATTGAGCGACTTTAAATCACTGCCGCCCAATCGTTCTCCGTTATACATCAGATTAACTTTACCATTACTGAACTGTTTGTTGGAATTAACCTTAAAATTTAAACTCAAATGTAAATCTTCATTTTCTTTAACTAAATAAAGCGGTTGTGTAAATTTCAGTTCCAATGCAGGAACAATGCGCAAAGCTTCGACCACATCACCACGCACCGGATCTAATTTCTTGAAAGATAAAGGAAGTTTAACCTGAAACTTGTCCGAGCCTATTTTTAAACCAATCAAAACATTCAGTGGTGATTCTGCCTCAGGCAAACCGACTAAAGTATCATTCGGAACAGAGAAAGTTGCTGCGTTCGTGGGAGATTTTGCCAACCAGTAAGGTTCTGTAGGTATTGCGTCTGCAGAAATCTTAATGACATGCTGAATGGTAATCAAAGAATCTTTTGACAGTTTTCTGTTGAAGCTTTCTGACTGACTTAACCATTTTACATCTTCTAAAACCACAGGATTTTCAGCTCTTGAAATCAAATTTAATTTAAAATTGTAATTGTCTCCGGCAACAGCTTCAGCCTGATTGGTAACAACCTCGCCCATAAATCCGGCACAGCTTAGAATGATGTTGTCGAGAGATTTAAGTTTATCCCTTTTTAGGTCTACATCTTTAAGAGCAGCAACCTTTTTTCGCAAAGCAAGCAAAGCAGGTAAACTGAGGTCTGGCTCGTTGAAATTGAAAGCGGAAATAATGTTGTCTAATGATTGGTCAATATCAGCGTTTCCTTTTGCTGTCCAGGTTTTAACGACTCCATCAAAAAATGTTGCTTCTGCAGGCTCGCCAATAACATGGGAAAAATATTCAGTTTTGATGCCGGCTACAGACTGTGTTCCTGCACCCTGGCTTTTATGTAAACTTCTGCTTAATCCAGCCAGTTCACCATAGCCCATTCCCAGTTGTGCATCATATTGCCCAACCGTGACTTTCAGTTGATTTTCAGCGGTTGTATTGACTGCACCAAATCGGAAAGTATTCCACAATACACGTTTTGGTTGCCATACATTAACATATTTTAGTTGATTTGGGAAAGCAGTTTTATCGCCTGCCAGCTTAAAAGCTTTTTCCGCAACCACGGCCGAAGCGGCATGTTGTCCGTGGCCTGCCGCTGCAGTAGGAGGAAAACGACAAATGATAACATCAGGACGGAATTTACGGATTACCCAAACTACATCCGCTATAATGCTATTTTCATCCCATTGTTTAAAGGTATCGGTCGTATTTTTAGAGAACCCGAAATCAATCGCACGGGTAAAAAACTGCTGGGCGCCGTCTAACTTTCTCGCCTCTAAAAGCTCATGCGTTCTGATTAAACCCAATGCAGCACCCTGTTCTGTGCCCAATAAATTCTGACCGCCATCACCCCTGGTTAAAGATAAATAACCCGTTTCTACATTTTGGTCGTTGATTAACCAAGAGAGTAATCCTGTATTTTCATCATCGGGATGAGCCGCAAGGTATAAAACTTTAGGCAGGTGTTTCAGTGTTTTGAGTTCGCGGTAAATTTCAGATGATTTTGAAGGTCGAACCTGTTGGGCCGAACAAAAAACCGTATAAAAGCCAAAAATAAATACAGTGCTTACTTTTTTGAACATTTGAATTTGCTTTGCGGGGCAAATATAAGTAAATCGTTTTTCTTTCAACCTTAAAAGAAAAAGCAATAAGCAACTCCGAATATTCTATTATATTTTTTCTAAAATCTTTGTGTGAAGGTAAAAGACAATCGAAGCAAACCAAATATCAACTATGCCAACTTCGGTTGTCTTGAATACTTGAAATTATATTGCAAAAAGTTTAGCCAACAAGAAAGTTAACTGATAAAAATGAGCTTTTTAGCTCTTGTTTAATTTGGCTTAAACGAACCAAGTCATCTATAAAAGTGTTTGAAGATATGCTCGTCTTGGTCACAAATTTGCTAAAATGGCGTCAACTAAAGACTGTTGGCGCTATTTTTATTTACTTACTACAAGTTCGAGACCACGAATTTGAAGAGATTTTTTAGCGTTTCTTTAGTATATTCTTCAATGTCTTTTCTACCTTTCTTATTCAATAATTACTATAACAATTTCAAAATAAGTCAATAGTATGGCATTATTAATATTTACAACAATACAACTTTTAGCATTTGAGCGGAATATTTTTAACATCTGGATAAAATCATCAATACTTATTTTAACCTTTCCTATTTAAATATTAAATTGCATCTACGTTAAAAACTATGGACAAATACAGCTTTTTGGAAATATCAGCATTTATAGGAATATTTTTAGTGTTGATTCTTGCTTTGTTTTTGCTTACCGTTAAAACAAAATATAAATTAGGAAATCGCCTTTTTGCTTTTTTTCTTATCGGAAATGCTGTAGATGCTTGTAAATTTTTGATTCATCATATTCCTGAAAATTTCATCAGCCTTGAGGCTTTTCGTTGGAGTATTGTCTATTTGGTTCCGGCATTGTTTTATCTCTATGTATTGTCCGTTTGTTTTTCTGACTTTCGATTAAAAACGAAACATTTACTACACGCTATTCCCTTTGTTGCTTACAATTTGTATTTAATGTCGGGTATTTATTTTGAAAATACAGCTATGAAATTGCATTTCATAAAGACTATGAATCAAATGCCTATTACCCATTTTTTTCAATTTCTTTTCGAATTGCTATTTCAGGTTTATTTTATTGCTTCATTTCTGGTTATTAGAAAGTCTAGAACGGTCTATCTTGAGAATTATACGAATCCGAATGTTTCTGTAATTAATGCACTTTACAAAATAACAATTCTATATTATCTCTTACATTTTTTAGTACTTCTAAGATGGCTGATTAGTTTTACCATTGGTTTGGGAGAGGTCAGAGTCTGGATTGTAACCCTGGATGGGTTTGCGTTTTTATTCTGTACCTGCTGGTATCTATTTACCGCATTAAACAATCCGGAATTTTTCAGAGGAGTGAATTCCCGTCTGAAACCTATTACAGAAGTTGTTCCAAAACAAAAACCTAGTCTTCTGGTAGCTGAAGAAAAAAATAAGCAAATCGAATTCTTAAAAGATTTTATGGTGGAAAAAGAACCCTACCTGGATTCTTCGTTAACCATCCAAAATCTATCAGAGCAAGTAAAAATGCCCGTAAAAGATTTATCTACTTTGATTAACTTGTATATGGACAAACACTTTTTTGATTTCGTCAATGAATATCGAATTGAAAAGGCTAAAGAAATGCTAAAAGATCCTTTGCAAAAAGAATTAACAATTCTGGAAATTCTCTACGAGGTTGGTTTCAATTCCAAATCGTCGTTTAGTACTTCTTTTAAAAAACATACAGGAAAAACACCGACAGATTTTAGAAAAAATCCAAATTAATCCATTTTTTTTCTAACAAATGCGTTCGACTTTTTTTAGTCGGTCGTGTACTGGGGCGTTTTAAAGCATCTTTGCATCAAATTCTAAAATCAGAATCGATTATGAAAAATTTCCTTTTTGCATTGCTGGTGCTTTTATCTCTGAATACTTTTGCACAAAAAACCTTCGTCAATTCAAATAAAGAAAAAGCTAAGAAAATTGATTTAATCATTGGTAAATATCACGATTATAACCTTTTTAACGGAAGTGCTTTGGTTGTTCAAAATGGCGAAATTATCTTGCAAAAAAACTATGGAAAAGCCGATATGGGCTGGAGTATAGAGGCAACTTCTGACACCAAATTCAGAATTGGTTCCGTAACGAAACAGTTTACGGCCATGCTGATTATGCAGTTAAAACAGGAAGGAAAAATCAAGCTGGATGACAAAATAAATGATTATTTGCCTTGGTTTAGCAAAACGGTAGGAAGCAAAATTACGATTCACCAATTATTAACGCACACTTCCGGCTTACCCAATTACACCGATTTTCCTGATTTTAAAACTAAAATGGTTTTTGAAAATTTATCTGGGAAAGATTTTGCAGTCAAATATTTTAAAGATAATCTGGGATTTGAACCTGGAACCAAACAGAATTATTGCAATACTAGCTATTATCTGTTGGGATTAATTATTGAGGAAATCACTAAAAAACCTTATGAAGAAGTTCTTAAAGAAAAAATATTTGATGTCATTGGAATGAAAAATACAGGAATTGAAAACCCAAAACAAATTATTTTAAATGATGCACAGGGTTATGATTTTGACTACGATGGTTATCAAAAAACGGATTACATTAATATCAAAACTGCCGTATTTTCTGCGGGTGGAATGTACAGCACAGCCAATGATATGCGAAAATGGGATGATGCTTTATACACGAATACTTTGCTAAATGATGAGAACAAAAAAATATATTTCACACCTAGTTTAGGCGATTATGCATACGGTTTGTCTGTTCAGAAACATCAGAATTTTTTAGGTTCAGGAAAAAATGTTACAACCATGGCACATAGTGGCGGAATCAATGGCTTTTCCTGCAATATCGCCAGAATTCCGGAGGACAAAATATATGTAATCTTGCTTGATAACACCAGAGCAGGTAAAAGAGGCGGACAATTGGAAGCTATTATCGATGATGTCTTCAGAGTTCTATACAATACCAAAGTTGATTTGCCTAAACCATTAATTATCTTCGAAGTTTATAAAAAAATGAAAGCAGAATCAGTAGAAAAAGGAATTATTTATTTAAAAGAACTGAAGAAAAATAAATTTGATGCTTATAATTTTAATGGTTTTGAAAATGAACTTAATAGATTAGCGTACAAATTTCTAGGCGAAAGGAAAACTGATGAAGCTTTAAAAATTATTAATTATGCCGTTTCAGAATTTCCAAATTCATCCAATATTTACGATACACGGGGCGAGATTTATTTCAATAAAAAAGATTACAATGCTTCCAAAAAGGATTATCAGAAAACGTTGGAACTGAATCCGAATAACGATAATGCCAAAGAAATGCTTTTAAAAATCAATCAAATCCTTTCTCCAAAAAATTAATTAAAATGAAAAACTTACTTTTCTTATTATTACTAACTGTTTTATTTACAAATACGCTTTCTGCCCAAGAATTAAATAATTTCAAAGAGGCAAAGAACAGAAATCAAAAATCGATTAAACAAAATGCAGTCTATATCGACCGAATAGATTCTTTAATGGCAAAATCCTATGAAAGAGGTTTGTTCAATGGAAATGTCCTTATCGTTAAAAATGATAAAATCATCTATCAAAAATCATATGGATTTACTGATGAAACGAAACAAACTGCGTTAAACGATAAATCGATATTCAACATTGGCTCTATTGCAAAAGAATTTAATGCTGTCGCCATAATGATGTTAGTTGAACGTGGCCTTCTTAATCTTGATGATACGATATCTAAATTTAATTTAGGATTGCCAAAATGGTCAGAGAAAGTTACTATAAGACAGCTTATTAATTATGCGAGTGGTATTCCGCGAATCGATCCAATAGTACCAAAAAATGATGAGGAGGCGTGGAAGATTTTGAGAAACAATGATAACTTACTGTTTGAACCGGGAACGAATTACAGGTATGACAATGGCAATGTCTTTTTGCAAAGAAGAATAATTGAAAAGGTAACTGGAGTATCATTTCAAGAATTTGTCACTAAAAATATAATTAAACCGCTGAAAATGACAAATTCGGTATTTGATCCAAAATTTGGTTCTAAAAACCGAACGTCTTGTTATGATTTTGACAATGTCCGATGCCCAGAGATGCAATTTATTAGTGGGTGGCTTTGGGTAGACATCAATGATCTATATAAATGGATTGAAGCGATGAATTCTAATCGTTTAATTTCCAAAGAATCCTTTCAAACTCTTTTGAAAAATCCATATGCAATTGACGAAGGTGGATCACTTGGCAGATACTTAGAAAAAGATGAACTACAGAGACATAATGGAGTATCATATAAATTTGAATCCATTTTTTTAAACGATTTTAAAAATAATATTACGATAATTCTATTGTCCAATAATCTAAATAGAGTTTGGGATTTAGGGTATATTATTCACAATTTAATGTTAGGAAAAGACTACGAAATTCCTAAAAAATCTATTTATCAAGCGATAAGAAAGGAATCTCTCAATGACGTCAATAAAGCTATAGAGACTTATTATTTGCTTAAAGAAAATTCTAAAAATGAATATAGCTTTGAAAACCCAGGTGAACTTAATAAATTAGGATATGAATTATTAAAACTTGGAAAAATCAATGAATCAATAACAGTATTTAAATTGGCCACAAAAGAGTTTTCTAAAGATGCTAATGGATTCGATAGTTTAGGAGAAGCCTATTTTACAATTAAGCAATACGATTTAGCATTAGATAGTTATAAAAAAGCAATCATTCTTGGTGGAACCAACGGCAATGCGGAAAAAATGATAGAAAAAATCGATAAAATAAAAGCTAAATAATTATATATATTACTTGATAAAACAAAGTTTTGTAATTCTTGTTTTATTTGACTCAAACGAACCAAGTCATCTATAAAAGTGTTTGAAGACACGCTCGTCTTGGTCACTATAAGCACTGTATGATATCATACAGTGCTTTTTTTGTCACCGAAAAAAATCTTAGTGACAGAAATTGATAAGTCAAAAAAGTCATCAGTATTAATATAAGTTAGTTTTATCAATTCGTATGAAAGAGCTATATTTAAACGATAATATTCCAAAAACAAATCTTTGAAACAACTTTCATAAAAATTGATTTATACAACACTTTTAAATATTGCGATTTTCCAAGGAATAGTCTTAGGGTTAGTCATTTTAAGGTCTTCCCTATTCAATAGTAATTCAAATAAATATTTAGCATACTTACTATTTACCCTTTCAATTAAATTACTGACTCATGTTTTTGATATTCAAAAGGCATTTATCTCCTATCCTCTTCTACGTTTTATAGACAACATCGAGTGGGTATTTCTAATTCCTGCTTTCCTATTCCTTTTTATTATAAATAAGGTTGATAATACTGAAAAACACAAACTAAGAAATTACTTATATTTTATTCCATTTGCCTATTCCGCCGTCCTTAATATTATAAATGATCTTGATTATGTTGCTGGGATTTATACTATTCCTGAGTCAGGCATCGCTATAATCAGCATACTTGGTCTCCTCCAACTTTTTTTAGCCGTTACATTCATTCCGTTTCTGCCGATTTACTCTTATTTTGTGATAAGACATTTAAAAGATTCACAGGAAAAAAAATGGATAATTACCTTACTAACCCTTGTTTCTTTATTATTATTTGCTTGGCTTATTACCGCTCTAGCCGGCTTACTTCTCAACTATGACATTTCTTCCACAATGAATGCCCTGGCTTTATGTGCAACATTCATCATTCATTGGACAGCTTATATTGGGATTTATAAATATAAACTAGCCAAAAACAAAGATGCTATCTACAATTTTCTAAATAATGATTCGGCTATTTCGTATCCCAATCTGCAAATTGTACAAAATAATCCCCCACAAGAATATAAGGAATCTATCACGGCCGATAATCTTTATTTTCAAAAACTAGAGCTTCTTTGCAAAGATCAGCACATTTATACCGACAGTACATTAAACAGAGAAAAAGTCGCTGAAAAATTAGGCATAAGTGCGGGATATGTTTCACAAATTGTAAACACGATAACAGGAGACAACTTTGCCCATTATATAAATCAATATCGAGTGGAAGCTGTCAAGGAAATGATATCAGATCCGGAATACGAAAACTATACTTTGCTGACGATGGGATTAGAATCTGGGTTTACCTCAAAAACCACTTTTTACAATGCTTTTAAAAAAGTTACCGGTCAGACACCCAATGAATACAAAAATAGCAGCAAATAAGTCCCATTTTATCCATTTTTAAGCTTTTGAAACCCGTTCTAATTTGAATTATTTGAGTTTTGCATTTAAATAATTCAAATTAATTTTTTATGAAAAAAACCTTTTTACTATTAATCATTTTGTTTGCTTTTTATTCTGTCAAGGCTCAAAATGAAACTGATGCAAATCCTTATCAGAAAAACAATGAAATTAGATTAAATTTAATCGCGCCGTTATCCGGTGCTGTGGAAGTAAATTTTGAACGACACCTCAACAAAAATTCATCACTGGGAATCTCTGCATTTTTTGTTTATGATGATAAAAAAGAGAAGGATATTAATTACTTCATCTCCCCGTATTACAGATATTATTTTGGAAAAAAATATGCTTCTGGTTTCTTTGTCGAAGGATTTGGAGCGTTCACTTCCATTGATGGAAAAAAAGTATACGCAGCAGATAACCTGACATTCACTGAAAATAAAGATGTTTATGATGTTGCACTAGGTGCTGGTCTGGGTTATAAACTGGTCACAAAAAAAGGATTTGTTTTTGAAGCCAACGCAGGCTACGGAAAACTTTTGTTCAATGCAGACAAAACAGATCATGATGTGGTTGCAAAGTATGGATTGAGTATTGGCTACCGATTTTAATATCAACTCTATCTAAAAACTAAAGCATAAAAAGCCTTTTGTTTGCGGTAGATAAAGTACAAAATTGAAGAATGAATAAAATCCCAACCAGAGTTGGGATTATTTTTGTAAATGTTTATAAATACATAGAAATTTTTGGTCACACACAGCCAAATGGCACCACTTTAAAACAAGTGGCGCCATTTTATTGATACTTTGTAAAGTCTTTAAGAAACCTATCGTAGTACGCACAATATAAGAGGTTGGGAAGTTCACAAATTGTACATTCCACAGCTTTGAATCTATATGTTATTTTATTTATGAATTTCCAGTTTTAATACATTTGATTTTCTGCATATTTATAAACCGACATGTCCTCCCAAACAAATAACTGGATAGAGCTGTATGGTTTTATTTTAAATGAACGACCTACATTTTTTATTTCAAATACTTGCGCATAACTATCGTGAGCATTTAATACCAATATTCGCTGCCCCGGAAAACATTTTCCTAATACAAAATTCGTACCTGGATCTGTACATCTAATGACTAACATTCTATTATCAGAATCATAATGAGAAACCCCTGACTGTTGTTCAATCATTTTATGAGATAATCTCATTCTATAATCTTCGTTGGTAATCTCATCATTAAGATAGGCTAGATTTCCGTCTGGAATAAATAAAGCATTAGCTTCTTCATTGTTTGATTTAAAGTTTTCAGTAGCCTTTACTGAGCCTAAAACATTTACTTTATCCGCATCATTAGCTTCTGTACCTATACCAATGTTTTTGTTTTCTAGATTGAAATTAATGCCTTCCCAATCATTATAGCTACTTGAATATTTATAATACTTATCTTGTAATACAGCCAAATAGGATTTATCATTTCCATTATATATACCAGATTCTCCACCGACATAATCATCAACAACAATTAATCCATTACCTGTATTATTAGTAAATTGTTGGTTTACTATAACGCCATAATTAGACATATAATTCCAATTATTAACATTACTTTGTGAGAAATCTCTTGTACTCCATACCTGATGCCATGTAGACCAAGCACCTCCAGACATAACTCTTTCGTAAGTCATATTTGCGGTATTACCTGATCCGTATGTAGTCACAGTTTGTTTAACCCAACTGCTATCATGCGCTTCAACAATAACAAAAAACCATCCAGTATTCGGAGCATTGGCTAACCCTGAACCTCTATAAAATCCTGTATTTTTAATATTATTAAGATCTTGTCCGGAAATAATTACAGAGTAACCATCTGGAGCATCTACATAATTCTGACTGACCCAATTCTGCAAATTGTCAAGTTGACTTCTGTTTACGGCATGGCTCGAAAGAGTACCAGCCGGTACAATAGGGCTTTGAGAGAAAGTATTAGTGTTAGTAAATGTTTGTACTCCTACCAAGGTAGCATAGTTACCTAACTGGCTATTTAAAGTAGATTGTGTTATATAACTTGCTGGGTTAAAATTTCCTGTATGATAAACTTCATTCCAGTCGGACCAGCTTGAATTTCCAGAACCAGTTGTAGTTCCTCGGAATTTCATTCCACCTCCACCTCTTTCAATGGTTAATTGCTGACGACCATCTGACGAATTTAGATTTAAAGTTGTCGTATAACTAAATCCTGATATTGGACCTTCCTGTCTGTAAATTCCAGATTCAGAAACTAAATTTAAATCAGCAACATACTTTAAATTTTTAAACTTATCGTTCCAATTGCTTACCATAGTAGTCGTAAGATTACCAGCATCCCAAATTACATTTCCTTGAAATGTAGGCCTTGTTCTTACATGATCAACAGTACCTTGATTATCAATAGTCATTGCGATCTGAGGCCCTGCTGAAAACATGTTAGTCGTTGCAAAAGCCATAGATGTACCATTCTGGTCATTACTTCTTACATATATGCCAGCTTGTGTTCCATTATTAGAGCAAAACCCTATAGATCCTGTATACTGATTATCAGCATTTGAACCACTTTCAGTTTCTACTAAAAAAGAGTGCTCAGCTGATGCATTCGTATTACCCCAGCCTGTACCTGTATTTCTTGCTCTACCTTTAATAATTTTAAGTCCAGTAATATCTTGTTGACCATCAACATTAACAAACTTACTATTAGCCCATGTTTGAGTAGCTAAAAATACATAACCATCAGTTGAATGATATATATAAGGTGCTGCTGTTGATAAACCTGATGAAAAACCTACTGCGTGTGCATTCTCAAAAGATTTTGCATAGCCTGATAAATCAGAATATTCAGCAAGTCTTTTCCAAGGGGTTTGATTACCTCCGTACCAAGTTTTATAATAAACACCTTGTCCTGTAGATGTTGGTGCAAATAAAGTAAATCCTAAATCTTTTGATGTCTTAGAATACCCATTAAAATTTGCAAAAGTTCCTTCAATTGTTTTATTGGCTAACTCACCATCAAAATTAGAACCTGAGTTTCCTACTGAAATACTTTGTAATCCATTTGGAACTAATTCAGATTGATTAGAGACACCTCCTCCTTTATTTATATGATAATAATTATCTAAATCTGTCTGACTTGCGGGATTAGTTAAATTATTAGTTGTCCAAAACTCTTGGAAAGTTCCCCACTCAGCAGCATCATAGTCTTGTTTAACAAAACCTATTCTATCACTATATTTAGATGAAACAATAGCTGTAGATTTTTTAACATCGCCTCCTGTATATGAAGACATCCATAAAACATCTGACCAACCAAAATTAGAAGTACCCATCTGAGTAGCTTCCAACATTTGTAATTTTAATTTACCCGCTCCAAAATATATTGAATTAGGTTTTTCCTGCCCTCCTCCTACATAATCTGCACCTAGATAATTATTTGCATCATACTCTTTATGTTTCCAATCCCCTGAATTACCATCTACTGCTGAAAATATTCTACCACTATTTTGTACAAATGCTTTATATCCTGTAGAACTTGTATCGCCAAAGTGAAAATTAATACCTTCACCAAGAACATGACCACTTCCTTGAAAATAAGATAAACCATGGTTATCAGAATTAGCAAAAGACCATATTCTATTTCTTTGATCAGCTTTCCAATATCTATTTTGGAAACCTTCATCAGATTGAACAAAACCTCTTGAATGTATTCCATTAGTGGGTTGAAATTGCGAATCTACATATGAGCTAGAAACGGTAAGACCACCAGCAATAATACTTTGTTCTGCCCCATTATTCAATATTGTGAAAGGACTATCTGTATTAATACCTTTGTAAATAGACTCTAAATGCAATTTCCAATAGCTGTTTAATACTGTATTAGACACAAAAGTAGCTGGATCTAAATTTCTATCTGTCCAAATTTTTCTATCTGGAAACCAAGTTCCATCAGATGCTTTAGTTTGTGATAAATAGAAATCTTGTTCAATATCATTTTCATTTGCCGGACCTGTTAATTTCCATGTTTTATAATTTCCTTCCCAACCTTTAGTTATTAGAGATGAAGACCATCCTAAACCAGTGTTATGAAATAATGGTGTTAATTTATGGTCTAATGTATTTATTAAACCATTAGGTATATAATCTAATGCTCCATTAGATCCTAAACCATTTCCTTGAATTCTTGTATCTACTATACCTATACCATAACTATTAGTATCATTAAATGTCCCATCTAAATAAGATGTTCTTGTTGTATCACCATAAGAGCTAGATATTCTTGAAACAATGGCACGAGACTTTAAATACCCCTGAAACCATTCATCAGCACTACCGTAATTCTTTGTCAAAATATTTCCTTCAATAGAAATATGATTATTGAAATATTCAGGAGCAATCATTAATCTAATCTTGCAGTTAAAGTAATTCTATATTCATTCGGAGTAAGAGGTGCTAAAACATCTATTTGTACATCATTTGCAGATGTAGGTACACAGCTTACATTTATTTTTCTATTATCAGTATTACGATAGCAGATAAAATCAATATTCAAGGTATTCCAACCATGGGTAATTGGGAAAGTAACGGAAGAACCATCTCCAATTTGCCATGTTTTAGATTTAATTTTTGCATCCAAAACAACTTTCGTAGATTTTGGAGTCATTGCTTTAATATCATTAGCTCCGGCAATAGCTTCAACATCTGTAGCTATTTGAATAAGTCCTTTCACCGTATCTGTAGCATCTACAATATCAGGAATGCCTTTTTCTATAATCTGATAATTTGCAGGAGTATTTGATCCGTTATCGGCATTCGCGATAAGATGGTCGCCAACAGAAACGGGTTCATTTCCAACCCAGCCATTTGCTGTAATTACCCACACCATACCTGTTTTAATGGTAGCGGATGTAACTGGTGACGGAGCCGTCATTGAACCTTCAACAGTAGAAGGAATATAGCCTCCCGGTTGATAAATCAATGCTCCTGTAAGGCTTTGTCCTACTAAGTTTTCAATATAAGTTCTAATCTTATTTGATGACCACGTATATGTTCCTGACTGAGTTGCATCATTCAAGAAAATAGAGACAATATCTGCATTGGTAAGATTTCGGCCCGCTACTTTAATAACATGCCCTGAGCTATTGGTCAGTATCTGACTTAACAATAGAAGTCCGCTTGTTTGATCTGTCTGAAATGGATTATTGGTCAGCGGATAATCAGGATGTACATAATTCTGAGCCAAATTAATCCATTCTGTACCGTTCCATTGATGCAATTGATGCTTATAATCAATTATCCAACCTGCGGGAACTCCACTCGTATCAGGAAGTGTATCAAAATAGTGAAATCGAGTACGTTGTAGTTCTCCAAAAAAATTATCCTGATGTGCGTTATTACTTATTACTGCGTTATTATTCATAGTTTTATATTTTTTTATGGTTTAACTTTTAAAATGAGAATATTAAGTGGATTAGCGGTGTCGTGTAACATGTTAATCTGTATGGTTTGATTGGTTGCGTAATCATCAATATTTATTTTTTTACCCGTAACACTGTCCCGAGCTTGAATGATGACATTTTCCGTTTCAAGGGTATTAGGAAATACGGCACTTCCGGTAACTTGTACCACCGCACTTGTAGGTGTCTGTGAGATCAGCAAAACCTTATCATAGATTTGCTTATTAAATTCCTGTTGATTTTTCGGACTGTTTAACAAATCGTAATCGAGTAAAAGCTTTACTTTATCTTCCCTTGATTCCCCTATTGGAATAGCTTTTAAAGCTTCAATGTCATCACGATTTTTTTTAATGAAATCGACTATTTCCTGAAGTTCATCTAAAGACAAATCACTAGATAATAGTATTTTTTTAATATTTCCTATCTCCAGGGCTAAGTCTTTATCCGCATTTTTCAATTCATCAACAAAACCATTTACTTGTATTTTAGTGTACACATTACCCAATTGATCAGAACTATCAATCGTAGCAACATTGGTAATTCCAAGTTTACTTTTCCAGTTATTAACATGAGTTGAGGTGAGATTACTGGCATTCAGTAAAGCCAAATATCCCGAATGAGCGTTTGGATCAGTTAAATGCTGTTGAAATGCTTCTGCAATGGCAAATAATTGAAAAATTTCTTCAAACCTTTCAATGCCTTCTATAGGGATTAATTCTTCTTTGTGATAAAAAGATAAAAACGTTTCTTTAAATTGCGTTTCTGTTGGAAAATCTCCAGTTTGAAACCAACTCAAAATTGTATGTAATGGTGTTGGTGTACTCATTTGATTATTGAAAATTAGTTTTGATAAAATTGATAGTTAGGGAAAGGTCTACATAGCTGAAAGGCCGATCGCCCTAAATGGATTCTATATTTTTTGAGGGATTTTTGATTCATCCCTCTCTTATCATACTATTAGTTAGCAGTTATCACCAAAAAAAACATGCATTTGTCAATGTTTTTGTACTTTTATTTCATACAACAACATCTCTTACATTTTTTATAATACTTCCTGCTTACTCTCTTAGTATAATATTTTGGAGTCAATGACGATTCACATTCTTTAGAGCTCAAATTTCATTTTTTTTGGCTCATATAAAAGTTTTTTGACCTCCCCATTCTGTAGTTGCAGTATCCTTTATTTTTGTGAAATCGGATGATACTGCTTTGTAATTTCAATGTTCAAAATTCTGTTTTTTTTAATTCTTATGAAAGTTTTTTGACTTCTCTATTCTGTAGTTACAGTAGGATAATAGTTTCAATATTTTATGGAACTCACATTCGTATATACGTAAGATTTACAAGCAGATTATCAAGCATTTTCTGAAAAACAATTGTTTCATCCAAAATGAAATGATCTATCTCACAGCAATACAATACAACACGAAACCCACAATCAGAAGACTGTTATCCTCTAACTGTAGGCTTTATGATAAATTAATGTGAGATGTTTTTAATTTATTGGAGGACGTTTTTCAATTCATTTCCTCCGTGGAATTTTAGTTTACTAAATGTAGTATTTCCTAAGTTGTCAACACACGATCCATCCTAATGAGGTTTTGATAAACTTGTTTGATTTATTTCCTATATAAATTTTACTGTGTGTTTTTACATCTTTATGATCTGTAGCAAAACTATTATAAAACAATACTTTAATTACACATCATACTTCTTAGCAGATACTGGTTTTTCATCAAATATAAATCCTCTGGCTCCAACTACACCTGTTACTTTACAAAACCTTGGAACATAAAACATTGTACCTACATTACCATGAGCTACTTCTATTTCACTGTTACTATCATTAAAGATTTCAATTCTTTGTCCTAATATTGGTTTGTCTGGTAATCTCACACTATTTCCAGTTACAATATAGATATGAGCATTTCTTGAGCGTCTTACATCACCATCTGTATTGTATAAAGGATTCAGTACTAATTCCGTTGGAACATCTGAAATATTAATAGTATCTACTGATATATTTCCTGCTATTTGAACCTTATCCTCATGATTGGTTATTTCTTTTCCTACAGTAACTAATCGTGAATCAAAATGAATATTCAATCCTTGAGAACCATAAACATCAGAACCATATTTAAGATATTCATTTACTCTACCAGCATATACTACATCATTGGATAAATCTATAAGACCTAACTCTCCACCAATATAATCTTCTTCTAAAGCTAATGTACCATACCCTATACTATTCATTAATCTTACACTATTGAATTGAGGTGCTTGACCTACTCCTAACCATTGGTCAATATTATTTAAAAAGCCTAAGTTAGAATGAGTGTGAGTATTTGCTGCTGCTGTATTCCATGAGTTAATATTATTTTGAGTTACGTTATATACAGGATGTGTTTTAGGAATAAAATTAGTATTAACCCAAGTTTGAGTTGCTGGATTAATAAGATTACTTGAATCCCAAACAGTTTTCCATGTTGACCAACCAGCGTTTCCACTTCCCGTATTAGCACCTCTGAATTTCATACCGCCACCTTGACGTTCAATTGTTAATTGTTGACGACCATCACTGGAATTTAAATTTAATGTTGTTGTATACCCATATCCTGATAATGGTAATTCTTGTCTATAAATTCCTGAATCAGTAACTAAATCTAAATCACCTACTTGACGCAAAGTTTTAAATTTTTCGCTCCAATTAGCCAAATCTTCATAATTAAAATCTGAATCATTCCAATTTTTCTTCCAACCAGTATCACCGAAACCTGCGGAATATCCACGAGTATAAGAATTACCATTTAGAACATTTATAGCCATTTGAGTGTATTCAACATGTTCTTTTTTATGATGCCACACAGATCCATAACTGAAAGGTGTATTTAATGTAGCACCATTTATATTTAAGATAGATGTATTTGAAATGTCATTTAAATCTGTAGCATTTACAGGATTGCTTGAACTTGTTCCTAAACCAAATTGTCTATAATCTCCCCATTGATAAGCTTGATTCCATTGATTAGAATCACCATAATTAGCAGTAGAAATATTACCGTAAACTGAATCGATTTGGACTTTTGGTACATAAGTTGCGCCTTGATCTGTAGAAAATTCAAAGCTGTAAAAAACACTTGATGTACCACCTCCTCTTTTACTACCTACTTTCCATACATCATTATACCAATGATATTCATGACCTGCAACGATCGTATCAACTCCACTCGAATGAATCCAAGTTTTTACTGAGTTAGATTCGTTACCATAAGCAGATATTTTACCATAAGCTGTAAGAACATCTCTTGTAGTAGTCCTGTTATAAGTTCCTATTGTCACCATACTATCCAGAGGTTGGAGATGCAAAGGATAAGAACCAGCTGAACCATCAAACCTTTGTTGCTGTATATGTCCAGAACCGTCATTTTCTATGCCAAACTTCATTCCATAAACAGGAGATTCACCATTACCATTAGATAATACTAATTTAGCATTAGTACCCATATTTGCTGGATTTAAATCTGATGTACCTTGCGATGAAACTATAACCGTATTAATGAACTTTCCTTTAGTTCTGGTGATTATTTTATCCCAATCGCTAAATGTAGATGATCCATGTCTTGATCTGAAACCCATTGAATCAGACTCTGTATCCATATACATTTGAAAACCATATTCAGGAACATCATAATAAGTGCTTATGTTTAGTAATGAACCTGAACCTGAGTTTGACCAAGACGGTTTATTTGTCCAATTGTCTGTAGAAGTATGAAGCTTTGTACCTTGTAATGTGTTAGCATTTACTCCATTTACATTTTTAGAAATACTAAAAGGATTAGGTAGATTTTTATCATCCCATGAAAGTCTCCAATCACTATAATTATTTTCATAACCACCTCTATAACTTAATTCTCCAGCATCAGCTCCACCATTGTTGTAATTAATCTGTAATTGAGACATTGTATCTTGTCCGCCCATGTGAAGCATCGGAGCGTACAAATACTTAACCCCTCCTGCATTTGCATCAGCTCTATATATACCTGAAACTCCATAACCTCCTATATTATTAAAATCGTTATTAGGAATAACTGCTTTTGGAATACGATCGTTTAGTTGTGTTACGGTTGCGAAGTTTGCTGGATTAAGATTATCGCTTGTCCAAAACTTAACATAAGTACCCCAATCAACTGCGTCATAATCTTGTTTTGCAAAACCAATTTCATTAGTGTATTTAGATGATATTATTGCTGTTGACTTTTTTACATCACCACCTACATAAGAAGACATCCAAAGAACATCATACCAAGAATCAGTTGCTCCTACATTATTACCATGAAGCATTTGTAATTTTAATTTTCCTGAACCAAAATAAGTTGAATTAGGTTTTTCATATCCCGAAGCATAATCTGAACCTAACCATTGGTTTTGATTTATAGCTTTATGATTACCCCAATCAAATGCATTATTCCAATTAGCTATTAAACCTGATGTTATACCATTTGCTAGGTGTGACGTACTCATTGCATCAGTAATACCATAACCAGATAATGTTGTTGGTTTAGCTGTTAATGAAGCAAATGTATGTGTATGATTAGTCAGTGCTAAATTAGCTGTTGCCCATTCTCTTGAAGCAAACATTTCCCAAGCACTTTCATTAGCTGTACCGTTAAATGTTTTAAAGTAAATCTGTCCAGAAGCACCTGCTGTCCATAAATTTAAACCTCTTTGATCTGCCGCAGACGAATGTCTTTCGAGCCTAATACCTGCACCGATTGCTGATGGATAATTAACAGAACCTGATGATACATAATAAGCTTGTAATTCGTGTCTCATTGAACGAGCAAGACCATCAGATTTAGATGCTAAAGTTAAATTTGTCAAAGAAGCTGATGTCCCACCACCTGAAATATCAACAGTTCCAGCATTTGTTGGATTTGTTGATAAATTTTGTGCTGATGGTATTTGACTTCTTGTTGCTAAAATTTCTGTTGGTATAGAAACTAAACTTTGATAAGTAGTTGGTACTACTGGGGCAACCGTTTCTACAGTTTGCGACCAACCTTTTGACCAATCTGCCCCTGCACCAGTATAGACGGCTGAAACTCTTTCGACTTCTATATTTGTATGTAAGTTCCAAACAGTATTTATATCACCTAAATTAATACAGACATTACCTAATAAATCCATACCTACATTTACTATAGTTGATGGAAAATTATCAGTACATTCAACTAAACATTTTCTACCTGTTGAATGTATTACTGTTGCAGTTTGTTTATAGAATGCTACTCTTATACTCCCCAAATAAGTGGCTTGGTAATTAAATATTTTTATAGTAACATCAAACATAGTAGCTGCTGTGGAAGCTTGAGGAAATTTAATACTAAGTATTCCTGTTTGAGCTGTTCCTGTGTACTTGTGAAAAACTTTATTAAAAATTCTTGCACCGTTTTCAAGTTTAGATAACGAACCCGAAGTAAAATTGAGATTTTTATCCCCCATATTAATTTCTGTATTAACAGGAATATATGAAGTACCGTCTAAAGAACCATCCGCCTTTAAAAAGTGGGCGGCTGTACCGCCCAACACTCTATAGCCTTTAGAGGTGTTATAATATGCGTATTTTATGTCCATTTTTAAATATCTTTACGGGTTACTGTTATAGATACAGTATTAGGTAAAGCAGAATCAAATTCAATATCTATTTTATTAGGATCGGTTAATTTTATTCTACCATCGATTTTGTAAAATGTCACCGTATCATACATTGCAACATCCACATTTCTAGTCCCTAAGTTGTGCGCTACACTTGCAGTTCCGGAAATAGCAGTAGTGTATGATTTTACAATATTAGTTCCGGCAGTAACTCTACCTTTAGAATCTACTGTAACCTCATCATAAGTTCCGGCCGTTACTCCTGTTGCAGCTAATGTCAACGCTGAGGTAACATTTGCCGAACCGTCAAAGGTCGTTGTCCACGTAGCGTCACCTGAAGCAGAAATTGTTCTTGGTGTTGTCAGTTTTGCAGCTGATCCGGTTGTATTGATTGCTGCAGTTCCTGTTAGTAATGTCGCAGGAACAGCGGTAATAGGGATTGCGACATTTCCAGAACCGTCAATTGTTTGTGCCGTTGCAGTAACTCCGGAAAGTGTAATCGTTCGCTGTGTCGTCCATTTTGTAGCTGAAAGGACACTTTTCGCTGCATCTGCCGTGTTATCAGCATTACTTAAGCCGACATGAGATTTGTTTAAAACTACAATACCCGTTAATCCATTTACAGAATCTACTGCTCCAGAGGTAATATAAACGAACGTTGTTCCAGTCCATCGGTACGTTTTATTATTATCAAGAGATACATAAATTTTACCCGTTTCCCCGGCTATGAGGTTAGTATATGCCGCTTCTTTGTAAAACTTTCCGTCAGCAGCTTTATAATATCCTTCCAAAACATCATCCACGTAAGATGGCAATTGAGATGCAGGAACCTGCCCGGATGCATCCAAAATAGCAACCCCATTCACTGCACCTTTTTGAGATAATGGGATATAATTAGCCAAATCCGTGGAGGTAGGCATAGAGCCCAGATTCACCGTTATTCCGTTGGTCGTCTGAGTAATTCCCGTAACCACATTTCCTGTACCTGAAGTAGTGACCGGCAAAGAAAATGAAGTTCCTGTCAATGTCAAACCATTACCTGCACTGTACGTTGTATCTGTAGACGATAATGTAATTGTATTCCCGGTTTGACTAATCGCCATATTAGAACCTGCTGCAAGAGTAACATCCCCGGATACTAAAGAACCGGATGCACCACCTTTCAGACGGGTAATGGTGTCTGGCGTTGTAAATGATCGG
Organism: Chryseobacterium glaciei; assembly: GCF_001648155.1. Classification (NCBI taxonomy): domain Bacteria; kingdom Pseudomonadati; phylum Bacteroidota; class Flavobacteriia; order Flavobacteriales; family Weeksellaceae; genus Chryseobacterium; species Chryseobacterium glaciei. Next base: position 3,713,561 of record NZ_CP015199.1, on the reverse strand, counting down.
TTTGCTGACAAATCATAAGCCGTACCGTTAATTGTTAAAGTTCGTGTTTTTGGCACATAATCTAACGGATTTAAATTTCCATCATGCCAAAAAGAATTAATTGCCCTTGTGCCACCGCCAGCGGTTAAAATATCATTGTCAGTTTTCCCTTCTATTTTGTATCCTACTGAGCTTCTGTAATAAGCGTATTTAATGTCCATAATTATATTTTTTTAATTGTTAACTTAATTATATTTGGCGGTATTGAATCAAACAGCACTTCAATAGTATTGGTGTCTATTCTTCTCACCTTAAGAGGTATTGTAAACATTGTAACTGTGTCGTAAGCATCAATCACAAAACTTAGTGTATCAAGATTGTGTTTTATCATAGAGTCACCCCTAATTCTTTCCTCATACTTGATTTTTTCGGAACTGGCTGCATCTTCGATATTTTTAATTTTATCATATACCAAATCATTAAACTTATTTTGATACGTAATTGCGCCCCAATTTGAATAACTTCCAACAAGATTGATTTTATCATCTGAACTGCCTCTGATAATATCCTCTTTAAGCAATTCTATTTGCTCCCTGTTTTCTTTGATATAGTCAACGATTTCCTGAAGTTCGTCTAAAGACAGATCGTTAGATAATAGTCTATTTTTAATTTTTTCTATCTCCAATGCTAAGTCTTTATCCGCATCTTTCAATTCATCAACAAAACCATTTACTTGTATTTTAGTGTACACATTACCCAATTGATCAGAACTATCAATTGTAGCAACATTGGTAATTCCAAGTCTACTTTTCCAGTTATTAACATGAGTTGAGGTGAGATTACTGGCATTCAGTAAAGCCAAATATCCCGAATGAGCGTTTGGATCAGTTAAATGCTGTTGAAATGCTTCTGCAATGGCAAATAATTGAAAAATTTCTTCAAACCTTTCAATACCTTCTATAGGGATTAAGTCTTCTTTATGATAAAAAGATAAAAACGTTTCTTTAAATTGCGTTTCTGTTGGAAAATCTCCAGTTTGAAACCAACTCAAAATTGTATGTAATGGTGTTGGTGTACTCATTTGATTATTGAAAATTAGTTTTGATAAAATTGATAGTTAGGGAAAGGTCTACATAGCTGAAAGGCTGATCGCCCTAAATGGATTCTATATTTTTTTGAGGGATTTTTGATTTTATGCCTCTTTTATCATCCTATTTATTAGTGAATTATTTATATGGTCATCACCCAAAAAAAACCATATATTTTATTGAATTCTATTTCCCAAAAAACAAGTCAGCCTCGGCCTTTCTTCTACGGATGAGTCCATTTAAAACTTTACCTCCGGCAGTAATATATCTCGAAGTAAACCAACCTTTAATGGTTTCAGGATCTGCCTTTTTATTGATTAAAGAAAATAAAGTGTCGGATCCTCCTGTATTGTATGTGTGCGATACAAGAGCGTCAAATTGATTTTGGGTAAGAGTCACTTTAATTTTATTGTTAACTATTTTTTCATACGTTGGTAAAACAGATGAAAATAATTCTGCTCCTTTTTCTCTACTGATTGAAGGATCTTTCAAGGTTACTTTTTTACCTCCGGGATAATAAGTATTTCCATAGCCAATTGTCGGGATTCCGGCAGAATCTAGGTAAGGTTTGGAGCTGAAGCCTTCAAATGATAAAATCAGATTGATTCCTTTTTGTGATGTTTTCATTTCTTAAAATATTTATAGGTGAAAAAGACGAGGATTAGAGTGATTCCAAGAATGGTCATGAAAATCCAGGCAGTGAGTTCGAATCCGTTTATTTTTACTTTTTTCGTTTCTTCAGAAATTACTGAATTAGCTTCTTTGATTGTTTCTTTTGAAACAGCTATTTGAGATAAATCTTGAATACTATTTGTAGATTCTTCTTTTTTATTTTCGATCTTTTTGCTTGATGCCTTTGCATAATGGTTAGTGATTGCGTATTCTGCAGTTCCCATGATGGAAATACTTTGAATGGTATCGCTTCCAACAACATTATGAAAAACAAAGGGATTGGACTCATCCGATTTTCCTTTAATTAAGATTTCTCCGGATGTTTCATTTTTCTCTTCTTTCAGTAAAACATCGGCGGATGTACTTTGGGTAGATTGTAAGCTCTTTAAGCTCAAGGAATCAACTTTTACTTTTTCCGTTTCTTTTTTGTCTTCTTTGTAAGTGGTTGCTATTTTAGTTTTACTTCGGCAACACAATATGAGGCCACTGAATATAATCAGTAGCAGAATTTTTGCTTTCATCAGCTTTATTTTTGAAATTAAACGAAGTTATATGGTTCAGAAGTTGGGAGCTGGGAGCAGGAAGTTATAAGACTAATAATAACTTCCAACCTCCCTCTTCCAGCTTCCGATCGCTTTTTTCAACAGATTTCATTAAAGAAAACCTAATTGAAGTTTAAACTTTTATGTAAATATTTTATCTTCTTTTACATATTCTTTTTTGATACTTTCTAATAAAATGTCGACACTTACCTTATAATTAGGATCTTTTGATGCAATTGTTTTTAAACTTACATCTTGTATTACGTTCATAATATTAGAACCGGTTAATTCGTATCGTTTGGCAATTTGTTCTAAATCAATATCTGAAAGTTCTAATTGTTCGGGCAAGTTTTGTTGCCAAATACGCAGACGCTCCTCATGCTTTGGATTATTGAATTTTATGCAGCTATGAAAGCGTCGCGTAAAGGCTTTGTCCATATTATTTTTAAAATTGGATGCCAAAATAATAAGCCCTGAAAACGTTTCTATTCGCTGTAACAAATAAGAAACTTCCTGATTGGCGTATTTATCATGAGCATCTTTTACATTAGTTCGTTTTCCGAAGATAGCATCTGCTTCATCAAAAAATAAAATCCAGTTTTTATTTTCGGCTTTATCAAATAATTTAGCTAATTGCTTTTCTGTTTCTCCAATGTACTTTGAGACCAACATAGAAACATCAACCCTAAAAACAGGGCGTTGAGTATATTTTCCTAAAAGACTGGCTGCAAGAGTTTTCCCCGTTCCCGGTTCTCCATAAAACAACACCCGGAAGCCCGGCTTAAGTTTTTTCTGCATATCCCAATCTTCCATAAGAGTCTGACTGCTATTGTACCAGGCCTCAATGCTTTGAAGTTCGTTTAATGTGATTTCAGGAAGTATTAAATCTGTCCACGATCGGCGGGTATGTATTTGTTCTGCTGGAAAATCATTGCTCATTTTTGGCAATAATTCTGAACCAAAAATTATAGTATTAAAAGCTTCCTGATGAACACTTATTTGACTATTCATTGGCGCATGCTCTTGAGCTGAACTTGAAAAAACAATAAGTTCTTCTTTAATTAACACCGAATTTGAGCCAAAATAATCCAGCGTTTTCAGTCGTTCTGAAATGCTATCTCCACCTAAAATATATTGGACAGCCTGAATCGTTGGTTGAAAGAGCCTGCCATTCTCATTGGTTGAACATAAGTCGAACAACACACTATTTGGAGACTCTAAATAAATGCGTTTCAGCAATGATGGATCCAATCGTGGTAATAAAGCCATTAAAAGAATAACAACTTCTTGATGTGCAAGCTCTTTTTCTGAAATATAGTCTCCTAATTGAAAGCCTTCATGATCATTAGTTTTAAATTTAGGTGCTCCTATATTAAAATCTTCTGAAGAATTGTTGATACGCCATGTAATAACCTCTTCTAAATGAGTAAATAATTTTTGTATTTGTTTTGGTTCCATTGGTTTTTTTTAGTCTTTTTTATTTTTGAAATTCAAAATTTACTCTTCTTTATCTCCCTTAGTAATTTTTTGTTTCCTGCCTTATCTCATGCAGTAATTAATCCTCTTTTGATCTTTTAAAATTTTTGAAAAATTTGTTAACTTGTCACTAAAAACACGGCTCATATTAGTTAGAAAGTCTTACCTAAACTACCAAAGCAGTTCTTTTTAGAAAGTCTTTCTCTTATTGGAATTCCTACTTTTTAAAGAATCAATCTTCCGCTCTCACGGAATCATTATCTACTCTTGAAAGAAAAATAATCGTTCAGCCATAAGCTATTATTCTGTTCTTGGATGAGACTCTAATGTTTTCACATTAAAAAATTCCAATATTTCAAGGGCAAAAGGTATCCCTGCTAAAGAATATCTTACTCGATTTTTAAAATATAGTGTAGCTCATCTTTAAGATGTTTCCACTCTATTTTATTGGTTTACTATAATAAACCTCAACCGAAAAGTTGCTCACAAATGAATACAAGTAATTTTTGTAATATTCTGGCTTCATGGTTTTTAGTTTAAATTAACGTTATGATTTTCATTTAGTAATTTTTTGGGGAGACTTGTTTTGGTATAAATCAATTTCCATTTTAATAATCCCTCTCGTAGAGTTGAAAATCACATCTTTGTTTGTTTGAATTGCTGTATTTTAATTTTTAAAAGTTCCAGTTGCCACTCTTTTTACAGTTTGTACTGTGTTATTATTTATATCAGAATTATTATAACCATTAAAAACTAAGTGAATAGGTTTGTTTACATTCCATAATGATGCATTTTCACCTTGATCTTCTATTTTAAAGAAAACATTAAAGTATCTTGCACCTATACCTGATTTAGAAGTCATGGAATCATAAATGTTGCCCGCTACGTTTACTGCTGGTAATGGATATCCCCCGGAACCTAAACTTATTATTTCCCATAATGGATTAGGATTTGAACTGAAAGAATCACTAGGGTTACAGTTTTCAATGAATCCTGTACAGTTATAAAAAATTCCATCTGTTGTAAAGTTTAATATCTTTAATCTTGGAACAATTCTATCTGTAGGAACTATAACTTTATCCTCCCATCCAAAAGTACCATCTGCTTTAGCTACAATGTTCTTTGTGTAAGTTGTATCAGCTTGAGCATTAGGCATATTTCCGGGATTTATTACAAAGTATCCATTAAATTTAACCCATCTTTGAGAGAAATCTCCTAAAATAAGCCCATTAGTATGAGAAGCTGTATAATCTGTTGAATTTTCTGTTCCTATAGTAGTATTTGGTGCAAGATTAACATTACTATGAATTACTAATCTATTATTAACAGTCTCTACCGTAGATACAGTATTACTTCTACCTGCTCCTGTTCCAATAAAAACATTATTTTCACCTTGAACATATGCTCCTGTTTGAGCCCCAACACCTATACTTTTGTTATGTGTAGTAAGATATTGCATTGATGACTGACCTAATGCAACATTATATGCTCCTGTGGTAAGTCTAGCCAATGCCGACTGTCCTATTCCAATATTTTTATAACCAGATGTAAGAGCAGCCATTACACTATTTCCTACCCCTACATTTACATTTCCTGTTGTTTGTTTAGAAGTATTATTAAAATCATATCCAGCAGAATATCCTAAAAATGTATTATACTGTCCCGTAATAATTGCACCTCCAGAATAATGACCAAACATAGAATTACCTTGCCCTGTCGTTACATTTTGTAGTGCCCCATATCCAAAAGAAGCATTATAAATACCTGTATGAGCCGAATTTATATTTCCAAAATACATTGAATAGGTGGTAGTATTCATACCTAAAGCACCATCTCTTATCGTTGTTGCAGCATCACCAGTAAATGTTATCTCTTTTGGAGAATAATTTCTCCGATTGATAACCGATTCAAGAGTCTCATCAGCTAATACTTCCGTTTTGGTAACTCCGGATTCTCTTTTAATATAAAATTTCCCATCTACTAAAGGGGTATCTACTTTTTTACCTAGGTCATCTTGAATTTCTTCCAATGATGGTTGCAGTCCGTCAACTTCTGCGATCGGAATTTTTGTATAATTGTGCCTAAAAGAAGAAAATGTTTCTTGAAATTCTTCCTGTGTTGGCATGTCGCCGGTTCGGAACCAACTTAATATTGTTTCTAAATCTGTCATGTTATTGAAGGTTTGGTTGTATGAATTGATCAGCGAAAATAGGTTGAGAGCTTATTGTACTGATCTGGAAATAATTAATAAGATTCTAATGCTTGCACATCAAAAAATTCCAATATTTCAAGGGCAAAAAGCTTCCCGTTATAAAGTATCTTGCTTGATTGAAGTTATATTAATTAATAATGTAATTGATTAAATCTCGCTCATCTCGCGATCCTAAAATAATTTTTATATTAACGGGAGACGACTTGAATTTCGTTCCATTAACATCAATTTCTAAAAACATTTGAATAAGAGAAAATGGTTTTCTATGATGTTTTGAATATTTAAATGAACCCGGTCTATTAAATGTGCCCGATGGAAAAAACTCCTTGTAATCATCTGAAGGTCTGAAATAGTTAATGGGATTAATATCTATGACCATTTCATGAGACGTTACAGGATATTCGGACTGTCGACCCCAAGATTCTGCATCTGATGGAAGTTCTTGGTAAAAACCTGCTTTTTTAACATAACCACTTTTAAGTGTTTTTTGTTGCTTGTAGCGTTTTATGATGATCTTAGGCTGGTATTTATCAATATCTAATTCGTTTAATAATTTTACGCTTAGACATTTATAAGCTATATCTCTACTTAAAACATGTACATATTTATCCATCTGCTTTGGCAAATCTCCCTCTTTATCTTCTATATTTAGATGCCCTCTACCTGATTTCTCGATGTCTTCAGCGAGATAGAAATGATAGAATTTTTTCTTCTTAGATCCTGATGCCTTTACATCCAGTCCAAAATTAAACTCATTTAAATGAACATAATTATCTATGAATTGTCCAAATTGACTTTGGGTAGGATATTTGCCTGTTTCAAAATAGGTTTTCAACTCCTCTCTTGTGGTTAATTTATTTTTTTCATCCATAATACTTTTGTGTTCTTTATTGCTTATGTTATTAGTTTAATTTCTTTCTGGATCCAATCATTATTTATTGATTTAAAGTTCAAAATTCATCTTTTTTTTGTTCTTATAAAAGCTTTTTACCCCTCCCATTCTGTAGTTGCAGTAACTCTTACTTTTTTAACAATCAGATAATTCGTTATGCAAATCCAAATGCTGAAATTGTTTTTTCCAACGTCATTTTTTATCTATTTTAAGAATATTTAATTCTCTTTTAGTTTTTCTTTTAACATCGTATTTTCTGCTTTTAATTGTTCATTAATACGCTTTTGAATATTTATTTCTTCTTCTAAAAGTCTGGTCTTTCTTTCGGAAATTTCTGAAAACTCTTTAAATTTTGCTTCATAACGATTAGCCAGATCATCCAAAGCTTGTTTATAAAGACTTACGAGTTTTTCGTCATTCCCAAGCTTTTTACCTTCGTTATCCACATCCATTCCCTCTACTTCAGCTTCCATTTTTCGTCTTCCGAAAAACCATCCTGCCGAACCAGTAATTATTAAGCTGAGAAAAGTCCCTATATGTTCTTTGAATAATTCAATCATTTTTTTAAGTTTTATTTATCTAATCTCCATAAGGAATGAACATATCATTACTCTGAAGCTTTGTAAAAACATTTCCCAACTCACCAATGTTCCCCAACTCATTGTGATAATCTACGGTAGCTATATTGGATGGAAAATTTCCTACTCCAAGCGTTGTTTTCCAAGACTGTACATTTTCACTATTTATATATTTAATAGTATTGACATGATTGTTTTTTTGATTTATTAGAATGTGTACATATCTTTAATATTCATTTCCATAAACTTCTGTTGAGTGTAGTAAGTACTATTTTGAAATATCGCTGATATATATAAATCCTGTCCATCTACTATTGTTGCACTATCAATAAAAGTTGTAGGATTGAGAGCTCCAGCACGTTTTGCTGTAATTATTCTAGTTAAAGTATTTCCACGTTTTACCAAAATCACATTTACTATTTGATTCCACTCTAATGAAGAAGTATTGCTTGTAAAATTTACCCAATTCAAATAATCCCCCCTTACTCCTAATGCAACGCCTCCAATGATATCATTATTAAGAGTTTTGTAATCCGAAATAACAGATAGACCAAAAAAATTACTTGAAGTATTACCATTTACCCATAAAGCAGGAACATCAAACTCAAAATAAAAATCTTCTCCAGCAGAAAATATTGGCTGTTGTGTTTTAGCTTTAAATAAAAAGACAGCTTCATCCGCATATGCTTTAACATTACCATCAATAGCATAATGTACTGTATTCCCAGAAGCATACATTTTAGTAGTTTCAATATCTTGATAAACTTTTGTATTCCATAATAAAGTCGAAGGATCAATACTATTAACATTGTCTACCAATTGAAAATTGACAGTTGTGGTATATTCAGCAAGTCCGTTTCTTAATTTCACTTTGTAACTACCAAAAGGCAAAGAAAATAAATTAACCCAAAAAATTAGATCTAAACCTGTGCTTATCAACTGAATCTGTGAATTCGGCACATTTAAAACGACATTCCCACCCATATCAACTATATCAACTTGAAAATTAGCTGGATTAAAATTTAAATTAGCACCACGTAAAGAAATATAATTAGCTCCATTTTGCTTTTTAATCACTACAGGATTAATTACAAAAACACTCATACTTGCAGTGCTAAAACCACCATTCATCTCAGTTTTCCAAGTAGTTTTTTGAGCTTCTGTAAGTTTACTCGGTAGTGTCATAAACTCAGTTGGCAAATCTTCAACTGTAAGAACCGTTTTTTTTGTACTCGTACTGTCTGTAAATAAAAGCTTTTGGTTAAAACTAGTAATCTGATTGATCAGTGTTTCGTTATTTTCATCCAACACAACCGATTTAGAGCGAACCCTTCCATTGTTTAAATGAAGCATTTCTGTGGGTGAAGTTGTGCCTACGCCAAGTTTCCCCGTATTGTAATATACGTTCGATTCTTTAAAATCACTTCCATTCCATGATAATAAATAGTTAGTAGCTGGTGATATAGACGCATAAACGGGATCCGAACCAAGTCCTCTGATGAAGAAATTACCATTTCCTGAAGGTTTATTCATCTTAGTATTTAGGGCGGCCTGCAATCCTTCCACCATTCCGATTGTTACGTTTGAAATTCCTGTAGGAAGGTAATTGGTCTTATCCGTTTTTGCTCCACCTTTAAACATGTACAATGAAAAATTGCCATTGTTGTCTGGAATTGCGATAAAATCATTATTCTCAAATTCATATGAACCTGAATGGTCTGCAAATTGCGAAATTGTAGTTTCAACAGCTTCAATTAAAGTCGTTAAACCTAAAGCTTCTATTTTTTCAGCCAGAATTTTTTGATCATTGTTTACAAAATCACTTAATGACATAAATTGATCATTACTCTGAGTTTTGTTATAAACATTTCCGAATTCAGAAATATTTCCTAGCTCATCATAATCATCCACAGTTGCGATATTAGTTTCACCCTTATGCCAGAATGAAGACCACGAATCCTGAAACTGTGTCTGAGTTGGAAATTTACCGGTTTTGAAGTAGCTGTATATTGTATCTAATGGTATTGACATATATTTTTATTTTGTGTTAGAATTATAGAATAGTATCATCTATAAAATTTCATATTGTTTTAAAGAATGAACTGTGGTATTGTTAAAGTTGAATTTCTTGTACACTAGGCTAATTGAAATAGAAGAACCTAGTCGCTATTTTTCGGCAATTTCTTTGTGTAACCAAATCACAAACGATAGGATGCTCTCTCACTGTCGTTATATTGCCATCCGTGAAGTGTTGGTGAATCCTGTAGTTGTGGAGTTTTCGAAATCTTATTATAAATCTGGCGTTGTATTTGTTCCAAAGTCCTTACAATAGATATTTTTATGGTAGTTTGATATAGGAATGAATCTTTAACCGTTGCTTAGTTTGGAAATGTAGGAGAAAGGAAGTGGAAAACGGCACATAAATGGATTTTGTAAGTATAGAATTTCCGTGTATATATTAAACCATTTTAAGATGTTGGTTTTGTTCAAATATTTTCAGTTTTTTTAGTCTACATTTTCAGAATAATTACATTCGATTCTTACATTTCTGACTCCCACTATTTGACCGCCCCAAACATTTTCATTGTTTTCCCCGGCATTCAAATTACCTGTAATTAAAAGACTGCCATTATCTTCATCAAAGACCTTGCATTCTATGGACTGATTGACTCCTCTAAGATCTGAATTAAAAAAGAAGCTTAAATCATCCGACATATCGTAATGATTAGTAACAGTATCTTCACTTCTAGATATATCGCCCCATAACGCACTTTGTACTCTATATTTAATAGTTACTCCTGTTTTATTTACAAACTTAATTTTGGTGTTTATAATGTTTAATTGTTGCTCAAAATTTAACTTGCTAATACTTAAGTTAAGCCAATCACCCTCCAGCATTCCGAATTCAAATCCATCAGGAATTGTAGGTAAATTGTTCCCGAATAGTCTACTTATTGAATATCTATAATTTGTTTGATAACTTAATGAATAATATTCTGTTCCCACTAATCCTTCTGTAGGGAAGTCTTTTCCTTTAATAGTGTAAGGAGCATTACCAAAGAAGTATCGTTTTTGTTGGGAATTGGTATTACCCATGGTGATTATTTGATCATCTTCATCCTTTGAGTTTACAACTACGGAGAATTTTTGATCTCCAATACCACTTACGAAATAGGAAATATATCCGTTATCAATTGTTGCCAAACTATTCGCAATGATTGCCACTTCTTTATTGGTCAATACATCTTCTTTAAATTTTAAAGAGTCTATAAATTCTGCAAATTGACTTTGTGTAGGATATTTACCTGTTTCAAAATAGGTTTTTAACTTTTCTCTTGTGGTTAATTCATTTTCTTCCATAATACTTTAATATTCTTGAATGTTTTGGGTTACGATTATTATTTATACTTTAAAGTTCAAAATTTATTTTTTTTGTTCCTGTAAAAGTTTTTTGACCTGTCTATTCTGTAGCTTCAGCAATCTTTATTTTGTCAGAATCGGATGATTCATTGGTTAATTTCAAAGTCCAAAATTCATACTTTTTTTGTTCTTATAAAAGTTTTTTGGCCTCTCTATTCTGTAGTTGCAACAACACTTATTTTTTCAGAATCGGATGATTTTTTACTTAACAGTTATTTTAAATAAAGCAACAAAAAGTGAAGTATTAAAAATGAGGTTTTGGTATCTTCTTGATAAGTTAAGATCTAATTTTGTTGAGTTGATATAATGAAGTAATTTTGTATTTGTTGCCTTTAATAATTTTTCTGCTATTTTTTTTACTTTTAAGGCGCTACATAATATCTTATATTTGAAAAAGAAGGATATTGTTGTATGTCACGATAATCTCCAGAAGTTATTACAAATCTATAATCTCCTAAAAATGTTTGTGCATCAGTATTTACAGAGTAAGTAGTACCATCACTATAGGCAACTGTTATATTTAAAACTTCACCTACTTTTGTATAAACTACTGTTGGTTTCACATCAAGATATTTTCCATCATTTATACCATAACCCACTAACCCATAATTTGATATATGAGGTTTTAGTGTACCTATTTCAGGTTGTTGTACACCTAAAGATGAAGAAGTTCTTGAAAATCCTATTTGTAAACCTCTAGCATAGTCATAATGTGGACTTTTACTTCCTGATAAACATAATACCCAATTTTTATCATGTGGCATTAAAACATCTAAATTAAAACTACATTTTGCTATATAGTCATTTCCATTATTTTCAACACCACTTCGTATATATGCTACTCCATTAGAAAAATAACCTCTATCGGCTGTATCTATTTTTTGAAAAACAACTTGTGAATCTTGTATTTGTGTATATTGATTTGTTGCTATTGTTGCCATAAAATTCTTTAAATCTATTAAGTTTTGGGGTAAAGATGGGACAGGATCCGGATAAACATGATTAACTGTGTAATTAACATTCATTGCTGGTGCATTAATCGTTAAATTATCTGGTATCGTTACAGCTACTTCGAAAGAATCTCCCATTGCAACTTGTTTAGTTACAGGGTCTATTCTTAACACTTTATTATACTGTGTTAAATTTCCTGTTTGGTCAGCTAATCCTTTTAAATAATAAGGTTTCCCCAGAGTATCCCAGGTAAAATTTGCATTTTGAGTAAAAACTCTTTCCTGAGTATTCGTTAAATCTGCCGTGGCAATATTTTCACCTGAAGTCTGCACATCTGTTTTTTCTTCCCATCCGAATGTTCCATCAGGTTTAGCAACGATGTTTTTGGTAAAAGCAGAATCTGCCTGTTGAAGCCGATGAACTTTTAATGAAGAATCAAAAGCTAAAGTTCTTTCTACAAAATCACCACCTATAAGAGGAAGTGTGATGTTATGGTCTAGTACTGCTTCTGATGAATGTATCACCAATTTATTATTAGTATTACCGCCTATTGGAGCATTTGCCCCAATGGTAACATTATTATGACCTTTTAAATTATTCGGTAAATCTGTTGTATAGCCTGATCTGAATCCTAAAAAAGTATTATAGTTGTACTCTTGAGTATGCAGCGTTCCACCATCCACAAATCCTGAATGGCTACCTAACGCCGTGTTACCGTACCCACCTATAAAGTTACTCATCGCAACCCGGCCAACAGCAGTATTATTTGTACCTGAAGCAAAATAATACAAAGTGGCCTGCCCTACTACAACATTCCAATTCCCTTCTTTCAAAGCATTCATTGAAGCAGATCCTACTACGGTATTTCTTATACCGGTCGTAAGTTTCCATAATGCATGATTTCCTAGGGCTACATTTTCACTTCCGGTAGTAATTTCCTGCAAAGCTCCGTAACCAAATGACTGATTATAAATTCCTGTATGATCCGGATTCATATTTCCAAACCATTGAGACCACGTTTTTGGGTTGACCCTTAATTCAACTCTAGTAGAAGGCGTTGTTCCATTTTGTAAAAATTTAATCCCTTGCTCAGGAATCTTATTATTTCTATTAACAACAGTTGCTAATGTTTCTTGGGACTCTATGTTTTCTTCTTTATGCCAATAGGAATCTATAAAATCTGAAAATTGACTTTGTGTAGGATATTTACCTGTTCCAAAATAGGTTTTTAGTTCCTCTTTTGTGGTTATTTCATTTTTTTCCATAATACTTTAATATTCGTAACTGCTTATGTTTTTAGCTTAATTGATTTTGAATCCTATTTATATTTTAAAGTCCAAAATTCATTATTTTTTCACTCTTATTAAAGTTTTTTGACCTACCTATTCTGTAGTTACAGTAACTTGGAGTATTTCTTTAAAATATTGCTAACAATTGTATTTCTTTAGTTTAAATATTCATTTAGTCGTAAAATTGAATCATTAAGGAAGAAAGAAATTTTAGATAGTATTAAACAAATAAAAAGGCTCGGATTATAAAATCCAAGCCTTAATTTTTTAACTATATTTTGCGAAATAGTTCTTTTCGCAGAGCTGATTATTAATCCATTTTAAAGAAGAAAAAAGCCACTGCTGCCCATTCTTTTTTAATTCCACTCGCATAACCAATAGTGCTATGACTACCGCTTTCTACCGTTCCATTGTCTTTAATATAACCAATCGTTGAATGGCTGCTGCTTTCTACCGTTCCGTCTTTTTTTACATATCCCACAGTAGAACCACTTTTGTTTTCTATTGTTCCATCACTTTTGATTCGGCCAATAGTGCTGTGACTTTTATTTTCAATAGTGCCATCGCTTTTGATGTAACCTACCGTTGAATGACTTTTATTTTCGATTGTGCCATCACTTTTGATGTAACCTGCAGTACTATGACTACCAGATTCAATGGTTTGTGCACTTAAAACGGAAAGATTGAACAGAAGGAAACAAATAAATAGTGTTTTTTTCATGGTTTAAAGTTTAAATTGGTTATTGTTTTTGGTTTATTGATTAGGACTATTTATAATCCACCTTTTATATTGTTGCCCAATATACCAAGTTTTCATGAAATATAAAAAGCCTTGTAAAAACAAGGCTCTTATTCTATTATTGAAAAAAATCCTTCGGCATATATAATGATCTAGGTACAAAATGATCAGCGTCAAATTTGATCGTAACATTTTTTTGAACTTGCAACTATTTTTGAGACAAAATTTATATACTCTTTATGCTACATTTTTAGATTGATTAGACATTAAATTTTGATACTCTCTTATGGTTAAATTTCCTAAGGCAGAATGCCTTCTCTGAGTGTTGTAAAATGTTTCTATATATTCAAACACAGAGTTTTTGGCATGATCTCTAGTTTCATATTTATTTTGATAGATAAGTTCAGTTTTCAGAGTTTTAAAAAAACTCTCCGCTACAGCATTGTCATAGCAATTTCCTTTTCCACTCATACTTCGGGTAATATTTTTTCCTACCATTGAAGTAAATTCTGTGCACGCATACTGTATCCCTCTGTCCGAATGGAAAATTAAGCTATCATGATCCTGTAAAGGACGGTGAAGTCGTGCCATTTTCAAGGCGGCAATACTAGTATCCTGAGCCTTCATCGTCTCACTCAATTACCAGCCTATAACTTTTCTGTCAAACAGATCAATGACCGTAGTGAGATACAGCCAACCTTGACCTGTACGGATATAGGTAATATCAGAGACCCAGACCTCTTTGCTGTTTTTAACCTGAAAATTTTGATTCAGATAATTCTCTACAACAGGGTATCGGTGGGAAGAATTGGTGGTTTTCTTAAATTTTTTCTTCACGATACTTCTCAGGTCACGTTCTCTCATCAGTTTGGCAACAAAAGGACGTGAGGCTCTCATTCCCTTTGCTTCCAGTTCTCTGGTTATTCGCGGACTTCCATATCTGCCACGACTCCAATGATAAATACTGAAGATCTCTGAAGATAAAATAGTTCTTCTTTCTGATAGTTTAGTAGATTTTCCTTTCTTCCAATGATAGAAGCTGCTCCTGCTTACCTTTAATACCTCACACATCTTCCCGACAGGAAACACATTAGCGTGTTCTTTGATAAATTTATATCTTACCCGTCTCTCTTGGAGAAGATGCCTACCGCCTTTTTTAAGATGTCACGTTCTAGCCTTGTTTCTTCAAGTTCCTTGCGAAGTCTCAAAAGCTCTTCTCTTATGGGATCGGAGGGAATTTGTTTTTCCTTCGTAAGCTTACCTTCTTTGTGAAGCTTTCTCCAATTGACTAGACTTTCTTTGCAAATCCCTAATTCTTGAGCTACTAAGGATACATTGCCTCGCTGTTCGCTTAAAGATACTGCTTGGATCTTAAACTCTAAACTGTAATTTTTTCTGATCTTTTTCATACTCTTAAAGTTAAAGAGTATAAGAATTGTGTCCTAACAAAGTTAGCAACTCCAGTTCTTTATTTAATTTACCATCCTATATTTTTCTAAAATAGTGTTTTATAAGATAATTATGTTTGAGAAGTGATTAAAATAAAAACCGCATGATAAATCATGCGGCAATAAGTATATTAAAAGAGTTTATTTAAAAACTTGGGTAGACTCTCTTATATATTACTGTTTTCCGAATTTTGCAACTTCAGAAGCAGAGTATTTTATTTTATTTCATGTTTGTTTTCCATATATCTCTTATAATTAGTGGCATCTAATTCTACCTGTATTTCCTTAAAAGGTCTATACTTATGTTCTTCCGGTAATGAATCGTAGATATCTTCGTAGTAAACTATTCCATTGTCAAATAATATTCCTTGTTCGGAAATATTTTCATATTCCAAATCATCAAACTCGAAATCTGTTGCTCCATATTCAAAACACAGTATAATAAAATCTCTTAAAAAACTATTAAATCTTGGTGTATTCAAATAAGCTGTTTCTGAATTATCGATTATTACATCGGAATTATCATTAGAAAGTTCATCAAAAAAAGTATCAGCATTAAATGTAAGAAAAAAGTAATTTTTAAAAAATAATATTGTAGTTGGCTCTGCGTAAAAATTATCATTCATATTTAGAATATCCTCATAGGTGAGTAATAAATCTGCATTTACAATTTTTTCTGCAAAAATTTTTTCATTTTTTTCCTTTTGAACAAATAATAATGAGTGATATAGCAAATTATTGTTATAATCATATAAGTAATTAAACTTTTTCCAAATGGAAGAATCTATAGAATCACTTTTAACATTTATTTCATTAACAACCTGTTTTAGGTTAGTTAATTCAGTAATATTATGAGGTAATAGTATCCCATACTTATAAGTTAAAAGAATATATGAACAAATAAAATCTGAGGTCTTATCTTCCAAAAACATTTGCGATTCTTTTGTATTCCAGCTAATTTTGAATGAGGAAACATCATAATCCATGTATTTCCAATATTCACTTACATTATTTATTTTATTACCATTCATCTTTATTAATTTTAAATGTTCCTTTTCCATTTGTAACTTCTAATTCTTGTATTGCCTTCTGTAATTCTATTTTTTCAATCCCGCCTTGAACAGATGTGTAAGGAAATAAGTCTTGTCTAATTTTATCAATAAACTGTTGCTTATTTAGATTAAAATATGAATTATTAGGATTATCAATTTTTATCTGACCAAAATGATTTGGATATAAATCTTTATTTGCAGTACTTAGTCGCGTTTCCGTATTGAACTTTCCCATTATACTTTTAATATTTACTTTAACTTGTTCGTCACTACCTATAACACGTTTACTTTCAATTATTCTTCTTTCAGTAATATTTAATACATCTATTTCATTACCTCCTTTTTCTAATTTGTCATATCCAGATCTAGTACCATCCGGCCTAATCTTTCTTGATATTATTACCTCATGTCCTTTATCTAGTTCTTTCAATCCTGTTTCCAATTCATTTAATAGATCTTTGGTAGATTTACTAATTACTTCAGCAGATTCATAGATTTTTTTTCCTTTTAGATTAGGCTTTTCAAAGGCTACACGTAAAATATCTAATAAATCTTCAGGATTTTTAAATCCATGACTATTTGCTAATTTATCTACTATTTCGGACATTTGTGTATTCCCTAATTTGACATCTATATATTTACAGCGTATAATTATCTGGTCTATTTCATCTTGTGGTATTTTTTTTCCTTTAAGCCCTTTAATAATATTTTGTGCATGTATATCTCCTGCATTTTTGGCAATTTCCCGCATTGTGGATATATCAAAATCAGCAAGTTCCTCATTTTCTTTAGCTAAAGATTTTGCATCTTCAAAAGTTTTTCTAAGCAAAGATAATTCTTCAGACGATAATTTTTCTATTTCTTTAATTATTTTTGCAGCTTGTAATTCAAATAAAAATTTTTCAAAGCTTAGCACACCACTTTTTACATACTTAACAGCTATCGGTAGTAGCTTGATGGCAAACTCAGGATTTACAAATGTATTTACTGTAAAAGCACTTTTTTGAGCTTTATTTAGTGATTGTTTTATGTCAACTTTTAGCTCTGCTTGTTTTACAGTATTTTGCTGAATTTTAGTCTCAAGTGCCTTAGCTCTGGCCAAATCATCATTTAATGCCTTTATCACTTTTTCCTGAGTTGCAGGATCCAAGTTCGCGTCAGTAAGTAATTTTCTAGTTTGGGTTATATTCTTTGATTTTTCAAATACTCTACCTGCTTTTACTAATTTACTTGATATTTTTGCTACAGCTGCAGCATCTAAGGCAGAACCTACAACAGAAATAATTATCCAAACAGCACTTGGCTCATCTTGTGAAATATCAACTTTATAGGCAGCAAGCTGTGTACGGTATTTATCTATTTCTTCATACGTTAAATAAGCACTTAAAGCAAAATTACCTGCAGCTAATAATAATGCTACTGTTCCTGTACCAAAAGAAAGCAATCCTAATGCAACTGCCAAAACTCCTATTAATAATCCTTCTATAATATGTTTAGTACTTTCTTCACTTTCTTTATCAGTTATTATTAAATCAAAAATACTGTCTTTAGCTATTCCTTGTTGTTCTTTTGATTTTTCAAGTAAACTTGCATAACCATAGATCGAAAGACCTTGGTCGGCATTTAAGTTTTTAATAATTCTTGCTATGTTTGCTTCCTGATCGCTGATATAGTTTGCCAAGAAATTGCGAAGTTCTTGTTTTGTTTCTACGTTCGCAAAACCTTCCTTATTGAAACCATTGTCTTGTACCAACGGCGTGGTAGATGAAAGCGAACCGATGGCATTGTTTCCTTCTGTTTCTTTCGAAATTGCAAGAGCTTTCATTTCTTGGCCAAAACTACGCTCTTTATCAGTTGGTTTTTCAGCAAACGCCATACCTGATGCTCCTGCACTAGCACCATTTGCTGTTCTATAACTTTCCTTAGCCTTAGAAGCTTTTATTTTTCCCAATAAATTGGTTAAGAAAGCATCTTCAAGTAATTTCTTTTTTTGTTCAAAAAGTGTATGATGATACTTTTGCAACACATCTTCAGCTATATGGATGGTCTCTTTTCGGAAAGCAACCTCATATTGGTGTATGAGACTTATAAACTCATTAGTGGTATATCCCATTGCTTTGGCTGCTTGCTCAAAAATATAAAAATCGTTATGGGCTTCTTTTAACACAATATCAGGTACAGCTCCTTCATGCTTGTTGTTTTTGGGATAATCATCTACTACACCCTGTGATTTTTGACACGTTTTATACTTGTGATATACCTCTATCATACTACTACCCGTAAATGATCTTGTGATAGATTCTCTTTGATCATTTTCTTTTTTCCGTAGATTTCTATCTTGTATATACTTTCGTAAAGAGTTTTCAATATCTTTTGAACTACTACTCTCGGCAGTGGTTTTGCTTTTAAAATCTGCCATTTCTGCAGGGCTGAGTTCTTTAAGTAAATCCAGCAAAACAAGACTTTGTAATTTGGTATCAGAATTTTGTAAAAACTTTTTCTTTTCTTCAGGTAAATCGGCGATTTCTTTCGCTACAATATCATTATTGAGCAAAATTTGATAATTGATAGTACCTCCTGTTTTTACAAGTTTCTGTACAAAATCATCCCCTAATTTTCCCCAATTAAGCTTTCGAGTAAGTTTCATCTGGTTCTCCGCAAATCGGTCGAGTTGTTCGTCCGTGGATATCAACTGATTTTCATAATGCTGATTGGGTTCTATCTTAATCAAATGGGATTCTATTTTCTCATTGCTGCTCTTTTGGTTTTTGCCTTCATTTTTCTTCTTTTTATCATGTCCCCCTGATTCGGGTATCAATTCAGACAAGACCTCTTGACTTTCAGCTTTGCTTTTAGTTGACTCATCCTGTGAAGTCTTTGGCAGAGAAGTTCCCGATTTATGGTCATTATAATCTTGTCCCTGACTTACATTTTTGGTTGACATATAATCTTTTTCAGCCTTTTTGGTGTCGGGATGGTTGACATCACCGGTTTGTTTAAGGCTTTCCTGAAATCTTCCATACATTATCTCTGAACCTTGATCATAAATGGTTTGAGTCATTGGATTACTACCATTTCGACCGACCAAATTATTATTAGGATTTCCTGATCCGGTCACAACAGTCTGACTGCCAGTCTTTTGTATTTGTGTAGCGGCCACCTCTGCCTCAGATTGATGAACAACCATAGGCTCTTTTTGCTTTTGCTTTTTGCTTTGGTTTTGGTTGGCTTTATTGTCTTTTTCTACAGGTTTTGCTGCTTTCATTGACTTGGTGTTTTTAATTACATATTATTTTAAAAAGTATACAAAGCGCAACTCATACTGTTGCGCTTTTATACATACCTGTTGAAGTGAAAAATCAGACCGTGTAGGGTAGATTTTTTTTAAAGAATTTGAGTAATTAGAAGTGGTTATTCAACTTGGTGATAAGAAACAGGTAATGCTGAGCCACTTATATTTTTTGCTTTCTTGTTTTTTGAGTTTTCAGGTTTTCATATTCAAAATTCACTCTTTTTAAGGAGAATTATCTACTTTTTAAGAGATGGATTCTGTAGTTGCAGTGAAGAGTTTTCATTACTTAATTTTCTATTAAAGCACATCGTCTTTTTTCTCTTCTCCTTCATCAGTTTGTCTATTAGTTTTTACCCCATATCGGTTTTCAATAAAAAGATTCACTGCTTTATCAATCCAATTAGGCAGATTTGTAGTGATCATTTTCAAGAATTTATCATAGCCGTAGCCAAGCACAAATAATACTCCTGTTGAATACCATTTGTTGTGTAATTCGGCTCTATTCATTAAATAACTCATTGTAAGACCAACAATTACTACTATTGCTAATGTGACAAAGTGCTCCCATGGTTGTTTTTTCTCTTTGTTTTGTATTGAAACTAGCACCCTTAATAATCCTCCTGAAAATGCAATTGCAGTTCCGATTAATAGAGCTTTTATACTATCCAGATTCATTTTTTTCCTATATATTATTTATTAAAAATTTTGATTTTTCCATAGCTTTTAAATGTTTAATTATTCTTGAGCCAGTATGTACATATCATCTAAAAACCTTTTGCTTTTTTGAATACTTTCATTTACATAAGCTAATTCATCGATAAGATCACTGATGTCTTTGCTAGACTTTTGCAGTTTTTCTTTCTTTTCTTTCTTTTTTTTCTTTTCTTTTTTTTTCATGGTTTCTAAGTTTTATTAAATGAACAATTGCTTTTTTTTAATCTTTTAAAATTGATTTCTCTAACAATCCAAGGTCAAACGGTTTCTTTTTTTCAGGTTTATGTTTCACCTAAAACAATAGAACTAAAAAGCAAAAACCGTTTCACCTTAGTATTTTATGTATAAACTTAAATTTGAAAAAGATGTTAGGACAACCTCTTTAATTAATATGATCGGGTTAGTTATTGAAGGCATTATAAATGCAAAAACTGAATTTTGTTTTACTATTTTCAAACTAACTCTGAAGAAGAATGTTATATATCGTTCTTTCCGATAAAAACAACATTTCTGTTAACTCGGTTACAATCACTTTCATCTGTTTATCTTGATTACGTTTTACATAGTCAATCACAAAATCTTTTCTTTTCTCTACTAATTCTTTACTACGTTTCATTTGGTGGTTAAAAGTTTATTTTATGGTTAAAAGTTTATTTTTAAATTAGACAAGCTTTCATGTTTCTGAAATTTTTTATGTTTAATTGGGTCAATAAGAAACCCTAAAGGCCTACTTAAAGCCTTTAAACGGATGTCTAATTAGATTATTTAATTTTGATTTTTTCAGAAGTTGATATCCGGTATTTTCTAATAGAAATGATACCCGGCTTCTTTCTTCTAAATTTTACTTTTTCGTAAATGACTCTATTGATGTTTATAAGAAATCTATGTTTTATAAACAATTAAACAGCTGGCATTTACTTCTCGTAATTTGTTGTAAAAGAACGCAATACTGTATTTTACTTTTAAATTATCTTTAAAAATAAGTGAGGTTATTTCACAAAATTTGTTTTCCCTTTAGGATGTAGTAACAATCTTACTGATAGCTATAATTAATCGATATTTTATATGCTAAACAGTAGTGTTAGTCTACATTTTTTGGTTTATTTTTTATTCTTAAAAAAATAAACGCATTTTTTTCATTAATCAGATTATACAACATGCACAAAAAGCTATAATATTAAAATTAAAAAACGCATTTTTTGCATTTTTTTAGATTAAAAAATTCATTTCGTTTTAATTAGCGCTGGATAAAACAAAATAAATAAAATCTAATTTCAAAATTCACTCTGTACAAAATATTTGTTAACTTTTTGATTATAAGAATCAAAACAGTTTAAACAAAGCATTTAAATATCAAAATGACATTAAATTATAAATATAATTTTGTACATTTGCAGTGTTCCATCTTAACAACATTACAAATATACGAACATTGTTCGTATTATTAAATATAAAAGCGAATATTTTTCGTTTATTTTTAAAAAACAACTGTAAACATATCAAAATGAACTATTTAGAATTCAAAGAAATCCGAAAGAAACTAAAAATGAAGCAGGCTGATATAGCAAAATCTATAGGTGTTGGCACCAGAGCCGTACAATATTGGGAAAAAGGCGAACGAAAAATACCCGAAACGACTGCTTATTTTATAACCAATTTACTGGAGGAACAAGAAAAGAAGCTAAATGACAGTGCATCTCCTGTTGTTTTTTCAAATTTAAAAATTATGAATGTTCCGCTTGCAAATCAATATGCACAAGCCGGTTATTTACATAGTTTTGCAGATGAAGAGTATATAGAAAGCTTACCAACGATTCCTTTTACTGACGATATAGAGCACCGAGGCGAATACATGTGTTTTGAAGTAAAAGGAGACAGCATGGACAACGGATCGTACGAAAGCTATCTGGAAGGCGACATTATTTTATGCAGAAACATCAGACAAGATTATTGGATGAGCAAACTGCATTACGACAAGTGGGATTTTGTAATCGTTCACAAAGAGAAGGGAATTTTGGTAAAGAGAATCGTCAACCACGATGTTGAGAGAGGCATTATCACCCTTCATTCTCTAAATGAATATTACGATGATTTCGAAATCCACTTGGAGGATGTTGCGAAACTTTTCAATATTATAAGTACAAGACGTAAAAACAATAGAAGATAATTAAAAAAACTGCTTGACTGAATAAAATCCTCAATGAATGAGGATTTTATTAGTTATTTTAGATGAGTAGAATTAGAAATTACAATTATAACGTAAAGAAATATTAACAATTTCGCCAGTGGTTGGCTCTACATCATAAATTACAGTTGGGTTAATGCCATCTTTTTCAAATCTAATCCATCTTAGTCCATATTCATTGAAACCTGAATTTACTCCATCAAAATCCAATAGATCTCCTTTTACTGCAGGCCTTGCTGGTGTAACGTATCTATTATAAATAAAACTCCCTATTTCAGGAACAGGTGTAGTAAGATATACCTTTCTCGCAAATGGATTATTACTTGACTGACAAATACTGCCCTCACCAATATCCCTTGGATCCTTACCTTCAAATTTCCCCGACACACAATAGGCAAAATCAAAAGGATAAAGAACTGGCAGATTACCCCATTTCCCAGATGTAAACTCAACTACATTTGACCAAACTGAAACTCCAGATGGAGAACAGTGTTTTCTTGCTCTAATGAATAATTTAGTCTCATTAATAATGGTTCCATCATTCATTTCAATATATTCAGTGGGCTTGTAATCACTTTTTAAAAGTACCCTAAAATGAATAATATTATGAAATTGACTATCTGTAGCTATTTGATATTCTACTGCATTAAGATCTGTCTCATCTACTGTATAATCCATTATTATTTGATCATTCACACCCAAATATACTTTTTCAATAGACGGATCCTTACAAAATGATACATCACACTTGTCTACTTGAAAAAAAAATGTTTCCTCATCAGTAGCTCCATTTACAGCTAATTCTACTTTTAGCTCATATTCACCGGCAGATTGAATGTCAGGAAGAGACACCTCTTCTTCACTCATGGGTGCCGGGTTCTTAGCAAGTTCAGTATACGGACTCATAGAATTTTTGATTCTATATTTATAGACTGCAGTTGAAGATGTAATAGGAACCGAAGGAGTATAATCATACTCTAGTTTTAATAAAACATTGCATTTTGCTGCTTCCATTATATTATTTTTTATTGTTATTTTATTAGTTAATTGATGTAAAAGGGATGATTCTTTAGTTTACAAATCATCCCTTTACAATATGTATCACACAAAATTTTAATTAGCCTTAACGATATACGTTTACGAACAATATGTCAGATTTAGCAAATGCTCCGCTATCAACATCCACAGCTGTAAGTTGAAATTCATATTCTCCAACCACTAAATCATCAACTTGAAGATCAAGTGTATTAACTCCGGTAAGCGTTACTATTGGACCTTTTAATTTTGCCCATGAATAGATAAGTGATGATGGCCCTTGAGCTTCGCCATTTAATTTAAAAAAAACATCCTTTAACCCAACACTTGTAGGCCCCATTGCCTTAGCCGTAACAGTAGGAATGGTATATTGGCAACAATTTACATCTGAGAATCTGATACTTTTTATTGCAACAGAAGGCACAAGAGGAACATCATACCAATCTCTTATCTCTATATCCTGAGTACATCCACCACCATTCACTTTTACCTTTATTGTTGGAATTCTTGTTGGAACCACATTGTATAAAGTATATTTAACATATCCTTTAGAATCAGGTTGCAGAGTAACCCAACTATCATTATCCCAGAAATTCCAGCTATACGTATAGTCCGTAATATCTTGTCCATTTTCTGCGGAAACGATAAAGTTTACAGTTGTTGCTATTGAGTTACCTTCAGGATAGAAGACATAATCAACCACCACTTTTACTTTAGGCTCTGCAATAACTTTAATCCTACAGTTGGTTGGCTTTCCGTTTACTGTAAAGGTAATTACCTGACCATGCAGATCATCGCTTACTAATTTTGGATTAAAGAAATATTTTCCATCAATTATTTCTACTCCATTCAATTCTGAATCGACAACAGCTTTTACAACACCACCTAGAGGAAGCACTTTAAAAGGTATACGGCTAGCCTCAGCACAAATAACAGTATTTGGCAAACTTAAATCGGCTTCAATTTTTGGTGTACAACAGATGTATGGAAGTGAAAAATCCGCAAAAACCTTTGGGTTTTCTAATGATTCATAGACAATGACAAACGTACCTCCTCGCTCAGCTCCACGTTTATGTTCTAATCCAGGATGTTTTTCTAAGTATTCATTGAAGTACGCTTTATAAAGGTCTTTATTATCTACTAAATCCTCTAAAGACAAAACCATAATATCAAATCCAAGCTGCAGCTCATCTTTGATTTTCTTTATTTGTTCAAAGGCCATTTGGTAATCCATCCCCTGATGTCCTTCTATATTATAAAACGAATTTTTATCTATATTAAAATGTAAAGAATCATCCTGTATCTGTGTATTCGGGGTAAAGAAATTGATAGCATATCCTAAATTATCTCCAAATGATCGATTGCTTGTTTTATCAAAATTCCACGTTTTCAAAAGTTCTTTTGTAATCTGGTAGTAAAAAGGAACCGCTTTATTACTAAGAGGATTTAGTTTTTGAGATGGAGTGATTTTAATTTGCGCCTCATCTTCAAAACTACTGGAATACCTAAAATTCTGCGCCTGTTGATGAAAGCGATTAATTAATGCTTTAACTCTTTCTGTTGCTTTTTCATCATCTAAAACAGGCGAATTATAAAACTGATGTCTAAATGAATCTAATTGGGTATTCGACACCAATTTTCCAAGCATAATGTGTTTGGGAAAAGAATTCAAATCCGGAAAGCCTTTAGTAAAGGATTTAGGAAGCAATTTTATAATTTCAAAATAGGTATCCATTAAATCTTTTACGACATCATAAGCATACTGAAAACCTGTTGTCTGTGTAAGACAATATTCTAATGCACTTTTAAAGCCCTGATGGCCAACAATTGTAAGTCCCATTATTTGAGAGATTGCATTGATTCTTTCAAAAACAATCTCACCATAACTATTTGTTTCTAAAGCAGCAGAGTACAAACCTTTTACATCAGAAGAAGAAAATTTTGCATCAACTCCTTTCTCTAAAATAAGTCGTTCTACAATAACTCGCTCTTGTTTTTCAGCTCTCAATATATCTTCTATAAACAAAGGATGAGGCTGAATACGATCTTTTCTATTTGGCGTAATACTACCATCTATAGGATCCGGTAGAGGTAGAACACTATCATCTCCAAGAATATTAATAATTCCTTGTGCCGTGGTAACTAATACTTTAAGATTTCTAATTTGTTGGATTCCATGATTATCACAATCAACTCCTCTACAAGGCTTAACTTCTTTTTCGTAATCCTCTAAATACAGCAACAAATATTTGTTTTCTACATCTGAAAGATTACTAATGGGTTGAAAATCAGAATTTGCTTCCTGAGCAGTTGCTAACTCCCAAAGTTCAATCTGTTTTTTGTCATCATCATAAAATGACGGATATTTTACCTTAAAATTATCATACACTTTAAAATGTGTATAATTTTTACTTTCTATGTTAATGGTTTTTAGATCACTTACATACAAATCTCCACTCACCGCACTTGTATTATTCAAGGTTAGTAAATCGCCGTCGGTTGTTAGTGCTGCTCCCTGAGAAAGCTGTATACTACTCAAAATCTTATTTGTATACATAAGATTTGGCTTGAGACCACATACAACACCTACTCCTTGCAGCAGCAATCTAGACAAACGGTCCTGATCTTCAAAAAAATCCAAAAACTCGTTGAACTGGGTATGTTCTATATATTGTCCTTTACTGAATTTGCGATATTGAGTTGATATATTACTTAATTGATTATTCATTATTGTTAATTTTTTAATGATTTATTAAGACAGTTTAATAAACTCCATAGACAGTATTTCTGCCTATGGAGTTATTATTAAACTATTTCTCCTTTATCGAATTATTATCTTGTATCACCTGTACAAGGGTTAATTGATAAGAAATTATTCTCTGGATAATCATCATAAATCGGAACCTGACTATCAGCAAGGAATATCTGAGTCCAGGCAACCCCGGTATGACAGTAACCCAATGCACATTCAAGAGAGAATGATATAAATCCGTCTGGGGATAATGCTGCGATTTGCTGTGCTTCATCCTGATTAATAATAATTTCACTCGCTCTATCAAATCCTGTATAATTTGGTGGATAATTGTCAGGATAATTCAGTTTATCATCTGGGCCTCCCGCATTATTTAAGAAAACATTTCCATTTGGATTACCTCCTATAATTAATCCGTTTCCTTTTAAATTAAACACTGCTGCATTACAAGTATGATTTCCATTTTCCTTTGCATGGATATACTGAATAAGAATCCTCATACCTGTTAAACAAGCAATCGTAGATTGTCCAGTTAACTTTAATGGTGCTAATCTATAAACCGTACTACATCCGTTACTATTGGTTACCGTAAGTGTTGGGTTGAAAGTATCTTCCTGCCCTGCAGTTAGTTTGTAAACATGAATTTTCTTATTAGTCGGTGCTTCGTTAGGTATGATCTGGGTACCATCATCAAAATTCCATGTAAACGTAAAACCTGCAAGGTTTCCAACTACATCAAATTCAACTTTTGCATCTGGATTTGTTGTATCCGGATTTGTCGTAGGAGCCTCATAAGTTACCGTACCAGATAATACAGATACGATTTCCGGATTTTTGTGTACAACCATTTGAGTCTCTACAAAATCATCATTAACAGTAAAGGTAATTGTCTGCTCCAAATAACTTGAAGTAACTAAACCTGGATCAAAGTAACTCTGACCTGCAGATTGTGTAATTGCCGGTACCTGAACACCATTTACAAATGCTTTTACTTCTCCGTTTGGCGGAATGACTGTCATAGCAATCGGAGCATCTTTTTGACATAGCTTAGCGCTTGGCAATATAAGGGAGACCGGTTCTTTTTTAGAACAACATAAGTAAGGCAATGAGAAATCTGCCAAAACCTGGTTATTTGTTTCTGATTCGTAAATTAAAACAAAAGTTCCACCCGGTTCTACACCAGCCACATGCTCTAAGCCCGATTTTCTTTCTAAAAATTCGCTTAAAAGCTCGCTTACAACATCGTCTTTTTTAGGATCTTGTTTTACAACATTTACACCGTCTGGCGATCCTTCTTTTGAGAATTCAGCCTGGTTTAATAATCTTAACTTTTCATCTAATTTAGATATGTTTAGTAAAGTACTTTGTGAATCATTTTTTTTGTTACTGATGTCACTAGAAATCGACACCAATTGTTTTCTTAAATCATCAATTGATACCGTTTTCTCTCTTGGAACATCGCCACCAGGTTTTTCACCTTTCTGTAAAACCAACGCAATGACATCAAAAGCTAATCCGTATTTTGTTTTCAGATCGTTGATATTTTGTAAGGCTGTTTTGTAAGGTAATCCTAAATGACCTTCAACTCTGTAGAAGTCGTTGTTGTCAATATTATAATTCAATGGATCTTGAACAAAGTTTTCTCCGGCCAAATTGGTTGTATGATAGCTTAAATTGTAGGTTTCTCTATCGGTTTTTGTTTTTTCAAAGTTCCATTGAGTCAATAATGGTTTATCTACATTGTAGTAGTACGGGATTGCTTTATCACCCAATCTTACATAAAGATTAGAAGGGGTAATTTTAATAGGTCCGAGGTATGATTGAAATCCATTTAATTTCTGTACAAAACGATTGGCAAGCATTACTACTTTTTCGTAATTCTCATCATCATTTGTGGTTATAGGTGAATTATAAAAACCATGACGGAAAGGCACATATTTTCCTAATTCTAGTGTTGTTCCGACAGCCCCTAACATAAGGTGTTTAGGGAATGAAGCTATCCCTGGACAACACTCAAAATTTAGATGTAAAATCAAGCCTTTAATCTCATTGTATGTATCTACTAAATCTTTTAGCAAATCATATCGGTATTGATAATCTTCTAATCTTGACGGTATTGTCGGAAGCAATAAAGAAGTCAATTTATCTGTAAGTGATTGCCCGCCAAGGTTTACACTTACGTTAAAATTACTTGCAATTGCATTAAAACCATCGCTTAATTCTGCAACCGCATCACTAGCATCCCTAAATTTTGTTTTTAATTTCGACGCTGATGTAGTATCAGCATCCAGAATAACTCTTTTTGCCTCTACTTTAGGTAAATGATCAAAAAGTTCTTCATAAGCATTGTGAGCCTTATAGATAGTATCTTTTGCATCGCCTCTTGCAATAAGAGCTGAAACAGACGCTGAATCTGCTAAAAGCACTTTAAGATTAGACACTTGCTCTGCTCCGGTGTTATCACAATCAGCATCTTCACAAGGTGACTCCTCGTTTGAATAACTTTCTAAATATAAAATTATAATTTTATCGTTTATATTACCGATGTCGCTTACTGGTTTATAGTCTGCAATATTAGCACCGGCAGCTTTTAATTCCTTTTCTGTAAACAATTCCACAAGAGGGATTTGATTACCTCCAATACGAAAATATTCATATCCGACCTTATCAATATAATTTTTATAATATCTATAATTTTTAACTTCGAAGTCTATAGTAACTTCTGAAGGACTATCTTCTTTTTGGCGCAGCGTTATTAAGTCTCCGTCTGTGGTAACCCCGGCACCCTGTGTAATCATAATAGTCTGAAGGGGATTTTCAAGATCTAAGTCTCCAGGTTTAGATTCTTTTTCCCTTGAAACTTCAGGCTGTAAGATAAAATCTACGTACTCAGATCTAAAACCACATACTACACCCACGCCGCTCAGACGAGTTCTTGATAGCCTGTCCTGATCTTCGAAATAGTCTATAAATTCGTTTAATTGCCCTTCTGTTAACGCTTGATTTACGTTGAACTTTCTATATTGGGTTGTTACATTATCTAATTTGGCATTCATTGTTTTTCAATTTTTATATGTTTGATTGTCCTAAAATTATTTTTCCGTCTAGGCCGTCATTATCATCTATTGCACAGTCTAAGAGTCTTCCCGGTCGATAAATATTGTTCAAATTGGTAAGAGCGATCAGTAAATCCTGAATGCTGTTTCCTAAATTAGCTGTATTGTTTTTCGATTTATCTGAAAGGTATTTTTTAAAAGCAACTTCAAATTCAGACAAGTCGTTTTGAGCTGTTTGTTTTTCGCTCAATCGATCTCCAACCCAGCAAATTTTTGCTAAAACATGAGCCGGAATTTCCTGTCTGATAACTGTTTCGGCATAGCGTCTGAAATCAGGATCCTGGAAACGATAAGCAAAGCCAGGAAGAACAACGCTTACACGGTAAGAGTAAGGATCAAAAACATCTGTTTCGCAATCTTCTTCACAAGAAGACATGAGGGCTTCCGAATACTTTACCGGGTCTGTTATAGAATAATCTGCTTCAATGTCAAATGATATTCTAAAAGTTGCTCCAATCTCCATACAGCCGATACCACCCATGAGTTTATAATCTTTAGCTGTTGGTTTTAATAACAAATGCTCAATAAGGAAAATACCCTCTTCTGTAAAATCATATTTAAAATACTTCACCGTCTCCCTAATTCCGATTTTCAATGTGTTTAAATCCGGATAAGGATTGGTCTTTTTATGAGTAGCCATTACATTTTTCTTATCTGTATCATCTACAATATCAAAATAATAATTACCTCCTCCAGAAAAACGAATTTGTATATTTCCAATTAAATCATAAGAATCTTGACCTTCTTCTAATGTTTCTAATGCATTTTCAAGATCTTCCTGATCTATTTGAATGGTTTGATAAATCGCTTCATTCAAATTTTTGGTTGCAGCGTATTCAATTTCGTATGTATTTACAGACGATAAAACAATATTGCTGCTGGTTGCATCTTTTATTTTCCAGGTGTAGCTATATTTACCATCACCGTTTTCAGTTTTAATGATTGAGACTGGCGATTGAGATAAATTTCTCTGAGAATAATTTTTAATTCCCAACAAACGGGCAATTCTTTTCTGTGCACCGGAAATATTATCTGTATTCCAATTATCTGAATCTCCAATTAATGTATAATCGTAGCCCAATCCTCGGTCTTTACTTAATGATTGATACTCGTTTAAGAAGTTTTCTTTGTTGCTTAAGACAATTTCATCAGCAGATTTTCCGTACAATGATTTCATTAAGAACGTATAGTCGCTAAATGTTTCAGCAAAACGAGAAATCAAATGATCTAACACTTCATTTCGACGTTCTACACTATTGTCCAGCTCTTCGTACAATGAATCTGTAAGTTTATCATCACTTTCGGCATCATAATTAGAAACCAATTCATCAAAACCTTTAATATTTTTAAGAGCTTGTGTAAAATAAGTTCTCTTTAAATCCCCATTTACACTTAAAACTTCTTTTACTTTTTCAAGATGCTTAAAGTAGCTTGCAAGGATTTGATCAAAAAACAATAAATAACCTTTTAATTGTTTAGCTAAAGCTTCTCTCTCCGGGTTTTGATTTCCTATAATTCCTGATATTCCGACTCCATAAGTATCCGG
Source organism: Chryseobacterium glaciei (assembly GCF_001648155.1). Lineage (NCBI taxonomy): Bacteria > Pseudomonadati > Bacteroidota > Flavobacteriia > Flavobacteriales > Weeksellaceae > Chryseobacterium > Chryseobacterium glaciei. Next base: position 3,682,583 of record NZ_CP015199.1, on the reverse strand, counting down.
AAATTCATTTAAAATAGTCGCATAGTTTGCGATATCATATGAGGTTCCTTGTGGTAAAACCAATTCTTTATTTTGTCTGGCATCTTCTCTCAATACTTCTTCTTCTCTTTTAAGAGTTTTTAAATACTCCTGAACTTTTGCATCATTGATATTTAACGGAAGAGAACCTTTACTGTAGCTGAACGAACTTAATTCGCATAGCTCAGGTTTTTTACCTTTTTCAATACAGATCAACCAGTCGTTTGTTTGCTTGATGACATTATCACAACCTGTAATAGAAATTTCATGAATTTCTTTAACACCATCAATTTTCATAAGTTCACTGATGATATCCGAAACACGAACCTCTCTTCTTAATTGGCTGTTTTTAAGTTCTTCAGTATCAATAAAACCATTATCTAAAAGTGGTCCTTCAAAAATTTCATCTGTAGTTTGACCTTTATCAAGCAGTTGTTTTAGTGAATAAAAATGAACCTCCGGAGCCAAATAATTATTAATCGCTCTTGTTACTTTAGCGTGTACAAGCTCTTCATCAGCTTTGTTTACAAGTCCGATACGGGCACACACTGCCACTTTTTGGGTTTCGACTTCTTTAATTTCAGCCAAATCTTCACAAAGGCTTCTGTTGGTATGGTAGCGGTCTAATATTTTAAGATTGACATTAGATTTCTCGCATTTTCTTCCATTAATATCCTCAACATCAATATCTTCAGCATAATCTACATAGAGATCATACATTCCTTTTACATCAAAATCTTTTACCTTATCTCCAATAGGTTTAAAGTCTAATTTTCCGGTTTTACAGTCAACATATAACTTTTCGGTTTTAGGAACCAACCAACAATTACGGATTGGTCTTTGATGACCTGACTTAAAGTTGATATCTATAAACAACTTTCTGTAGTCAACCTCGTTCAAAGGTCTTGAAGGTAGAATTTCTGTAGCCTTTAGAAACTGTGTATGAATATCTTTCTTTTCGTCTTCAGATGCCAAGATATCTTCCATGTTTAAGTTCATTCTCATACCAAGATCTGTGATGGCATAACTTAAAACTTCCAAAGTGGTAATACCGGGATCATGAGAGTTGTAATCTGTCCAGAGTTTTCCTCCTAACTTTTCTATGTACTCAACACCTGTTCTGCGTAGAAAATGAAAATCGGTTTGATCCTCCGTTTCTATATTTTTTGATATACTAATATGCTTATTTTCTGACATAATTATATTTTCTTCTTATTTGTTATTAAATACATACTTGATCTGCAATAGTAACATTGTGTTGTTTGGCAGATACCAAAATTGATTTTGGATCTACTTCGATTAATGATTGTGTTTGTAAAACATTATTCACCAATATTTTTATTTCATCAATGTAATCTACATAATACAGTTGCTCTAAGTAGTTAATCATTTGATTTACATTTAGTTTCACGTTAAAATCAATATCTTTAGAATCTGTAAAAGCCCAAGGCGATATATATTTTTTAATATCTTCGTCTAGTTGTCTTGTATAAAATGTTTCATCATACTGTTCAAAGAATTTTACCTTTGTATCTACTTTTGCTTCTTTATAATTTGGATTAATTACTTGAGCGTTAACATGCATCGTATTTAATTCATTCACATAATTTTGAATTTTATTCAGACTTGCTCTACTTACTCTAGGTTGATAGACGTCAAAAGCATTTTTATTTTTAATATTCGGTACCACCATAAGGGTTACATGGCCTGGAGCCATATAGGATTTTTCAGAAGTATGATTTAAACATTTTACCTTGAAAACTTCCGAGAATTCCTGTAATACCAAATGTTCGTAATCCCATTGCGTAATGGCTCTATTTTTATGTCTTAATCGCTCACTTACGCGTCTGTAAAACTCTGTATCTGTTTCTTTATATTTACCATCGAACGAGTTGTAAGGCTGGCTAACCGATTTTACCTGAGGAACTCTGGTGATAAGCTTATTAATGGTGTTTGCTTCTAATCCGTTATTTAAGTGAGATAAATCGTTATCCTGATTCTGGAATGTTGCTAAAACAGCCTGAGTATAAATTCCCTGAACTTTACAAACCGCATCATAACTTCTTTTTGATTTCGCTCTGATCCAAACCAATCCGTTAGTAAATCTTGTATGGTTGGTGTTGATATCTTTAGGAATGTTGAACTTTACAATACCTGATTCCAAAAATCTTCTGGTTTCATTTTTCAACATATAATCCGACAAATCAATCCAAGTATTATTTGAAAGAATATTCCATTCTATAAACTCTTTTTCTTCGAAAGTATCAACCAAAGGATTTTCACTTCCTTCCAGCATTTGGATTAATAGTGAAACTGTCGTTTGTGGCAGCGCCTCCAAACCGATGTATAATTCACCACCATTTTGGTGTACAGGTACAATACTCTTAATTTCAACTTCTTTTTCGTATTGTCCGAATGCATCTTCATGATACAATTGTACTCCTTTACTTTTTGAAGCTTCCCCATCAGCATCTTTACTTAAATATGAGTATGCATTTTCCTTGGCGCTGTAATTCAGTTCGATATCTTCAGCAAAAGGAATATAAGGTTCGTTCGGAATAAGTTTTCCTACTTTCGGATCACTTGATAATGCCAGTGTATACAGCTTAGGATAAACATCCTGTAATGATGATTGGTTGAATGTCAACCGGATAGACTCACTTGTGCCTGATTCATTACTTGTATTATTGATTGAAAATTGGGTTTTATACCCACCATCTACTTTTTTAAATACATCAATATCATTCGCTTTAGCATGCCAGATTTCTTTTTCCAACAATGCGGTATCTGCTGTAAAATAAGCATCAGAATCTACAATTGATGAGGTTTTTAACCCTTCAAAATCTTTTAAACTGATGTTTTGATTAGGCTTAATGATATATCCATTGTATAAATCTTTTATAGATTCCGGAGTATTTTTCCAATTGATGGTAATGTCTGCATTTAGCCATTTTTTGGAAAACATTTCAGGACATTTGATATAAAAATTAGATCCTTTAATAGGTTGAGCAGTAAATGGATAATAAGGTTTTTCTGAATTTAATGTACTACTGTCATTCTCTATCTGAACCGATTTTACTCCTTTTACATCAACTGCTACTTCTATATTTTTTATTAATTTTTCTGAAAGAGCTTCATAAATATCGTAGTATTTTTCACCTTCGATCATAAACCTTACAACAGGAAAATCCGTTTGAAATGTTTCTAACAATACTTCCTTGTCGTATTTTACGACTGCCGGGAAATCTTTGGATAATGTGAAAGAAAGTTCTAATGTTTGCTCTTCGTTTCTAATACATTTTAAAACGATGCCCGATAACCATTCTTTTTCACCACTACAAAGCACTTTGATATTATTTTCAATATCAGTTTTTGAAAGATTCTGTAATCTTTGAGTCGAATTTTTATTAAAATCTATTCTAAGAGTAACTGTTCGCTCACCTTCTTTTAAATCAAATAATGATGACGCCACCGAAAAACCTAGTTTAGCTTTTGGAAGTTCTTTGTAAATAGATTTATTCGAAACTGTTTCATCAGAATTATATCCAAATGGCCACCAATAGTTGCTGTCATCCGGTAATTTATCACCAATGCCGTCTGCAGTATTTGCTGCCGGAGCCATTTTCAGCTCTCTTTTTTCGACATCGTTTAAAAAACTTTTGATTTCAACTACTTTTGCCTGATTGGCAATAAGCTCATCACCTGTTTTGTAAATTCGTTTTTTTCCATTTGCGTCTTTATCACCATCCAGCAATGTACCGCTAGGGATTTTCTCCTGAATTGCTTTTTTTGCCAATTCAAAAATCACATAGGCTTTGTCTGATTTGGCATCATTTTTTTCAATTTGGAGAATTTCATTATAATAGAAGTCCAAATGCCTTTTCGTTAAATTATTGAAGGCTTTTTTTGAGAAATCTAATAATTTTAAAAAGCAAACAAATAATGTCAGGTGTGGGGTCAAATTGCTGTCTTGTTCAAACTGGGACATAAGATCTGTAACCTGTTTTTTCATACTTTTATACTCAACGCTTTCTCTTCTTGGAACAGCATCACCAGTATCATCACCCAAGAAGAAGTTTCCCCAGTTTCCTTGTGGTGTTGTATTATCATCTTTGTCAAAGTAGTTTACACGCTTAGCAAAATTATTTGCGAATAATAGCCAATCAAACAGATCGAAATCGTGTAATTCAAGATTGCTAGGATCTAATTCTGCTAAAAAGCGCTGCATTTGTGATTTTCCTTCACGATAATGTGAAAATGTATCTGTTTTTTTCATTTGTTTATATTTATCTTTCTATGGTCAGATGCAATACTTATGTAATGTTTGGTAGTATTCAAAATGGCTACAGACATCCCGTAATTCATTATATTTCAGTAGCTTCTCCTTTATAGAAAGGAAAAACAATATTGCTTCTTGTATTAGTATTTCTTACTTCGTAGTCAATTTCTATCAAAACTTCTCCTTCAAGTTCTTCCTGAGTATCAATTTCAATACTTAAAATGTTTATTCTAGGTTCATGATATAGAATAGCACGCTCAACGATTCCTTTCATTTGAGTGATAAGCGTTAAGTCTAGAGGTTTGAAGAGCATTTCCTGCAGATCGCATCCGTAGTCAGGGAACATTACACGTTCACCCGGGCGTGTTGACAACAAAATAATAAGACTATTATTGATGTCTTCTACATCGGTGGTCATTGACAGTTTTCCTTCAGTCTCATTAAACTCAGGCGGAAAACTCCAGCCTATTCCTAAAAAATCTGTATTTATTTTCATACGTTATTTGTATTATATTTAATTGTAACATCTTGCATCTGTAACATAGAGTTTTGGTTGTTCTAACCGTTTTGTTATGGATGTTTTACATTTTTAGTTTTAGTTAGATCATATTTAAATGGTGGCTCATAACCTATCCTTAAATATCATCCGCCTATTAAAACAGTAGCTTCACCTGCGGTGATTACCCCTCCATGCGCTGTAGAATCTCCCATTCTTGCGGCTTGTTTTCCGCCTATCAAAACACTTGAAGATCCTGATGCAATGGTGTCTAATGGACCTGTGCATACTGCTTTGTCTCCCACTCTTGCTGCAGGCATTCCTCCAATAAGTACTGTAGGTTCTCCTGCCGGAATTATTGGGCCGCCTACATGTGGAACAGTTCCCGTGACCATAGGACAAGTATGCATGTCTGTAATTCTTGCTGCTGGTTTCATGATTAATTAATTTTAACTTGAGATCCTTTTACGACTGTTACTGCTCCTGATTTAAGCTCTGAGCCAGAACTTCCTTCAGCTTTGAATTGTGCAGATGCTTTTACATTGATATTGGTTCCTTCCATCGTAATGTCACCTTTTGCTTTGATCTTGATGTCTTTCCCACTTTCTATACTAATCCCGTCTTTATTAAGCGTAAGAATATTAGAATGTTCATCTTCAATTTTAATGATGTCTGCATCTTCATCTACAATTAATTTTTTGCCTTTTGGAGTTTCAAGCGTGTATGAAATCTTGTCGTCATTAAAAATCATTTTCATTTCGCTTCGGGTTACAAATCCTTTTTCGTGATTATCATCAGAAGCTACAATTGGAGCAGGTTTTGCGCTGCTATTCAGCATTCCAAGGACAACTGCATCATTAGGATCGTCATTAATGAATCCGATGATGACCTCATCACCAATTTCCGGTCTGAAAAATGATCCTCTGTTTTCTCCCGCATCAAGAGTGGCAATTCTTGCCCAAATTCCCTCCTCTTCATTATTAATAATTGGGATTTGCACTAAAATTCTATCTTCACCATCCGGATCAGATTCCAATTGTGATACGACACCGATATGTAATCCGCTAATTGCAGGCATAATTCCTGAACCTGGCATTTCGCTGACATCATAAGTTTCTGAAAACCATGTTGGAGAAAGTCCAAATTGAGCGTCTACTAACCAATTTCCTTCGGCTATTTCGTGACGAACACCTGTAACGTAAATCTTTCCGTTGAATCTGTTTCCTACACCTTGAAGCGTTAATGAAACTCCCGGTTTCACCGATGGAATTCCCTGGAATTTTACTCTTCCTCTTGTTTTTGCTAACTGTTGAAAAGTTGCTTTAGCATCGCCCCATTCCTGTAGCTCGCCTTGCGTAAGATTTCCGCCGTGTTTAAGTTGTAGATCTTCAATTCCAAAAACTTTTGCTAGATCACCGGAAGAAAGATTTCCATTGAGATTAATTGCCGGATCCTGAGCTTCAACTTCCGTTAATTCCTGATCGGTATAGCTCCAAGTTTTGGCTGTAATTTTGTTGAATTGATCTCTCGCGTCAATTTCACCGTCAAATTCATGTACAGATGATCCGTAAACCACTGTTTCTAAGGTTTCACCACTAAAATCAGGTTTAGCTATTTTGATAGTTCCATCTTCAACAAAACACAATTTACCGTTGGCCTGTGCTCTGGTCAACATAAAATCCCAATCAGAAGCCTGATACTGAACCAATTCTTTATGAGAATTTGAAGTAGCTTCCACATCGGCAGTAAGTCCGTTATTACCAATAAGTTCTTCCATGACATCGCTGTCTGTACTTTCGTAGAAATATTTACTTTTTCTTCCTAAAGTCATTTTTACAGCTTTATCTCTGCATTCTACGATGAGGTAAGAAGAACCGTTTCTGATTTTTATATTGTGTTTTACAACAATTCCTTTAAAAATGGTCTCTTCTTCAGAGTGATATCCGGCAGTAATTTCAATTTCTTTCCCAGGAATTAATAGATCTTCATTACTTAATTTGAAATCCTGTTCCGGCACACTTCCGTCTAAAATAACGATGCGGGCATAAGGAATTCTGTTGACTTCTTTCTCCACTACAATGCTTTTCACACCGTACTTACCAGGCAATTCTGTACCTCCTGACATAATCTTAAAGGTTACTAGATCTGGATTTTTTGCTGTTTGTATGTATCCGCTATTATTCATATTATGATACTTTTTCTAATGGCGGAAAGTATAGATCCTGCCCAGGTATTAATTGTCTGAAATTAACAAGTTTATTTACTTTAGCTACTTCAAGATAGTATTTGGAATCTCCGTAAATTCTTTCAGTCATTAAGGGCAATGTATCTCCATCTTGCACTGTTCTTTTGTGAGTAAGATCCGGAGATTGCTTATCTTCAATTTTACCAGCAAGTTTCGGACTTGTTGATTCGCTGAATGTTGCCTTTCCTATAGCTCTTAAAGGTTGCCCTTCGTTATCAAATAATTTATATTCTATAGTTAGTTCCGAAAGCACTCCTTTAAACTCGAAACTACCCCAATTAAGAATAACATTATAGGGTTTATGAATGGATCCTTCAAGCTCACCAGTAGCCTTATAAAAATCATTAATCTGTTTTGTTACAGCTGTTTTAGCAAACGATTTTCCTTTAATTTTATTGATAAGTTTAATACCGGAATTCGCTTCCGTTACTCCTGTCCCATCAAATAAAAACTCTAATTGTAAATCAGGTGCCGCCGATGAAGTATATCCTAAATTGGGCTTAGAATTACCATCTGCCTGATCTGAATTATACTTCGTTTTATACGTCATAGAAAAACCTGTAGGATTGATAAAAGCTTTAAAAGCACCCACCTTAATTCGTCTTTCATAATCAGAGTCTTTATAAGTCCCTATCGTTAGTTTTTGAATTGCTCCTCTCATTATCTCTCTTTTTTACGTTGTTCAATATTTACTACCTGCTCTACACTTTCGCTAACTGCCCGCATAATCTTTGCTTCATCAACTGATGTCGCAGTTGTCGTTGCTGCTGTTTTCTCGTCCACATTTATTTTAATGTGAAGCTCTTTTATTTCTATTGGCATTTCGTTTGTTTTTTAATCAATTATTAATATTCAAAACACTAATAACCAATGATTTAACATGTTTATTTTTAAAAATCTAAGCACATAAAGAGTGTGTTCAGTCTTGTTATAGACCAATCTTTTGTTTTTTTTATCTGAAAAATTTTTGCTGAATGTTATCTGAAGACTAACACACTTTCAGGTGCTTAGATTAGATTTAGAAATTACAAGCCTAAGCTTGCTAACGATGAAGGTATTGTGAAATATCTATATTTCAGTTCTATTGTTTCAATAGCAAGTTTGCTTTCTTCTGCGTTGAATTCTGAAACGTTCCATTTTACTGGGTATGCCCCAACTACGTTCCAAACCATTAAAGGTGCTGTAGATTGTAGTCCTCCTGAAAGAGTAATGATCAGGTCTCGGGGTTCAAACTGGAAGTTTTCCATAGCATTTCTACACCAGCTTATCAATCCGGAACTTACAATTAATCCACGCTTAAGAACTAAATTATCATATTTTGGTCTCAAAGGAAGTTGATGAAGAAATCTGTTTTCGCCTCCTTCGGCGTATTCTTCAGTTGCAATTTCTGTTGATAAACCAGATATAGACTGAAATCTGGAGTCAATACCCTCTGTTGTTGAAATCCCGTTAACAATAAATGAGAAACTAGTTGGAGGATATAAGATAGCCATGATTAGTTATTTTCAATAGTTAATCCTTCGTGTGCCAATTCTAAAGTTTCAATAGCAACCTCATTACCTTCAGCTTTTAAATCTGTTGACTGTAATTTAAGTGGGAATGCATTTTTCACTTTCCAAGTTACTGCAGGCTCTCCGTTCTCATCTAAAAGTGAAATGGTAATTGATCTCCTTTCTACTGTATTCAATTGAATTGATTGGAACCAAGCAAAAAACTCGTTATCTTGTTTGAAAGTTCCTCTTTTTAAAGTAATGTTATTGAAAACTTTCAATCCAGGCATTTTAATTTTGCTGAAATCCGGACTTGCTCCATGTCTGTATTCAATAAGACCAGCTTCAATATTTAAACCAGATACTTCTTGAAAACCTACTTTTGTTCCGCCCCAATCTACTTCAAAGGCAAATTTCACTAATGGATATGTACTCATAATTTTATTTATATTTAATTGTTATTTAGTTTAATTAATTTATGCTTCTTGCAACTTGTGTGAAAAACGTAACACAATAAATTCAGCAGGACGCACCGCAGCCATACCAATTTCAATGACCATTCTTCCTTCCAAAATATCCTGAGCAGACATGGTTTTGTTCAAACCAACACTTACGTAATAAGCTTCTTCAGGTTTGCTTCCAGCCAATGCGCCGTCTTGCCATTGTTGATTAAGGAAATTCTCGATCATCGTTTGTACACGAATCCATGTATTAGCAGTATTAGGTTCGAAAACGAAACGTTCTGTAGATTTTTTCACAGATTCTTCCACCATGTTGAAGAAACGACGTACTGATACATATCTCCATTCATTGCTGTTTCCGTCTAACGTTCTTGCTCCCCAAACTAATGTTCCTTTTCCTGTAAAAGTTCTGATCGCGTTAATTGATTTTCCAGCAGTTGGATCTACGTTAAGAATTTCTTGATCTTCATGAGAGATTTTTACTTTAGGTGCTACTACATAGTTTAGTCCAATGTTAGCAGGTGCTTTAAATACTCCTGAAGTACTGTCTACTTTAGCATAAACTCCGGCCATTGTTGATGATGGAGCCATTACTACTTTGTTAGACTCGATTGCTGCTTTAGCTAAGTTATACAATTCAGAGTCATTAGTTTTCCAATATTCTAAAGTATTAGTTCCAACAGTAATCGCTGGATCATAGCTATAGCTTAAAACTGTTTCTAATTTTGGATAATAAGCCGCACCATATTTTAAATTTTCGCTGCTATCCAGTTTTAGTCTAAACTCATCAACCGCAGTTGCGTCGTTATTTCCAATAACATCCATGATAACAAATCTGTCTTTCATCAATCCTGCATGATCTAAAGCTTGTCCATACAAATCATAAGCGTTGTCTGAACTTAAACCTTCAGCATCTGGGAAAACAATAAGAGTCGGTTCGTCTTCTTTCTCTAAAGTATTAAGACCCTTTTCCAATTCAGATTTCACTACCGAAGCTGGATAGCCAGCCGATTCTCCAGCAGAAACAATATAACATGGTCCACCGCCATTAGCAAAATACATCTGCATAGCATAATACATTTTGAAAAGATTAGGCGCTGTTAACTCGGCAGTAACTGTTCTAGGTTTAATTGGCGGTGTAGTAGTTTCTGCAACTACAGCAAATGTAAAAGCTTCGTTTTTTGCTTTTCCAAAAATTGTTTCGTATTCCAACATAGAAGAGATTCTTGTTGGTTCATTTTTTGGCCCTTTTTCAGTATATCCGATAAAAGCAGGAATAGCCGTTTCTACTTGTGCTACAGATGGTGGGAATTTTGCGATTTCCTCTACGTAGACTCCAGGTGTTTTGTAATTCATTTTTTTTAAAATTTAATGTTAATAATTAGTTATTTTCAATAGTTAATCCTTCGTGTGCCAATTCTAAAGTTTCAATAGCAACCTCATTACCTTCAGCTTTTAAATCTGTTGACTGTAATTTAAGTGGGAATGCATTTTTCACTTTCCAAGTGACTGCAGGCTCTCCGTTTTCGTCTAAAAGTGAGATAGTAATTGATCTTCTTTCTACTGTATTCAATTGAATTGACTGGAACCAAGCGAAAAACTCGTTATCTTGTTTGAAAGTTCCTCTCTTTAAAGTAATGTTATTGAAAACTTTCAATCCGGGCATTTTAATTTTGCTGAAATCCGGACTTGCTCCATGTCTGTATTCAATAAGACCAGCTTCAATATTTAAACCAGATACTTCTTGAAAACCTACTTTTGTTCCGCCCCAATCTACTTCAAAGGCAAACTTTACTAATGGATATGTACTCATAATTTTATTTATATTTAATTGTTATTTAGTTTAATTATTTTATGCTTCTTGCAACTTGTGTGAAAAACGTAGCACAATAAATTCAGCAGGACGAACCGCAGCCATACCAACTTCAATGACCATTCTTCCTTCCAAAATATCCTGAGCAGACATTGTTTTGTTTAAACCAACACTTACGTAGTAAGCTTCTTCAGGTTTGCTTCCAGCCAATGCGCCGTCTTGCCATTGTTGATTAAGGAAATTCTCGATCATCGTTTGTACACGAATCCAAGTATTAGCAGTATTCGGTTCGAAAACGAAACGTTCTGTAGATTTTTTCACAGATTCTTCCACCATGTTGAAGAAACGACGTACAGAAACATATCTCCACTCATTACTGTTTCCGTCCAGTGTTCTTGCGCCCCAAACTAATGTTCCTTTTCCTGTAAAAGTTCTGATCGCGTTAATTGATTTTCCCGATGTTGGATCTACATTAAGAGCATCCTGCTCTCTGTCAGAAATTTTTACTATTGGAGCTTCAACGAAGTTAAGTCCTAGGTTAGCCGGTGCTTTAAATACTCCTGAAGTACTGTCCACTTTAGCATAAACTCCTGCCATTGATGATGATGGAGCCATTACCACTTGTTTCGATGCAATTGCTTTTTTGGCTTGATTGTATAATTCTGAGCTTGCTAATTTCAATGCTGCTAAATTTGTAATACCAGATGCACCAGTAACTAAAATATCTGCATCCTTGAAATCATAACTCAAAACTGTTTTTAACTTTGGATGATAAGCTGCACCATAGTTTAAACCTGTAGCAACTACTTCTTTTCTAAAAGTAACATCATCTCCAAGAACATCCATAATTACGAATCTGTCTTTTAATAATTCTGCCTGATCTAAAGCTTTGTTGTACAGAGAGTACGTTAGGCTAATACCAGCAGCATCGCCAGCTCTGGAAACAGCTAAAGATTTAGCAGCTGTAGCAGCTGTAGCAATAGTTGTAACAGTCGTAAGATCTGTGTTAAAAGCATCAGCAACAACCTGAGCAGCAGCCTTAACAGTAGTAACAGTAGCATTATTAACAACAGCAGCAACCTTAACAGCATCTACGACAGCCTGAGCAGCCTGAGCAGCAGCGATTTGTGCATTGTTAGGGTCATTAACAATATAAGTAATAGCCTTAGCAACAGCAGCGTCCACAGCGGCATCTACATTAGCACCAGCAACAACGTCTGTAACAGCTTTAGCAGCATCTTTAGCAGCAGTCGCCGCAATTTTATTACTGTCTGCAACTTGAGCAGCGGCTTGAGCAGTAGCAACATCAGCAGTAGAAGGGACTAAACCTTGAAGATCCGGAAAAACGATAAGAGTAGGCTCGTCTTCTTTCTTTAACAACTCAAGACCGTATAATAGAGTTCCTACCGTTGTAGAGGTTCCTACAGTCACCAGACCGCTGTAATCTCCTACCGAAACGATATAACAAGGGCCACCACCATTAGCAAAATACATTTGCATAGCATAATACATTTTGAAGTCGCTTACCTTAGTTTGTGTTGCTGTTGCAACGCCATCTTTGAAAGCTACCGCAAAAACTTCCGGGTTTGCTTTACCAAAAAGGGTTTCGTATTCCAACATTGAAGAGATTCTTGTTGGTTTGTTTTTTGTTCCTTCTGCTGTGTACCCGATAAAAGCGGGAATAGCTGTTTCAACTTGCGCTACGGAAGGTGGAAATTTTTCCTGCTCCTCCACATAGACTCCAGGGGTTTTGTAATTCATTTGTTAAAAATTTTAAATTAATATTAATTATTCCTCGAAGTACGACTTCGAATTTTTGTTCGTGATTGATTTTTTATGATTGTTGTAATTTGTGTGAGAACTTTAATACAATAAATTCTGCAGGGCGTACTAATGCTATTTCGACAGTTGCCTTCAAAATATTAATATTTCCATCTTTGGTTCCATCAACTTGTACTTTGTAAGCTTCTTTCGGAGTACTTCCGGCTAATGCACCCTCTATCCATTGTTGGTTAAGAAAATTTTCTATCATTGTTTTTGCTCTTAAATACGTGGAGGGAATAGTAGGTTCATCAATAAATATTTTGAGCGCTACGTTTATCGATTGTTCCAACATATCAGAATAGCGACGTACATGAATATATTTCCATACATTATCTGTACTATCATCGTTTTTATCTTTCCCTTGAAGCGTTCTTGCTCCCCAAACCAAAGTGCCTTTTCCTGTAAAAGTTCTGATCGCATTGATTGATTTTCCAGTATCATGTATATTTAAACCTGATTGCTCTTGTTCTGAAACTTTTTCTGTCGGAGCAAGTACATATTTAAGACTTACGTTTGCCGGAGCTTTCCAGACACCTCTTGTATTGTCTACTCTACCATATACTCCTGCCATTGCTGATGATGGAGGTAAAATAACTTTTAATGATGCGATCTCTTTTTTTATCTGATTGTATAATGCCGAATTCGATAATTTTAAATCTTTAAGTTTTTTACCATCTGCATCTCCTTTTTCGTCTTTTACTCCAAGAATTGCACTTATTAAGTCATCAAATTCTCCCTTAAAAATAGGAGCATCTACATCTAAATCCTCAGGCATCTCAAAATTGTCTATTGTTCCGTCGTGTATGGCATTTAAGACAAATTTTGCCTCATTAATTGCTTCTACTAAAGTTGCCTTTGCATCACCCGGTTGACCTGTATCATCAGCAGTTTCATTAATTTCTTCCGCAATTGCAATAGCCTGGCCTAATAAGTCGGCAAGTACCGAAGCATTTGCAGATCTGCTCAAGATTTCTTCACTTGCTAAGCTTCCTAATTCTTCTAAAGCATCAAGCTGCCCTTCGTAAAAAGTCGCGCTACTCTGTCCTGCTTGTTGTAAACCGGTATGTGTGATCGCAGTTTCACTCTCATCAAAAGTATAATTCAAAATGGTCTGTAGATGTGGAAAATAAGCTGCAGCTTGGCTGGTTGGACTTAGTATTCCAGCTCTAAAGTGCCCAATTGTATTAAGATTGTTTGATGTAATTGCAGAATTCCCTTCATATGTATCTAAAATGGCAAACCTATTTTTCGTATCTAATTTTCCTATTGTATAATTATAAAGGTCGTAAAAATCTGGTTCGGTTAATGATACTGCATCAGGGAAAACAATAAGAATTGGATCTTTAATAGCTTCTAGGGTTTCGATCTTATCTAATCCGTTTTTCAGGGAAGATAACTGCACTCCTGCTGAAGCCGAAGCATAAGTCCCTGTTGAAACAATATAGCATGGACCGCCACCATTGGCAAAATACATCTGTAGCGAATAGTACATTAAAAACTGTACTTCCGGTGTTATAAGAGTTAGTCCTTTATCTTTGGTATCTTTCAGTTGGATACTTTCCTTTTTTGCTCTTCCAAACTTATCCTCAAATTCCAAAAGAGAGCTGATTTTAAGCTTTTTATTTTTACTATTATTAATATCATAGCCTTCGGGTATTAGCTCAGTATACCCTATGAATACAGGCATAGCTGTATCTATTAATGAAATTGAATTTGGAAGTTTGGTAATTTCTTCAACTGAAACGCCTGGCGTTGTTGGATTTGGCATGTTTTAAAAATTTAAGTTAAAGGTTATTAGTTTTTATTTTTGTTTTTATGATTAATCGACTTTAAAGCTTTTAATATTTACCTCATCAATTAATTCAACATCGAGCGGTGCTGTGTTTGGAGCAATTTTTATTACACTGATTTTATAGAATGCAGAAGGCATTACCTTTCCGCCTAATAATCCCCAGACATAACTTAACTGCTCAAAAGGAATGGAGTGCAATTCTATTCTGAATTTGTAATCATCAGCCTCCAGCACGTTATTTGTCTGAAATATTTCAATCACTTTTGAAACATTCGCTAATGATTTGTCATAAGCATCTCTGTTGGCAGCGATCATTACATATAAATTCAGATAAGCCGGAGCACTTTCCAATTCATAGCGAACCGGCGTTGTTTTTAGCTTATTATATCTTGGGGTGTTTTTCATTGTAGATTCCTCCTCAACGGTCAATAGGGTAATTACGACCTTATTTTTAAGATTTGTGGAATCTTCGTCTTCATGTTTTGCGATATTATTAACAACAGCTATATTAACTTCCCCATCGTCATCTTTTAATCCATTTATTGGATCGTTCAGCTTATTTTGTAAAATTTTAAGTACGTTATCAATCATAATTTCTGTTCTTTATTATTATGGTGCAAACATACAATCATCCCCAATCAAAAGACAAATATTTTGAGGGGTCAAACCTGTCTTTGCAGTAAATAGGATTTTTGTTTTTCAATAAAGCATGAAAAAACAACTATTATAACAATCTATAAATCAAATATTTAAAACAAATACTAAAAATAAAATTTTAAATAACAATTCTCTTAATCAAAACTCAGTGAAATGTACACATGAAAATGTGGTATGGTTTTATTGTTAAAAATTATTTTATTTCAGCCTAAAAATGGACATTAATTAAATGTCGATTTTAATTCTCTTCATGGCACATATCTACCAAGTCTGTCATAAAAATCAGGATGACAAACTTGGTAGATATTTGTCAATATTTAAGTAACAGACTGCAACCCTAGCCGCGATTGTAATGAAAATCCTTTTTTGCAAAAAAAGATTGTAATGGAAAGCGGGATTAAGCTCCAAAAAAATGTCAGCAAGTTCAATGTTTTCTTTATCAGAATATCTCTTTTCTATTCCTGATAATTTCTAAAATTTTTAAGCCTTTTTTATTAAGAACTGATTTCATCATCTACTGCAAAGACAGAATAGAGAGGCCTTATTATTCGTAAAAAAGCATTGCCTTCCTCTAATTTTGACCCCAATAAATTTAAAAAACTATTCACATGAATATTAAAAATCTTTTTGGCAAGCGCAATGAAATCATTGGCGGCCATTTCAATGAATTACGCTCAAAAATGGGTGTGGCTAATCAAAACGAAGAAGCAGTTTTTGCTATAAGAGAAGAAATTTGTAACGCATGTCCTTTAAAAACCGGCAACAATTGCAACGCAGTAAAATGGATGAATCCTGATACATTGGAAGTCGCAGATGCTCCTAAAGATGGATTTATAAGAGGTTGTGGATGTAGATTGAGCGCGAAACAAAGATCAAAATTAAGTCTTTGTCCTGCAGGTTTTTGGGGAGGAGAATTCAAATAAAATAAAACAATCTGACCAGTACCAATATCATATAATTAAAACCTATTTAATGTGAAGCAAGATCATATAATTCAGAAAGTTTTTGTTGAAATTACAGTCAACAACAAAGAAAAAGCAAATAGTATAAAAGATGATATCAGTAGCTTTTTGTCTATTGATGTTTTTCCGGAAATAGAAAAGTACATCAATGCTTTAGAAGATACATTGGCTGATCATACACTCCAAATTCCTCGGTTAGAATTGAATTTGGATGTGAAAAACAGCTCATTAAATACTGAATTAAAAAATAAAATTGCTCAACTTTTTAAAGAAGAACTGTCTGAAATTACGAGACCAATTGAAAATTCAAATCAAGAATCAGAAAGTGACACCCAAGCATATCTTATTGAAAATCAAGAAAAAATAGTTCAGACTTTTATTTATTTTTTACAAAACGGATCTATGCCTTGGTGGAATTCAGATAAAAAAAGGATTACTTTTTTGGAACCAAAGGTATTTGACACCTTGATTTTGGCTAACAACTTCCAGAAAAGTATTATTCCTGTTTTGTTAAAACAAAATGTTCAGGAGCGAATCATCAATCAACTCTCAAACGAACAGATTGCGCAATTATGTCTGATTGTTTTAAAAAATAAGGACTTAAAAATCAACTTGAAAGTTGATGTAATAAGTCGTTTTTCTAAACTGAGTCATACTGACAGACAAATCATATGGCGTTTGATATTGAATGTATTATCAGAGTATCTGAAAAATTCAAATAGTAATCTTGGGGAATATCTTTTACGGCAAATATCAAAAATAGAACAAACCAGTTTTTCACAGACAAAAAACAACCATCAAAACTTGAAAACAGTCGTTGAGATATTCCCTTTTATTAAAGAAAATGAAATTCTTGAAAGCATCAAAAATAATTCAAAAGTTAATCCTGAAAACGGAAAAACTTCGACGGAAAAAATTGATAAAAAGAATGAAACAGTTCCCGAGGAATTAAGCCAAAATGATGGGCAATATATTCAAAATGCAGGGCTTATTTTGATACATCCGTTCATCAAGACCTTTTTTGAACATTGCAATCTTTTGGATCCAAAAACCCAGCAACTGATTGATCCTGAATTGTGCGCACATTTATTACATTATGTCGCTACCGGAAAAACAAACGCTCCGGAATACGACTTGGTTTTTGAAAAGTTCTTATGTAATATTCCGATGAATCAAACCATTAACAAACATATTAAGCTTTCGCGTAAGCATAAAACACAAGCTAAAAATGTAATAGAAAGTGTTCAGCACAACTGGACTCCAATGAAAACATCATCTGCAGCACTATTACAAAATGAGTTTTTCCAACGGTCTGGTAAATTAGTTGTCACCGACCATGATTATACTCTAACAGTAGAACGAAAAGCACAGGACATTTTACTAGATAAGCTTGGTTGGGGACTTGGTCTTGTTAAGTTACCGTGGCAGGAAAAATTCATATTTATAAACTGGTAATGGCTAATTACTTTTTTAAATACTCTAAAAAACTGATTTCAAATCAGCATCATCATTTCAACACTAATAACTCAAAATAAAATTATGAAATCTCCTATTTCCTTAACTGAAAACCATCAACAAGAAGCATTAATAAAGACAAAAGTTAATGAAAAAACTGAAGAAATTAATCATTTATTTCAGACCAATGATGTAAGTCACACCTCTTTAAATGAAGAAATGAAATGGTTGCAATCGCTTATTGAAATGCGATGTAAAGAATTGTTTTTAGAAGAGGAAACAGAATTGAATGTTGCTTTTGAAGTGCCTGAATCACCAAAATCAAATGACGAATCACCTTACTCTATTACCGTAAATGCACATCAACTTACAGCGATTGACAGAGTAATATTAGCTTTAGGTGTTGCTTCGGCTCATTATCCATCAATATTAAAAACTTTTATACAGATAGAAGAAAGCAGCAGTGCTTTTGCTATTGAAGCAGGAGGTGAATACAATAAAGCCAATCGTAGCTTTAAACCTACTTTTCAAACCGCACTTTTTTTGCTTGCAGGTAAAGATTTATCATTATGGTCGCATTATAGCGCACAACTAATAAAAGGCAGTATTTTATTAAAAAACGATATTATTTACAATCGTTCTTCAACAGAATTTATTCACGGAAAAATTGAGTTGGATACAGCGTATTTAAACTATTTTTTATCAGGTCAAAAACCACAATTAGACCATGGGTCTTACTTTCCGGGAACACTTTATAAATCTAATCTCACAATGGATGATATTATTTTAGAAGATAATGTGAGAGCACAGATAAAACCCGTTGGACATTACATAAAAGCATTGGAAAATGGATTTTTTAAAAGCAATGATCATAGTTTTAAATCAGGTTTTATAGCCTTATTCTACGGTGCTCCGGGAACAGGAAAAACGATGTTGGCAGGAATACTTGCTAATACGTATGGTATTGACATGTATCATGTAGACCTATCGCAGGTGGTGAGCAAGTACATTGGTGAAACTGAGAAAAATCTTGAAGTTTTATTCAACAGACTGCAAGGTAAAAATTGCATGCTGTTTTTTGACGAAGCCGATGCTTTGTTTGGAAAACGTTCTGATGTAAAAGATGCCCATGACCGTTATGCCAACCAAGAAGTGTCGTATTTATTGCAAAGAATAGAAAAATTTGACGGATTAACAATCTTGGCCTCCAATTTCGAAAATAATATGGATGACGCTTTTAAGCGACGTATAGATGTATCTATCAATGTAATCCGCCCGACAGAAAACACCAGAGAATCACTTTGGAAACACTATTTACCTAAAAATATAACCTTTGAAAATGAAAACCTCTTGAAACATTTAGCCAAAGAATATTCTTATACAGGTTCTAATATCCGCAACATTATGAAAAATGTAACGATTGCATTACATGATCGTAATGAAACCATTATTACCCATTCATTATTAAGTACTTATTTAATGATAGAAAACGAAAAGGCTTTTGGAAAAAATCAGTCTCGTCTTAGTCCATTTGTACAAAAATCAGAATAAATTTTTAGCATAAAATAATGAATTCATCTAATAACCAACCACATGAGCAGACATAAAAAAACATTTGCGCCGAGAGCTAACCGGTCCGAAGCGCAAATCACCGATAACATAGAAGAACAAGAAAAATACGTCCCAATTAGCAGTCAAGATGCTAAAATCTCCCTCGCAAAAACAGAAGTTATCAAAATAACATACGCTCCATTCCAAAACAGAGCATTTAATAAAGTAGAAAGAGGCTCATCCATCATAAAGTTTTCCAACAACGGATTGCATGTATTGGCTCTTAATAAGGCACTCAATACATTAGGTTACAAAGCGCCTGAAAATGAGACTCTTTTTTTGGATAAAACGAAGATTGCACTGATGAATTTTCAAGGTGATCATGGTATTCAAAAATCTGGAGTTTTTGATAAGAAGACTTTATTGAAAATGAATGAAGCGTTGGAAGCATTAAAAAACGGAGAGGGGAAAGATCAGCTTTCAGTTTCTGAGCGTGCTAAACTTTTATATGAAGCTTTTGAACATAGAACTTTAAAGATTTTTGGAGGAACTGATGAAGCTAAAGTTTTTAAGGCTTTAGAAAAACTTTCTTATGAAGACAGAAAAGAACTCATTACTTATTATGACGAAAAATACAAACCTAAAAGAAAAGTAGGATTAGTACAAGATTTATATGAAGAATTAGACGATAAAGACTTATATAAAGCTATACGATTGTTATACGCAAACTATGACGAGCCACAACAAGAACCTCAACCAAAGTCACAACAAGAACCAGAGCAAGAATCTAAGGGTCAGTTATTGGAAGAAGTTATTATAAATGCTAAGAAACCATACCCATGGATTAAATCTAAAACAAAATATACAATAGAAGGAGAACCAATAGAATTTGAATGTGTATATCAATATGAAACACCTGTTATATCAGCCTTAGGAAGCAAATCTAATCTACCCGAAGTTGTCCGAAAAGTATTGATACAAAAAGATAATACGGTATACAGCCTTTTAAATCGCCCTGATTTTGTAGAAAATATAAAAACTTTCAGACAAGACGGAACTGTAATTAGTGAATTTTCAATTAATACTGAAAAATCGGGCATTTACACATTTGTGTTTATTATAGAAAATACTATCACCAATGAGTTTAGTGCGTATACAAAAAAACATCAGGTTAAAACACTTGAAGAGGCAGCATCCGATAATTTAAAAAAGAATAAGATTCAAAATTATTCAGATTTCAGGCAACAAATAGCTTTTATAGACTTTAATCTTTCGAAAGGAGCAGTTAAGGAACAAAAAAGCAATCCGT
Organism: Chryseobacterium glaciei; assembly: GCF_001648155.1. Classification (NCBI taxonomy): domain Bacteria; kingdom Pseudomonadati; phylum Bacteroidota; class Flavobacteriia; order Flavobacteriales; family Weeksellaceae; genus Chryseobacterium; species Chryseobacterium glaciei. Next base: position 3,662,231 of record NZ_CP015199.1, on the reverse strand, counting down.
ATTTCTATATTAAAACCGAATCTTCTACTAAAAATCCTGAAGAAGTTGGAACTGTATATTCTGATTATATTCCTCACTTATATTATTCAATTAAAGGAAAACCGATTCCTAAAGACTATCATTATTTTTGGTTTGCAGAAATCAATACCCCGAAAGAAATGGCGGATGAGGTTAGCGCATTACTAGGCGTTGAATATGCTAGAAATGCGGTTGTACACGGCTATCAAAGAGGAACGTATTTTGGTAAAGATGGCTGGGACATGAATTCGTCGCAAACAACAGCCGCTTTTTTAGGTTCATTTACAGGTGTTTTTACAATACATTGCCTGGAATTAGACAAAAACAACCATCTGGCAGGGCAACAAGCATCTTACCAACAAGTGATCTTGCCAAAAGAAGATTACAAGGCACTTCAGAACATTAGAGAATATAAGAGAAATATTGATAAAAGTTTTAATACCATTCTTCCTAACACAGCATTAGCTTTAAATGCCATTGTTATAAACGAAAAAACTACAGAAACATTATCTCTCAATTTATTTTTAGGAAAAAGCAAAACAAATTCCAAAAATTATGTATTAACAGATCTTACGCCAGGTGTACTGCACAAGCGTACCTATGAAGGAAGTAATATAAAAGATTTATTTAAAGAATTTGACCGCAAAAACACCTATCCGGATGGCATATTAGCGTATGAAATTCCGGTAAATACATTGGGTTATCCTAGCATGAAAGGTAATTTCACTACCGATGGAGAATCAATGTGGGAATCACTTTCTACCAAAGCGGGTTGGGCTTCTTTAGGTTTGGCAGTAGCAGGATTAGCGGCGTCATTTACACCGGCAGCTCCTATTGCGCCTTTCTTATTTATAGCTGCAGGAGCTACAGGAGCAGTCTCCGGTACAGCCAGTATTATCGATAAAGTACAGCAAGGCACGCTTACCAAAGAAACCCTGACTTTGGATGTTATCATGATAGCTTCCAGCTTTTTAGGGATGGCCGGGTCATTATCAAACATCGTTAAAGCATCATCTATTTTAAAAATATCCGCAACAGGGATGCGTTATATCATTATAACCGATTTTGCCCTTAATGGCACTGCCGGAATTATGATTACATCTGATGGTTTAGAAAGTATACAAGCCATTAATGATAATAAAAACTTAACCACAGCAGAAAAAATAGATGCTACGGTTAAAATTTTGGCACAATTAACTTTAACTGCAGGATTATTGGTATTAAGTAGTAAAAATCTAAAAGGAGTAGCAATAGAGGGTGAGCAACTTCCAAAGAAGAAAAATAAAACTTCAACACAATCAAAAAAACCTTACAACCCAGAGCAGCATTCGGAATTTATTGATACGCCTCACAATTTGACAGACGGTATCTTACCAAAACTGACTGGTTTCAAACAACAACTTGAAATAGCACCTCTCAGACATCATTTAACGGAAGAGCAGTTGATAAATTTCAAAAAAGCTTTGGAATCAGCTGATCCTAAAGTTTTAAATGAAATAAATAATCAAGACAAATTGATTAACTTTGTTAAAAGCTACAAAGATAATCCGAAAGTTTTCACTCAAACTGTAAAAAGCTATGAAAAATTCTTGGGAGAATATGGATGGTATAAGTTTTGGAAAAAAATGCCCGACTTTGGAAAATCATCAAAAACTATTGATTTGTTAAAAAGTGAAAATAAATTATTACCTATCGGTGATGCAACCCATCATGATCTTGCCACTGTTCATGTTTTTACAGTAGACGGAGGATTAGTAAACACTCCGGCACGTTTTGAGCCTTCTTGGTGGGGCGAATATAACAGCCAAATATATGAAGATTTAAAAATTGCCTTAGATAAACTTAGAAAAGTGGAAGAACGAAATATGAACGGAAAAACAGTACTTAGCGGACGTATGGAAAGTTTAGATTATTTTGAATCAACTTTAAAAAATGGAAAAGGCAAAGAAGTTCCTTTCAAAGGGATGGTTTCTGCTACATTAGATGAAAAAGTAGCAGAAGGATTTATAGAACTTTCAGCTAAAAATGTAAAAAAAGGAGAAAAAGTAGCTATTATTAGAAAAATAGAAACTGTAGAAGGTGTTTATATTGATGATTTGTCAGATTGGGGTAAAAACCTTGGTCCCATACGACATTCTGACGCAACCCCTCCTTCTACAATGATACAAGAGGAAGTACTGATGAATGAAGGATACTTTCTTCAAACAACTGACCCAAAATATATCAAAACTATTGACGATATAGATTATTATGAGATAAAATATAAAGAACTAGTAAAACCATTAAATTAAAGAAAATATGATTTTTGCCATATACGATTTTACACCTTTTAAAAGTGAGTTACCCGAGTTTAATTTAAAATTATTATTAAATATCGAAGATTTGAACAATACTATTTTTAACGAAGTATTTAATATACTTAAACCAAATCAGCAAGAACAATATATTATTTTTAAAGACTCTGAAAAGGCTAAAAAATATAGAGAAGATAGAAATGTTAAACTTCCTTATATAGATTTTAACAACTTACCCGAGATATTTGACGATATTCTATTGGAAAAAATTATGCTGTATCAAAAGGACGGAGAAACTAGAAGAGCAATAGATGATTCATTATCAGAACAGCACAAAGGTCAAATTGCCCGATTTGAATCAAAAATATTTGAAGAAGAAAAAGCCAAAAGAAGAGCCTTAATGACCGACGAAGAAAAAAGGAGAGAAAAGGAATGGTGGGATAAGTATGATGCAGACCCAACACCACGTTTTATGGGTAATGTGGGAGAGCCAGATACCGTTACAAGTTATATCATAAAATACGGTGTAAATCCCTTAACCCGAGAACCTGAAACCATTGAAAGTTTTAATGAAAAGTATACCATTGATCCCCAAACAGGAGATCCTGTTCCGAAAGAAAAGAATGAATAATTTCGTTAGACAAAAAAGTAAAAATACTTTATAAATAACTTGCAACGAGGCTACCTCAATTTTGAGATAGCCTCGTTTTTTATGTGAAAAAATATTATTAAAAAAATCGAAATAACTAGGCAAAAATTATTTGACGGAGATGAAGAAAAATATTTAAAAGAAGTTGTTCAAATTGAAAATAAAAACATCAAATTAATCGATTTTTACAATAACCCATTAAGAGGAGATTATTATACTGATAATCTAAAAAATACCCCTGGTGAGTTAGGAGTTTCCGACAAGTATAATGTTCAAACACCCGATAGAGTACAAACACAAGAAATAAAAGAAGTAAACAGAGAAACATTAATACTACCAAAAGATGCAGAAGGTCTAAGAAGTACATCAGCTGAAATAAATATCATATGGTCAAGAATAGATATAGACGGTGCAGAATTACCTATTCTTACAGAAGGAGTTGGAAGCCAGATAAATATATCTAAATCCCAATTTTAACAATGAATTACAAAGAAGTAAATACAAAAAAAGAATACAATAATTTACTAAGTGAATTAAGTATTGAGTCTAAAAATTTAGCGGATAAATACCCTGAAATATCAATCTATAAGTCAATCTATAACCAAATTATTGATATTGAAAGCATGATATCCAATAATATTAAGTTATCTGAGAATGATATATATAAGAAGTATTCTATAGGTGCTATAGCTGTGAAGAATTTTGATTGTGAGAACGACATTTTTGGCAGAAAACTACAAGATTTATTTGGTGCTTTGTTTGAATATTGGGATATGCCACAATCTTAATCCTTTTTCAAAACATAGCATATTCGATAAAAATAAATGGTCGAAAATCGATGCAGAAAGCAAACCTATCTCAATACATACAGAAGATGGCAGAAGTGAAATATACATACCAAAAACTCAATTTTAATTAAATAAATATGATTTTCGCAACAAATTATTTTAACCATATCAAAGATGAATTGCCTAGGTTTAATTTAAAATTATTATTAAATATCGAAGATTTGAACAATTCTATTTTTGACGAAGTATTTAATATACTTAAACCAAATCAGCAAGAACAGTATATTATTTTTAAAGATTCTGAAGAAGCTAAAAAATATAGAAAAGAAAGAAATGCTAAACTACCATATGTAGATTTCAACAATTTACCAGAGATCTTCGACAATGTTTTGCTACAAAAAGTCATTTTGTATCAAAAAGATGGAGAAACAGGAGAAGCTATTTATGATTTATTATCAGAAGACCGCAAAGATCAAATAGCTCAATTCGAGAGGAAAATATATGAGGAAGAAAAAACAAAAAAACGGGCTTTAATGACAGACGAAGAGAAGAAAAAAGAAAAGGAATGGTGGGACCAATATAATGCAGATCCTAAGCCACGTTTTAGGGGTAATATGGGAGAGCCCGATACTGTAGATGAGTATATTTTAAGATATGGCGTGGATCCCAGAACAGGTAAACCTGAAACAATTGAAAACTTTTTTAAAAATTACACTATAGATCCTAAAACAGGAATGCCTATTCCGAAAGAAAAGAATGAATAATTTCGTTATACAAAAAGTAATTAATACTTTATAAATAACTTGCAACGAGGTTACCTCAATTTTGAGATAGCCTCGTTTTTTATGTAGTGAAAATCAATATGACTAAAATTAAGATAACTGCTAAGATAGAAAAGAATGGAGAATCATTCTTGTTCTATGTAAATATATTCAATATATCCGAAGAAACTTTAAAGCTCAACCTTTCTAATAATACGGGTGGGCTTGCAAGAGAAACAATTCATTTATATGATAAAAACAAGAATAGATTGAATAAAGGAGTCAGCTATATGACCCCCATCAATAATGTCACCAGTCTAACTTCAATTGAAACAGGCAAATCCACTCAGGTTATTTTAAAAACGAAGCTTGAAGAAATAGAGAATGACCTATTTCTTGAATTTAAAGGAGCTAATTTTAATGTTAAAAAGGATGAAACTTACTATTTTCAAATAGAATATCTTGGTACAAAATCAGATATGATCCCTTTCAATATTGATTAAAAAACACACAATTTTGAAAAATAATTAAATAAAAGAAGGGATATATAAACGATAAAGTAATTAAATATGATCAAAAAAAACGAAATAGCCAGGCAAAAATTATTTGAAGGAGATGAAGAAAAATGTTTAAAAGAAGTTTTTGAAATTGAAAATCAAGACATCAAACTAATCGATTTTTACAATAACCCATTAAGGGATTTAAAAAAAGAAATAGATAATGAAAGTTTTGATACAATCGTAAAAGAAAATGAATTTACTGAAAGAAAAAGTTTTATTGAAAAATATTTATCTGAAGAGGGATTAGAAATTCATTATCTAAAAAAAAATGATGCCATATATCTATTTTCATATGGAGAATATCAACCGGGAAGATATATGTTATTCTTAGAAGGTATTTGGCATTATATTGTATGACCAATATCACATTTTTTCATAATACAGGAGGCGAATAGCGTTATAAGCTTTATTAAAAAAAATCAGTGTGCACGAATATCCGTACACACTGATTAAAAATTAATTATGACCTCATCACATAAATATATTAGAGGCTTTTTCTTAACAATTAACGTTTAATTACTTTTACCGTTTTCACCGTATTGTTATCTGCATTTACTTTAACCAGATAAACACCTGATGTTAAAGTAGAAAAATCAATCGTTCCTTTATTATCATTGATCATTTTAGTAAGAACTTGCTGTCCAGTTGCACTGTAAACTGTTACTGAAACAATCTTTTGATCGAACGAAACAGTTAAATAATCCTGTACCGGGTTCGGAAAAACTTTTAGATTATTCGATGTTGTTGAAATTTCATCGACTGCTAAATTACTTGTAGGGCATACAAGCTGAGTAAATGTACTTTTCTGAACACCAGTACCATCTCCTAATTGTCCATAATTATTAGATCCTGTCACTTTTAAAACACCATCATTATTGATAGATAAAGTATGCAACCCCCCTGTAGAAATCATCATATGAGAATTGCTTCCGAGAAGAACCCAATTGGACGTGCTGGTGTTAGTATTGTTACCAAACGATCCAGTAGTATTATTTCCACAGGCAATCACATTTCCTGATGTTGTTATGGCTATAGTATTAAAACTTCCTGTAATAACTTTTTGAATAGCATCAGATGCTAAAAAAGGCGTTGATCTGCTACTGGTAGTTCCATCAGCCAACTGTCCAGACCCGTTATATCCCCAAGTATAAAGAAATCCATTTGTCTTTCTTCCTGCAGTATGTGAATCTCCCGCAACGACATCTGCCCAATCGGTATTGGTTCCTATCTGTTTAGGTGAAATACGGTTAGTTATAGTACCGTCACCCAACTGCCCATGACCATTATAGCCCCAAGCCCATAGCGTACCATCCGTTTTTATCGCCACTGAAAAGAAAGTACCTGCTGCAATACTTTTCCAATTGGTTGCTGTTCCTATTTGTGTGGGTACAAGTCTGTTTGTAGTTGTCCCATCTCCTAATTCTCCACTTACATTCATTCCCCAAGCCCAGAGAGTTCCGTTTGATTTTATGCCCAATGTATGAGCTTCTCCAACTGCGATATCTTCCCAGTCAGTAGCTGTTCCTATTTTTGTGGGGATCGTTCTGTTAGTCGTAGTTCCATCTCCTAAATAACCAAACTGGTTATTTCCCCATGCCCAAAGTGTTCCATCTGTTTTGATAGCAACGCTATATTTACCACTCGCAAAAACTTTTTTCCAATTAGTTGCAGTCCCAATCTGTATTGGATTATTTCTCTGAGTATTAGTTCCATCTCCCAATTGATTATCGGTATTATTACCCCAAACCCAAAGCGTTCCATCTGTTTTTATTCCTAATGAATGGAAAGAGCCTGCGCTTACACTTTTCCAACATCCAGTTTGATTAGGAAGCGTAGTAAAAGCTCCTCCCGGAGCCCAAGTACTTTGACTTGAAACGCAATTCGCTGAAACCCACCAATAATAAGTTGTGTTGGGCAACAAATTGGCTATATTCGCAGTTGTAGAAGAACTGCCAGTAGCTGAACCTGTCATTGTAGGACTTGTACTATAAACATAATAATATCCTCCATTAGGTGCTGGTGTTGGCGGAAGCCAATTAAGGGTAGCCGTTGTAGAAGTTATATTAGAAGTATACAATTGTGTCGGAGGATTACAAGTTGATGTACTTGGCGTCATTTTCACCAAGCCAAGTTGTAATGTTCCCAACCAAATAGTTCCAGAGCTTTGTGTTTTAATTGCACTGAAATAATCATCCGGCAAACCTAAATTTGTATTTGTTTTAGTATAAGTAGTACAATTTGTAAAGTTTTGTACGCCTTGTCCATTAAACCCGATCCACACTTTGCTGTTGCTGTCAACATCCAAAGCATTGAGTTGGGATCCCGCCAGACAAGAAGTGCTTTGATAGGTAAATGTGATGTTAGTTCCACTTGTTGTTAAAGTGATTAAGCTATCAGAACCTTTTACGTAAACTATATTATTTGCAATTCTTAATATTTTTTGAGTTCCTTGTGCGATGAAATTAAAATCAACCCCATTAAATTTGTACAATACACCTCCATTTGTAACCCAAACACCATTATTACTGTCAGTGGCTACAGAATTCATATTTGAAACTGAATTATAAGTAGTCCAGGTAGTACCATTGAATTTTGTAAGTCCCGCATCTGTTACAACCCAAAGATTATTTTGTCCGTCAACAGCTATATCAATGATATTATTGTTCGGCAGCCCTGAATTTGAAGTGGTATAATTTGTCCAGGTAGTTCCGTTATATAAGATAATACCATTGGACTGAGATGCCAACCATTTCCTGCCCTGCCCGTCAATTTCAATTTTTAAAATTACATTCGATGCAATACCTGAATTGCTGGTATTATAATTTGTAAAAGTAGTTCCATTAAGAGTCGTTGAAATCCCATAATAAGAAGCAACCCATAATAAGCCGTTCGCATCAGATTTAATATCATAGATAGAGTTGCTCCCTATTCCTGAGTTTCCACTATTATAAGTCGTGTAACTATACGTTTGTGTAAAGGCAGAAATTGAAATGAGGAATAAGAGTAAAAAGTAAAGTTTTTTCATGGTTTTTAATAAAATAATTCTCTTCATGTTTAAGTTTTGTAATATTTCCCTACTCGTTTAGCTTTTCGGTTTCGCTTCGTTTGAATGGTTTCTGAACTCCATAAAAAATAAGTTTAATCAATAGATTAGCATTGATTTTGAAAGTATTTTTGTTGATAAAATAATTTAGTATCGTTACTGGTAAATCATCAAATTTCCTCTGGTATTACAAAATTTCCCATCTAATTTCAGGAAATAATTAAATAGCCCTATTGATTAAATATGACTTGTAGTCTAAAGAAATTTTGAGGATTTACTCTTATTTTAAATTGTTGGAAACAATTAGTTTTGACGAATTAATAAAGTAAAGTGTAGTTTGCTTCATTTTAATGATTTAATTAGTTTTCGATTTAGGTTTTAGTTTTTTTAGTAAAAACAACACGATCATCAACTTATGATTATATGTTTTCGATTGCAAAAATATATCTTTCTTGTGGATCATCAAATAGTTGATAAAAAATTAACAGTATCAATTTTAATCAAAATGAGATGTGTCATAGATAAGGTTGAATATTTTAGCTAAATTTGCTCCCTTAATTTTTAAATATTACACATGAAAAAAAGTTTAATTTACAATTTTCCCGTTCTTTGGCAAAAGCCGGCAAAACGACAATCACTGATTTTGAAATATCTAATTCAAATCGTTTAAAAGTATTCTTATCTAAAAATTGGTTTATCTTAATACTTCAAAGGCATAATTAACATTTAATTTAAATTAAAATTCATTTATAGGTGAATAAAATTAGTTAATAGCTGTCTTTTAACAAATTACATATTAAAACAAATTTATTATAACCTCGCAGACTTTCTATACAATCTATAGACAAAACCTTTATAAACCCCTCATTAATAAAGGAATATAGACAGTATATATACTAGAATGAAATGCATAGTATTCATAGTATATTAATTATAGATATTAAAAAAAAATGCTACTTTTGCTGACAGGAATAAAAATTGTTTTTTAGCGTTTTTATTAGTAATTTAGATATACCAAATTATAAAACATTAAAAATCATCACATGAAAAAAATAATTCTACTATTTACTTGCATGTTCGGTATTTCGGTTTTTTCACAGATTAAGGTCTTGAAAAACGAAACTTTAGTGGAAATTGGCAAAGATAATTCCGTTGGTTTATATAAAAAAGACGATAAATTTACAATCAACTATCAGGATCTTAATACCGCTAATCTAAATACTTTCAGATCATTTTCATTTCAAAACATGAATAAAGATGTTGAAGGTTTATATAAAATGATTACCGACGGCTTCATCGATTCTCCGGAAGGAAATATTGTTCTGGAACTTCCTAACGACATTATTGAGCTTCATTACGAGAAAAACTTCGGACAGCCAACGGTTCAGTTTATTCAATATATTAATAAGAACAAAAAGTATGTTGGAAAATCACAATTTCTAAACAAAAAACAGGTTGATAAGCTTTTTGGAAAAACAAACGGCAAATCTACATTGTATGAGAGATCTGTCGCAAAAACAAATTCTACAATGGGTACAACAAGCTATAACTCTTCAACGAGTACAGCAATACCATTGAATGATACTTCTGCAAAAACGCAATCTTCTTCGCCAAAAAGCAAGAAATATAAAAAATAATCAATCTTTACAAAACATAATTAAACTCATTCTTCCCGGATGAGTTTTTTATTTCTATTTTTGTAAAAACATTGTTTTCATATATGTCACTTCAAATAATCAATCTGACCAAAAAATTTGGTGAACAAACCGCACTTAACAACATCAATATCTCAATTGATAAAAGCGAGATCATCGGTCTTCTGGGTCCGAACGGAGCCGGAAAATCAACTCTAATGAAATCTATCGTTGGTGCTTTGAAAATAGATGAAGGTGAAATAATTTTTAATGAAAAAAATATTTCCGAACACGAGATTGAAAGTAAGAAAAACATTGGATTCTTACCTGAAAACAATCCGCTGTATTTGGAAATGTACGTGAAAGAATACTTACAATTCGTAGCAAATATTCATAAAATTTCTGAGGCAAGAGTTGATGAGGTGATTGAATTAGTAGGAATTACTCCAGAGAAATCTAAGAAAATCAGTCAGCTTTCTAAAGGGTACAAACAAAGAGTTGGCTTGGCACAAGCTATTATTCATCAACCTGATTTATTGATTTTAGATGAACCAACGAATGGTTTAGATCCCAATCAAATCATCGAGATCAGAAATGTTGTAAAAGAAATCGGTAAAGAAAAAACGGTTTTACTTTCCACTCATATTATGCAGGAAGTTGAAGCGCTTTGTTCACGCGTGATTTTAATCCACAAAGGAAATATTCTTCAGGATTGCCCGATTGATGAATTTAAAGGCAAATTTGGAAGTCTGGAAGAAGCTTTCGCAAGTTATACTCAAACTGAAACAGTAAGCGTAACAGAAGAAATTAATAATTAAATCAAATATAAAAAATCCTGCAAATTGTAGGATTTTTTCATTTAAAATATTTCTTTAAATTTAATTAGATCTATAAAATTTTCATTAAACAAAAATTCGTGGATTGGCATTAAATTTGAGAATATCCAACTAAATCAAAACTCATTACAATGATCAAAAAAATTCTCTTGGGAGCATTTTGTATCGCTCAATTTTCATTGACGTATGCTACCGAAATTAAAAACGAATCACCAAAACCATCAACGGTTTCTGCAAATTATCAAAAAGTACCCAAAACGGTAATTATTAAAACTAAAAAGTTTAAAATAAGAATTGATAAACAACCCAACGGTAAATATTTGTATCAATCTTGGGCTGCCAATGCAAAAATCACTTCAAAACCAAGTATGATAATTCCGGACGGAGAATTGATTCCTGATGGTAGCGGCGGTAACTATTATTATGAATTTGTAAATAATGCTTTCACTTATCAGGTTTGGAGAAATTATTTAACGAATTCAGCGAAAAAAGCGCCTTATACTTTAAAAGTAGATGATAATACAGGAAAAACGATCGTCAACCAAGACGGACAAGTCGTAAAAAATTAATAAAAAAACTCCCATTTTAAAGTGGGAGTTTTTATTTTTCATATGTTAATTTTATTGTTTAGGAGTTTCATCAGATTTAACTTCAATCACTTTTGAACGATCTTCATTTCTCTTTTGAACCTGCTCAAGAAGTTGTAAACCCAACAATCCGCTGATACCTCCATTGGCTGCATCTCCACCCCCACCGATAAGAACATCAGGCATTATTTTCACATTTTGAGAAGCAATATTTTCCATGATTTTCAATTGGGTGAAATTGTTTCCGCCCATTGCTTCCACAGATAATTTATAAGATTCTGCATTAGATTTACCGATTGCCAATATTTTCTCAGCTTCCGCATTACCCGTTAGAGAAATCTGCTCGGCATTCGCTTTAGCTAATAATTCTATTTTTTCGGATTCTGCTTTTGCTAAAAGTCTGGTTTTTTCGGCTTCACCGGTTGCGAGTAATTTTAATCTGTCTCCTTCCGCATTCGCTTGAAGACGTACAGAATTGGCATCACCCGTCGCTTTTTTCACAGAAGCATCCGCAACACGTTCTGCAATCCAAACACCTTGGTCTGCTTTTACAATTTCTTTCTGCATATCTGCAACCGCAGTTTCTTTTTCTAAACTTTGTCGGGTTTCCTGTGCTAACATTTCGGTTTCGTAGGTGATTTTCTGTTCTTCTGCTAATTTTCTGTCTGTCAATGTTTTCATCAGACTTTCGGGAGGAACAATTGCACCAATTAAAGTATCAACCGCATTTACATTATATTGATCCAAAACACTACTAATATGTTCTTTTGCAGACTGTTGTCTTTCTTTACGGGTTCCTAAAAACGCGATCACATCACTGTCCTGTGCAGAGTTTCTGAAATAATTCCCAATCGTAGGTTCCAATACCTGGCTTACCAAATTGATCATATTTCCGAAACGGGCAATCACTTTTGGAGCTTCATAAGTCGGAATATGAATGATTTGAGAAACATCTAAGTTAAAAGGGAAACCATCTTTACTTCTTACCGTAATCGTAGAAAGATTTTTGTCTAACTGGTGAGATTCACTTCTTTCATACGCCCAATTTAAAACTAAATTGGTGGTAGGAACAAGCTCAACCTTCATAATATAAGGATTGATAGGGTATTTTCCGGGACCGATTGGCTCTGACCAAACTCCTTTATGACCTTTTTCAACAATGTTTCCATGTTTAAAATCAACACCGCTTAAATCTTTACCTTCTGCACCCACATAGCTGATAATTACACCGACGTGTCCGATCGGAATTTCCGTCATGTGTACCATTTCAACTTTTGTAAACCACGGATTTAAGAAATATGAACCCGCCAAAATCACCTGCTCCTGAAGACCTTTATAACCTCCGTTACTCAAAAACGTATCAACATCCTGAAATTTGTTGTGAGCTTCAACAATTTTACCTGCAATCTGTCCTTCTTCCAGAGGATTACCTTCCATTGTTGTTATCACTCCCACCGCATTGTCCGGAATTTGAGTCATATCTGTAAAATCAATATCAAACAATAAGGTATTAATTCTATAAGAACCTGGCGCAACGATAGCTGTTTGTCGCCCTTTTCTACCTCCGTTTCTTAGAAAAGCTTCTGCATCCTGGAAAGAGTCGCAGTTTACTTTTCTTGCCAAAATACGTCCAGTTTCCAATTCAGTTCCGTCTTTAGCCAGAATTAATCCTAATTTCCCGGTAGGAATCACGGTAAATGGCTGAAATTGAATTGTGTATTGCCAGATCCATTTACCAAAATAAATTCCCGGCGCTAATGTCTGAGCCTGAAAACCAGCCTCTCCATTGGTCGCAATGATCCTCCCTTCCGGAAGTTCCTGCTTACCAACCAGCACGAATTTTTTGGTAACTAAACCAATTCTATCTTCGGGAACAATAACCAGCCCGAAGAAAACTCTCAAAATAATTTTGTAAAAAATTACGCATAAAAGCACAATGACAGCCGGAATCATCCAGCCCTGAAACGATAGTTCCATAATTTATTTGTTTAAAAATTTAGTTTAAATAGTAGAAATGACAGATAGCCCCTATTTTTTTGAAATAAAAAAATACGGATAGAATCAAATTATTGAATTCTTTCGAAAAATTTAAGAAAGTGTAGGAGGAGAAGTATTAAAAATCGTGAATATGATTTCTGATACTTTCAAAAGAAAAAACTTGAAGTTTGTTTGTTCCATTTTATTTGTGAAGGAGTAAGATCCTTTTTGCTGTACAAATGTACGGAAGAAAACATTATTGATAATACAAAAAATCAAAATATTTTTTGAAAATAATGTAATTTACAGACAATCAACATTATTTTTTACAAAAACATTTTGTTCGTTTTCAAAACCGTCTTTTGCGGCATTATATCCTATATTAAAAATCTCTTCCAAACGGTCTTTTTTACGCTCGAAAGTTCCATAACTTGATAAGTCTTGTGAAGATATAAACCAATCGCAATATTCGAATTTTGCTTTCTCAACTCTATATGAAAGAAGGTCGTAAGAACGTGATACGATTGCTTTTATGGTCTTTAAATCATTAATATTAATATTGTGTGGCGGAGATACAAAAACACCAATAAGTCGATCACATTCATCTCTGATAACGTCTGCGGGAAAGTTATTTAAAACCCCTCCATCACAGTACATTTCTTCCCCCAAAATATAAGGCGTGGTAACTCCCGGAATAGAACATGAGGCAATAACAGCATCCGTCACCTTAAAACTATTGTCAAAAATTTTCTGAGTTCCGGAAACCAATTCTGTTGCTACAATTTTCACTTCTTTATCCAAATCACCGATTTTCATATCCTGAAAAATTGGTCTTAAATAATTATTGAAAATCACCGAAGAAACCAATCCCGGCTGATTAAACGCAAAATGTTTCCAATTGAAAAAATAGATGGACTGAAAAAAATCTAAAATCTCCTCGGGTGTTTTTCCCACTGCATGCAAACTTCCAACAATGGAACCCGCACTACAGCATGCTAAAACATCTATATTGATATTTTTTTCTTTCAAGAATTTTAAAACTCCTGCATGGGCAATGCCCTTCGTTCCGCCACCGGATAAAACCAATCCTGTTTTTTCAAAATTCATAGAATAAAATTAAGAAAACATGAGGAGAAAATGAGATTAATTTTTCTAAAAATGCGAATTTTAAAATTATTTTAATAATTCTTTCATTTATCTTAAAAATATAAATATTTAAAGCATAAAAAACCACAGACAAAAATCTGTGGTTCCTTTATATTTATTTTTTGTCGTAGAGCTTAAGGATGTTTAATATATCTTTATCTTCAATCACAACATCTACTAAAGCTGATAAGTCAGGATATCCATATAATTTTTCTTTAAGCTGAGTAATGGAACCTCGCATCTTTAAATGCATTTCAATTACACTTTTATCTTTACGGAATAATATATAATCAGTGTCATTTGTTTCATACGTATAAATAGGTCCCGAATAAGAGCTTTTCTTGTACCAAGCCGTTTTCTTTCCATTATACTTCACCTGAAGGAGCCCCATGTCTTTAGAAAAAAGAGATTTCCCATTTATAAATTTTCTTTTAACTTTTTTAAGATCAACAACTTCCATATAACGAACATCATCTTCATTGACTTTTATTTTTTTACCCGAAGGATCTAATACCGTCATTTGTTTGATATAAGTTGCGGGAGAAAACTCTTCGTTTGTATAAAACCCAATATTCAGAATCTTCGTTTTTATGGTGTCTTTAGAACTTTTTAATACATATTTTACAGGAAAATATATTTCTTGAAATTTTTCTTCCTTTTGAGAGAAAAGAAGGTTAAAATAAACAAGGGCAAGGAATAAAATACTTTTTTTCATAGTTGTATCATTTATAAAAAAAGCCCAGAACGAATCTGGGCTTTAAATATAGTGTAAATAATTTATCGTTATTTAGAAGCCATATTAAATATGAATAACTTCTCCGTAAGCAGCAGCTGCAGCTTCCATGATAGCCTCAGAAACCGTTGGATGCGGGTGGATAGACTTGATGATCTCGTGACCTGTAGTTTCTAGTTTTCTAGCAACAACAGCTTCAGCAACCATATCAGTTACACCTTCACCAATCATGTGACAACCTAGCCATTCACCGTATTTAGCATCGAAAATAACTTTGATGAAACCATCTGTATTTCCGTTTGCAGTAGCTTTTCCACTTGCAGAAAGAGGGAATTTACCAACTTTGATTTCGTAACCTTTTTCTTTAGCCTGCTTTTCTGTAAGACCAACAGAAGCAACTTCAGGGTGACAGTAAGTACATCCAGGGATATTACCATAGTCGATTTTCTCAACGTGCAGTCCTTTGATCTTCTCAACACAAGTGATTCCTTCAGCAGAAGCAACGTGAGCAAGAGCCTGAGTCGGAATAATATCTCCGATCGCATAGTAACCCGGAACAGAAGTTTCGTACCATTCGTTTACTAAAACTCTACCTTTATCTATCTGGATTCCAACTTCTTCAAGACCAATGTTCTCGATGTTTGCAGCGATACCAACAGCAGATAATAAAATATCAGCTTCAAGAGTGATTGTTCCAGTAGCTGTTTTCACAGTAGCTTTCACCCCTTCTCCACTTGTATCAACGCTCTCAACAGAAGCATTTGTCATAATTTCGATACCTGTCTTTTTCAAAGATTTTTCTAAGTGCTTAGAGATATCTTCATCTTCCACAGGAACGATGTTTGGCATAAATTCAACAACAGTTACTTTCGTTCCCATTGTGTTATAGAAGTCAGCAAACTCAACACCAATAGCTCCAGAACCTACAACAATCATAGATTTTGGCTGCTCAGGAAGAGATAATGCCTGTCTGTATCCGATTACTTTTTTACCGTCTTGAGGTAAGTTTGGCAATTCTCTAGAACGTGCTCCAGTTGCAATAATGATGTTGCTTGCAGCATATTCAGTCACTTTACCGTCTTTATCTGTAACAGAAACTTTTTTATCTTTTAAAACTTTCGCAGTTCCCAGAATAACGTCGATCTTGTTCTTTTTCATTAAGAACTCAATCCCTTTACTCATTTTATTAGCAACGCCACGGCTTCTTTGAATTACATTTGGAAACTCAAAACTTGGCTCCACTTTATTCAATCCATAATCTTCTGCATGGTTGATATAATGAAAAACCTGAGCAGATTTCAACAAAGCTTTCGTTGGAATACATCCCCAGTTAAGGCAGATTCCTCCTAGATTTTCTTTCTCGATAATTGCAGTTTTGAAACCCAATTGTGCCGCTCTAATAGCTGTAACATATCCACCAGGACCACTTCCGATGACAATAATATCGTAGTTCATTAGCTTAAAAATTTTAATGCGAATTTAAGGAAAAATATTGGATGTTTCATGTTTCTTAAAATTCGTGAGGCAATGCATAATAAAGCCTGTTTTTATTATATTTCCAACAAAAAAAGAGAACATAAAATACGTTCTCTTTAATAAATTTTTATTTTAATTTGAAATTCATCAAAACCTAATATATAGAATTAACCTATTTCAATTTTAATAATTTCAAGAAATGTCTGTTATTACATTTTTTTTAGCAATCTTTTTTGACTTCTATATTTATCATTTAAAGCCTTCAACTGTTCCTGTTTCATTTTTTTTGAAGCAATTGGATGATTCAAAATCAATTTCTTTTCCTGATTATATCTTTTATCAAGTTCACGTGATTTGGTATTAATCAATTCACTTTTTGAAGGATGAGGTGGTGGCGTAGGATGTTTTTGTGCTGAAACATTCATTGATAATCCTACTAATAAAATTGTTGATATAAAAAACTTGTTCATGATATTTACATTTATGAATGATTTTAAACTTTTAATTAAATTCATTCGGATTCGTAGTGAATATTACATATATCGTACCATTAAATTTTATCCTTCTCTTTTTTTAATACTTCTTTTTGACTTTCGTATCTTTTTTTCAAAGCCTCTTTTCTAGTTTTTTTCTGAGTTTTTGTTAAGCCATTATTATCATCAATCAGATCTTTCTCTTTATCATATTTTTTTTCTAATTGATCAATTTTATCTTCAACCTGCTTTTTTCTACCGTCTTTAGAATTGCCGTATTTCTTTTTGTAAGCTAGATCATAGGTTTTATTGTCCTTATCTTGTTTTAAAGCTAATTGTTTTTTCAATCTTGCCTTTTCAGGGCCTGATAATTTAGAATTTTCATTGATTTTTCTATACTGTTCAGCATATTCTTTATTGATTTGATCCTGCGTTTTTTGAGCAGAAACATTTACAGATAAACCTAAAAACAATACAGTTAAAATAAAAAATTTGTTCATGACATTTATATTTAAAGATTAATAATATTTACTGTTAAAAATTATAGAGTATGGGAATTATATTTTGTACAATAAATATTTAAGTTAAAAAAATTACTTTTTAGATGCAGATATTATACCAAGTTTATTTTATCGCAAGGCTAGACAAAGATTTAAGTCCATAATTAAGTTTTAAAGATATACAAAGGCATTTCATTTAAGAAGGTAATACAATTTTAATTTGTCTTGTATTTCTTTGAGAAGTTTACGACCTTGTTTATCTTTAAATTGTGCATAAAGAAAATCAAGAAAACTTTGTCTAACCTTGCGATAAAATAAAAATTATTCAACCTCAATATTCTGTTTCAAAGTCAGGTTTTTAGAGGAATTTCCAACCATAATTCTGTAGGTTCCTTTTTCTACGATCCAATTCATTTTTTCGTCTAAAAATTTTAATTTCTGAATTGGAACTTCAATCGAAATTTGTTTAGTTTCTCCTGGTTTTAATTCTACTTTTTGAAAACCTTTCAACTCAATAATCGGTCTTGAAACTGAAGCCAACAAATCTTTTATATATAATTGAATGACTTCACTTCCAACTTTCGAACCTGTATTTTTAACTTGAACTTTAGCGATAATCGTTTCGTTTTCAGAATATTTTGTTTTATTTAATTGTAAATCAGAAATTTCAAAAGTTGTGTAACTCAATCCAAAACCAAACGGATACAACGGTTCGCCACTCAAATCATAATAATCATTTCCGCGTCCGGTCGGGTGATGATTGTACGTCAAAGGCAACTGCCCTTCCTCAATCGGAAACGTAATCGGCAATTTCCCCGATGGATTTTCCGCCCCGAAAAGCACTTTTGCAACGGCATTTCCACCCTCTTCTCCCGGGTACCAAACATCTAAAATAGCCCCGACTTTATCTTTCCAATCCGTAGTTTTTATTGCAGAACCGCCAACCAAAACAACTGTTGTCGGTTTATTTAATTTTGAAACTTCCTGAATAAATTGTTCCTGATTTCCGGGAAGGCTCAACGAAGAGCGATCCTGAAATTCACCTTCATGAATTCCTGCGGTAACAATGATGTAATCTGCATCTTGAGCCAATTTTAAAGCATCATTAAAATCTTTCCGATAATCATTTAAACCATAATTCCAGATCAGTTCAATGTTCGCTTCACCCCTATTTTCATGAAATTCAATGACAATATCAGATTTTTGACCTTTTACAAAATCTATATCAACAGTTTTGGTTGAATAACTCAACTTTTCCCAATTATCAATCAACAATTTTCCATTTACATATAATCTGAAGCCATCATTTCCTCTTAAACCCAACTGATATTTTCCTGAATTTGGAGCTTCTAATTTTCCTGTCCATCGAACACTGTAATTGTCGGGTTGTAGCTTTTCAGGATTTGGAGAATATAAAGTCCATTTGAAATTTAATTGTTCGTCTTGTTTTTCAAAAGCGGGATTTCCTTTTAAATCAGAATTGGAAAAATAATTTCCTTTCAAACCTTTTTGGTTTTCAAAAGATAAAAATTCGGATGGAACGGTTGTGAAATTCTTCAAACTCCAATCAATTCCTTTTGAATAATTTACTTCAATATTTTTATTTTTAGTGAAATTTTTAATTCCTTCCAAAATACTCACTTTCTTGTTTCCCGGCCCGGAATAACCGCCTAATCTTGCATCAACAGCATCAGTCCCAACCACTAAAATCTTTTTAATATTTTCCGAAATCGGGAGCGTTTGATTATTATTTTGAAGCAAAACAAAAGATTCAATGGCTGTTTTTTCTGCTAAGGGTTTGTGATTTAATTTCTTTAATTCCGAAATAGCTGCATCGGAAACGTAAGGATTTTCAAACAAACCCAATTCAAATTTTGCTCTTAAAACTCTCGAAACTGCATCATCAATTCTTTCCTGTGAAATTCTTCCATCCAAAAATGGTGGAATAAACAATTTATAATGTTGATATTCTGTCTGGAAAATCACGTCAAGACCTGCATTGATCGCCTGTGCAGAAGCATCATCATAATCTTTTGCCGTAAAATGGAGAACATTTGCTCCACCTACCGCGCTTGCATCACTAATGACAAAACCTTTGAAATTCCAATCTTTTTTTAATTTTTCGGTCAATAACCAATGATTTGCCGTTGAAGGTCGCCCATCCAACAAATTATACGAAGTCATCACCGACCTGCTTTTGCCTTGTGTGAAAGCTTTCTGAAAAGGAATCAAATGCGTTTCTTCCAAATATCTTTTGTTCCAATGAATTGGATATGAATCTCTTCCACCTTCTCCGACATTCGCTAAAAAATGTTTTGGAGTGGTAATAATTCCCTGATTTTCAAAAGAACTGACAAAATTTACACTCATCACGGAAGTCAAAAACGGATCTTCACCATACGTTTCCTCCGTTCTACCCCATCGGACGTCGCTCGCCAAATTGACAACAGGTGTCAAAATCTGACGAATTCCTCTCAATTTCGTTTCTTTTGCGATCGCTGTTGAAACTTCTTTCATTAACTCAGGGTTGAAAGTCGCCGACAAACCAATCGCTTGTGGAAAAGCCGTTGCGCCTTCTCGCATTAATCCATGTAAAGCTTCATCAAAAGGGATAATAGGAATTCCCAATCGTGATTCTTCCACAAAATATTTTTGAATTGCATTGATTTTTTTTGCCAATCTTTCTGCATCTTCATTGGCATTATATTTCAAGAGTTGTCCTGCAACTCCACCACCTTGATTTCCTGCGCTCACCTGTAAACCAAAAATTCCGTGGGAATATTGACCTTTCGGAACATTGTCCAAATCTCCGGGAATCATAAAACACTGCCAGAATTTTTCTTCGGGAGTCATTCTTTTCAACAAATCCTGAACCCGGGCTTCTACAGGTTGTTTGGGATCTTTGTATAAGGGTTTTTGAGCGGTAATAAATGTAATGCTCAATAATGAAATTACTATAATTTTAAATCTGAGTTTAAAAGGCATCGTAAATAATTTAGTTTAAAATCAGTTCTTTTGTCTTGAAACAAAAGAAACAAAAGAACCAAAAGTTCAAGACTTGGAACCCTCCGCTAAAAATAAAATCTGTTCTCTAAAAATTCTAAAACTCGCGCGAATTTAATAGTGGTTTTTCAGTTCACGATTTGTGTCGCGCTCAAACAGTAGAATTTTCTTAACGTTCACAGACTTTATTTTCTTAACGCTCCGATTTCCTATGTCATTTTAAGACAAAAAAAAGTTTACAAATTCAACTATTGTGTTATTTGAATTACAGTTGAATATTTTAATTGTGTTCTTTCTTTTGGTAAATTTATTTCAATAAAATTTCCTGTTTTTTTCCATTGAATTTTTGAGGAAATTCCTAATATTTTCAATGATTTTGGTTTAAAATTTTCAGGAATTTGAAAATTTAACGTTGATGGAGCCTGATAATTCGTTTTTTCATCAATGTGAAAAATATTAACTGTTTTTCCGTCTTTGCTTTGAGTATAATAAAAATCTCCTTCATGATAAGGTGCAACAGCTCTTGTTGCAAAAACAGCGGACTGATTTTTATCCATCCAAGTTGAGATTTCCTTTAATCTTTCATAAACGATAGCATCATAGTCTCCGTTGGGTCCGGGAGCAATATTCATCAGATAATTTCCACCTCTCGAAATGATTTTAACTAAAGTTTCAATAATTTTCTGAGACGATTTGTAATTATCATTCGGAACATATGAAAACGAATCTCCCATCGTGATACAGCTCTCCCATGGAATCGAAAGTGCCTGTTCAGGAACGGCTTGTTCAGGCGTCACATAATTTTCCCATTTTCCGGGAACGGTGCGGTCTACAATGATAATTCCGGGTTGATTTTTGCGAGCCATTGTACCTATTTTATCCATGTCAATATCTTGTTCAACTTTGATCGTTCTCTGCCATTCTACTTTTTGATCGATGGTGTTGAATGGGCGAACCCAACCTCCGTCTAGCCAAAGAATATCGATTTTACCGTAGTTTGAAGTGATCTCGTTTAGCTGATTAAATGTGAATTTTTTAAAGTTTTCCCATCTTTCAGGATATTTTTTTGGATCATAATTCACATTTCGGTCTTTCGGCGGAAAATACGACCACCAATAATCATCAGAGTGCCAATCGGGTTTTGAGAAATAAGCTCCGATTTTGAAACCTTCTTTTCTAAATGTATTGAAAATCTCTTTCGTTACATCCGCTTTCGGATTTTTAGAAAAAGGCATTTTTGAGGAAGTAATTTTATAATCAGACTGTTGGGTATCGAACATTGCAAAACCGTCGTGATGCTTTGTTGTAAAAACCACATATTTCATTCCTGCTTTTTTGGTCGCATCTGCCCATTTTTGCGGATTAAATTGAGTCGGATTGAAAGTCGTCTGAAGATTTTCATAGTTTTTCACGTATTCATTGTAAGATTTTCCGTGTTCGGGTTTACGTTGCGTCCATGATTCGTCTTCGGGGCAAAGACTCCAACTTTCCACAATTCCCCATTGGCTGTACGTTCCCCAATGCATGAAAAGCCCGAATTTTAAATCCTGCCAGTTTTCAAGATTCTGAATAACAAGCGGATCAGTTGGTTTTTGGTAGCCCTCCGAAACATTGTGAGCCTGTGAAAAAAAAGTAGATGATATGAGGAATGATGAAAGAAATATGGTTTTTACTTTTTGTCTGATTAACATTGCAGTTTAGTTTTCGCTAATTTAATCATCATTTGTGAACTGGCAAATGGTTGTGTTTCGGGAAATTTTGATTTTTAATCTGTTTTATCTAATTGGTTTGTTAATAGGATTTTATCCTATCCTTAAATAAATCGCCATTTTGTGGCTCATATATTACTTTTTTCAATTTAATTTTAAGTTTTTGTGTTTATCTGTGAAAACATTTGTGCTTTTTGTGTTTAAATCAAATTTCTAAATGCAGATTCGATATTTGGATAAGAAAATTCAAATCCGTTTTTGATTAATTTTTCGGGATAAACGTTTCTGCTTTTTAATAATAATTCTGTTTCGGTTTTTAAGAAAATTGACGCTATTTCTAATTGCCAAACAGGAGCATTTAATCCAAATGGGATTTTCATTTCTTTTCTTAATTTCCTCATAAATTCTTCGTTAGATAAAGGATTTGGAGCAGTTATGTTGATTACTCCGAATATATTTTCGTTATCAATAATGTGTTCGATCGCTTTACAAAAATCATCGATGTGAATCCAGCTTACATTTTGATTTCCTCTTCCCTGTTTTCCGCCCAATCCTAATTTTGTAATTAATTTTAATTTTGGAAAAGCACCCCCATTATTACCTAAAACAATTGAAGTTCGTAACGCTACTTTTCGTACATTTTCATTTTTAATAGTAAAAAATTCTTTTTCCCAGCTTTTGCAGATATTCATGGAAAAATCGTCACCAATGATTCCGTTTTCTTCTGTATTTAATTGTGTTTCTGAGTGTGTGTAAATTGTTGCTGAACTTGCATTCAACCAAACTTTAGGTTTATTAACACATTGATCAACGGCTTGTTGAAGAACTCTTGTACTTTCAATTCTTGAAGAATAAATTTCCTTTTTGTTTTTCTCGGTATATCGACAATCGACAGATTTTCCTGCGAGATTGATTAAAACATCAGAATTTTCAAGCAAATTTTCCCATTCGCCTAAAGTTTTGGCATCCCAATGAATTTCGTTTTTACGTTTCGGATTTCTTGTTAAAATATAAACTTCATTTCCTTTTTCTGTAAAATATTTTTCAAGATTTTTTCCGAGAAATCCGGTTCCGGCGGCGATGATTATTTTCATTTTGGTTTGGTTGATAGTTGTTGGTTGCAAGTTAATGTTTTTTTGTTGAGATGCTTCGACAAACTCAGCATGACAGCGCTAATACTAGCTGTTTTTGAATATATTTTAAGCCAGATATTTCTTAGTTTTAACTTGTATTTCAGAGCCTTCTGCAAGCATTACGGAAATTGGCTTTTGATCATTTAAAAATTCAAAATCTTTTCCGTAGATCTTATTAAAATCAATTTCGAGCTGATGATTTTTGACTAAATAATAATTCCATTTTGGATGACAGACTTCGTATTCTGAGGTTTTATTTTCTCTTTTTGTGAAACCGAAATAATGTTCGGTAATAAATTCAAATTCTGAATTATTTTCCATTGGTAATGGTTCGTTTTCAGCTGTGATTTCTATAGAATGCCAAGTTTTATCTTTCCAAGAGTATTTTATTAATAGTTCTCCATCTTTTTCATTAATAAAATTTTTCATCGGCATTGTTTTGTAATTTTCTTTGTAAATTGAATTCGCGACAAAACTCAAAGCAGGTTTCGGAACAATTTCTTTGATGAAAACTACACCTCTTTTATACTCATTACCTTCTTTTTTCTTTACATAAAATCTCAAATTGACTTCTTCAAAATTTCTGTGAAAAGGAATTGGAAACCCTAATAATTTTGTGTTTAAAAACATAAAACCAACCAAGCTTACGTAACATTTTTCTTTATAAAAATCGAGTTCTGTGCCTTCAGGAAGATATTTTAATAGAATTTCTGGATTGATTTCGTAGTTTATGATTGCTAATTTTCGCCATTCGGCTTTTAGGAAGTTCATTGTGTTGTTTTTTGTTATTAATTGGTTGATTGATATATTTAATAGGATTTTATCCTATTCTTTATTAAGTCGCCACTTTGTGGCTCTTAGATTCTGCCGTAATTTTGATTAATTTATTTCGTTCTACCAGAAAATTTTTCATATAATTTTTAAGAAAAAAATGGTTGAAAAGTTTTCCAATGATTCCAAATGGAGATTCAAATTCGAGAATGTCAGTCATTATTGTGTTTTTGCCCTCTTGGTTAAAAATATGTTGATGTTTAAATGATTTAAAAGTTCCTTTCAACATCATATCTGTGAATTGATAAGGTTTTTCCATGCTGACAATCTTTGAAGTGTGTGTTTGATAAATACCTAAATGTTTTGCCCGCCAGGTCACCGTTTCGCCTTCTTCAATTAATCCTGAAGTTCTCCCTGCAATTGCTTTTTCGCCTGTTTTGAAAGTTGATTTTTGATGTAAATCAATGTCTCTTGCTAAATCGAAAACGGTGTGAATATCGGCTTTGATGATTGTTTTTAAATGGATTGTTGACATTTTTTATTTATTTTTTAGGTTGATAGGATTGCATCCTATCCTTTGCTAAATCGTCCCGTTGGGACTCTTTTGAGCTGTTTTTAAAAATTTAACCAAATAATTATTGCTAAAGCTGTCATTCTGAAAAGAGTCCAGGAAATTGTTGGAAGATAATTTAATTTTAAAATTTTGCACCTTCTCAAATGCTCCAAAAACATTATGGAAACTACGATTCCGAAGTAAATAATGTTGAAAATTGGATTTAAGTTGATGAATAAAACAGGAATTAAAAGTAATGTTCCAATCATTGAAACGGTCATCATATTACCAAGATAATTCCAAAATTTTTCTTTTAAATAAGCTTTTAAAAATGTAGTTTGCCAAGCAATTTGACCTAAACAAACTATAAATTCTCTTAAAAAATTATGTCCTAGATTCAATCCTAATTTTACTGTAAACAAACTCAAAATATAAGCTGAGAAAAATACAACGAATGTAATGTATGCGATTCTGTATTTCAAATTAAAATCAGGAATACAAGATTGGTCTGTATCATCTTTTTTTGATGGAATGATCTGTTTTCGATTGTAAGAAACAAAAGAATACAGCTTTTTGAAAAACCAATACAGAGGTCGTATTCTGGCAATTTTTTCTAATAATGGGAAGGAATTTCCAATAATTAATAATAAACTATCTAATCCGTAAATCACTTCGTTTTTGTTGTGATCGACCAAAGCGATTTCGTTTTTTGCACGTTTGAAATCTATTAAATTTTTATTCTTCAAAGACAATTCTGTAAAGGCTTCTCTTCCGTTTTCATCAAGCATTCCGCATTTTGTAAAACCTTTTGAATAGATGTTGCACATGGGGCATTCATTGTCGTAGATGAGGGTGTGGTTTTTTAAAGTTTTCATTTGTGCTGATTTAAAGATTGATATAATTTGTAATTGTCGTAGACATATAGAATAGCTAAGAAAGGGCTGTATAAAAGAGATGCAATTAAAATAGTTCCAAAAAAATTGGTGACTTCATGATTATTCTTAAACATAAACATTATTAAGAATGAAATCCAGACAGGCATTATAAAAAGTCCATAAATGATGTAGCTTATAGTCTTTTTTTTCTTTTGAAAAATTTTGAGTAAAAAACTAATTAATTGAGGAATTCCTACAACAAAGTAAAATGGCATTATTCCCCAACCAACTGCTATTCCTACAAATATTGAAAGTAATCCTCCGACAAGAAAATAAACTTGAATGTAGAAATCATTTTTAATGAAAGTTTTCATGGCTATGAATTTTAAAGATTTATGTTTTCATTTATTACGCCTTTATGATTTTTAGCATCAAAAAAACTAATACATAAGGATTGTAAAATAAGAACAGGAGAAAGAATGAGCCAAGTGAAAACCAATATTTCAAAAATATCTTTTAAACCTTTTATATAAAAAACACAAGCAAATATCCATATAAAAACGCCTATAACTACATATGTTGAAAGAAACATATAAACCTTTCTAGACTCTGTTTTTATATATTTTTTATTGAAAAACTTAATAATATTCAAAGTGTATTGTACAAATGCAATGATAAAAAATTCAATGATTATTGCAAAAGCGAGAAATTCTTTCTTTGACAATACAGCGATCAAAATCGTCAATATAAATAATAAGATAACTCCTTGCTGGATTTTTGAATCGTGTGTTAAAATAGTTTTCATGGCTATGAATTTTAAAGGTTTAAAAAATCGCCTCGTGTTCGTTTATTTTGAAATTTGAAAGTGAAATACATCCAAATTTTAAAGATCAATGTTTTCATTTTGAATTTGTTTTTCTTTGTTCATTGCGTGTTTACGGCCTTTCAAGAAAAGTAACAGGTTTAAAAGCATCATTATTCCCAGATAGATAGAGAATCCACCAATTTTTCTACTTACTGCGACGACCAACCTTTCAACGGTTTCGATTTGAAAAAACTCAATAATACATAAGGCAAATCCAATATTTAAAAGGTAAAAACCAATTTTAAAGAGTGAATTTGTTGCCATTGCGATGTCTTCTTTCTGGTGAAAAATATCAATCATAAAAGTTTTTGAATTTTTAAACAGAAATTGAGAAACCAAAACTGTAAGCGCGATTACAATTGGTAAGTAGATCATGTACGCTGAAAAGTTGTACGTTTGGGTAAGGATAGTTGCAGTCATGATAATTTTATTTTATTGTTAATTTTTTTCTTAAAATATAAAGCATGAGAATATTTGTAAAATGTAAAAAGCAAAGAATCAAAATGATGTATCCGATACGGCTAAAAACGGTTGCCAAAACTTCGTCCATACTTATTATTTCCCCCCAAGAACTCAAGCTGATAGCGATATAGCCGAGGTTGACCAAATAATAACTCCCTAAAAGTATTCTGTTGACCGTTAAGCAAAAATGTTTGTCTTTGATCAGATATTCCAAATAGACTTTTCCGGAATTGAAACATCTTCGCCCCACATCGATCGTGATATACGAACTGATAGAAAGAAAAAGCATGTATGAAATTATATTGAACATTTTATAAATATTATAGTTTCAATAATTTTTGAAAGTTTATTTGAAATAAAAAAGGATTTTGAAGTCCTTTCTATTTTAATAAGTTGGTGATCTTTCCGACCAGCCAGTGATCATCACTTTTAATCGCAAGATCCATAATATTGTTGATTTTTCCTGTTACAGAACTGAAATCATCCATTAATTTGATAAACTCTTTTGCTCCTTCAGAATCTTTATCTTCAATATCCTTAAGTTCTTCTAAAAAGGAAATTACAGGTTCGATCTCTCTTTTTCTACGCTCTTTTGTAATCTGTTTGAAGAGGTACCAAACATCTTTTTCAGCTAAAAAATATTCTTTTCTTTCACCTTTTATGAATTCTTTTTTCACAATTCCCCAATCCATCAAGGCTCGAAGATTCATATTGGCGTTTCCTCTTGAAATTTCAAGCTGCTCCATCACCTCATCAGTAGACAATGCTTTACCACTTGCCAACAGCAAAGCGTGAACCTGCGCCATCGTACGGTTGATTCCCCAATTCGTAGCGAATGTTCCCCAAGTCTGAATATATTTTTCTTTAGCTTCTGAAAGTTGCATTTTGTTTTACTTTTAATTTCTTTTACAAATGTAATAATAATTTTCGAACTTTCAATAATATTTGAAAGTTTATTTTAAAATAAAACAGACACCCGATATGAATGCCTGTCTTTGCTTTATTTTTTGATTGATTTATAGCTTTCAACTAATCTTATAAATTCAGATCTATAGCCTTCTTCATCTTTGTTTTTTCCTTCTTTGGCTAAATTCTCAATTGTATTGAGATCTTTTTCTTTAATTAATTTAGAATCTCTTAAAACCAATCCAAACCAGGCAACGGAAGTCGCAAACTTGAAATCCGGACTCGATTGTGAAATAGACTCATTAGAATCCTTAACCACTTTCGTGATCTCTGTACTTTTATCTCCATCAGGCTTTTTGTAACGGAACTTTACAGTCGCCACCTCATCTCCGAAATTTTCTGAAGTTGAACTTGAAGAATATTTTAACTTACTTTCCTTCGGAGCATATGAAGAACTTACACCTGTAGGAATCACTTCATACAAAGCAGTTACCGTGTGCCCGCTTCCCAATTCTCCTGCATCAATTTTATCGTTTGTAAAATCTTCATTTCTTAATTTTCTGTTTTCATAACCAATTAATCGATACGATTTTACAAATTTCGGATTAAATTCAATCTGAATTTTCACATCTTTAGCAATGGTGTACATACTTCCTGCGAATTCTCTTCCCAAGAACTTATTAGCTTCCTGTAAATTATCAATATAAGCATAGTTTCCGTTTCCTTTATCTGCCAAGGTTTCCAGTCTGTTATCTTTATAATTTCCCATTCCGTAGCCAAGACAGGTAAGGAAAATTCCGGTTTTTCTTTTTTCTTCAATTAAAGTTTCAAGACCTTTTTCAGAAGAAATTCCAACGTTGAAATCCCCGTCTGTAGCCAAAACTACACGATTATTTCCACCTTTAATAAAATTTTCCTGAGCCAATTTGTAAGCTAATTCAATTCCCTCTCCTCCTGCTGTACTTCCACCTGCCTGAAGTTTATCTAATGCTTTAATGATTCTTTCTTTTTCTGCAGCCGAAGTTGGTTCCAAAACTGTCCCTGCATTTCCGGCATAGACAACAATTCCGACTTTATCCTGTGGTTTGAGTTGATCCAACAAAATTTTAAGCGAAGATTTTAACAAAGGAAGTTTATTGCTCTCATCCATAGAACCCGAAACATCGATCAGAAAAATAATATTGGAATTCGGAAGATTTTCCATCGCAATATTTTTTCCCTGAAGCCCGATTTTCAACAGTTTATGATTAGGATTCCACGGAGAATCGCTGTATTCTGTATTGATTCCGAAAGGTTGCTTATTTTCAGGTTGAGGATAATCATATTTAAAATAATTAATCATTTCCTCTATTCTCACGGCATCTTTATCAACAATACTTCCGTAATTGATCATTCTTCGGATATTGGAATAAGAAGCATTATCCACATCAATAGAAAACGTAGAAACAGGCTGATTTTTGGTTGATTCAAAAGGATTTTCAACCAATGAATTATATTCTTCGTCAGTATTGCTGATTTGTTTTACCCCTTTTTTTGAGGCTGTTGTCGTAATTTTTTTATTGTAAACTTTATTATCAGTTGCAGTTTTAGCTTGTTTTACAGGCTTTGAAAGAACATTACTCTTTTGCTTTTTATATGAACCTACCATCGCAACACTTTCTAATGATGATTCAACTTCCATTGCTACCTGCGTTCTAGGTTTCGGGCAACCGTTATACTCGGGCATTCCTGGAACGGTTGGGCAAGCATCATCCTTATCCAGAATTCCGTCTCCATCTGTGTCAGGCCAAGGACAACCATTATTTTCCGCAGGACCTGCAACTGTTGGGCAAGCATCGTCTTTGTCGATAATACCGTCACCATCCGCCTCCGGCCAAGGGCAGCCGTTGTTTTCCACAGGCCCAGCAATTTCTGGACATTGATCTAATTTATTGGGAATTCCATCCTGATCTTTATCTTTTTTTACACTTAAAGGTTTTGATTCTTTTGTAGATTCTGAAACAGTTTTGGTCTTACAACTTCCTAATAAAGCCAAAGCCAATATTGATATACTAATTTTTTTCATGATTATTTTTTCGTTGTTAAATATAAATAAATTTGATGGCTATAATTATTTCTGATAATCAAGCTTTGAACGAGTTTGAACTTTTTGTTTTAACCACAAAAGCAACAAAAGATTAACACATTAGTATTTTAAGTTAACCAATAGACCGCAAAAAGACCACATTAGCTTTAAAAATCTTTGATTTTTATTCTTTTGAGGGCTATTGTTTTCAAAACTGTTAAATTTTAAATCATTGCTTTTGTATCTTTTGTGGTTAATTTTTTAATTAGTTTAAACAGGTTTGTTATATAATAGATGCAGAAATTAAAAAAGGTTTCAGTTTATTTTATTTTTTTATCCATTAAGGTTCAATTTTGGCTTTAATTCCTTCATTCCAGAACTTAGATTCCGGCATATAATAAAGATAGACGTTGCTGGCTTTTCCTGTGTATTCACCTGCAAATTCTACTTTTAAATCCAGATTGATAACTTTCGTTTCATTAGCATCGAAATGTTCCCAATACAGAACCAAATAATTATCAAAAATTTCATAATAAGCGATCTGTTTTTTATCCATTAAATCTTTCAGCAAGGCATTTTGTAATGTTAATCCAGCAGGAATTCCGATTTTGGCTGTCGTCATTGGCAATTGACCATTAATTTTATTTTTAATTGAAATTGTCATTCTGTTGGTCTCTCCCACTTTTGAAATTTCAGATTTTAAGTTCGTTTCCATTGTTAAAGGAATATCAGCACTTTTCGGAGCCTGCAACGTGAAATATTGATAATCCAATTTATAAGGAAGACCTTTTTGAGTCGGATAATTTACACTGATTGTATTTTCTCCTGTTTTAAAGGCAGATCCTAGTGAATTATTGACGTTAACCTCTGCTCCATTGATCTTTATTTTAGGTTTTTCATTGCCGTATAATTTTTCATTTTTAGCAAAAAACTGAGACAAAGCTTCCAATGCTAATGTTGTTGCCTGTGTAGAACCAAAACCGTAATATCCGTTGTAATTGATTAATTCATCAGCAACTTCGGCAATCTGTAACTGATTTAATTTTTCATCTTTCTGCAAAGCCATGACATATAACGACAATGTTTCTGCGTTGGCAGATCTTCCGCCTGATCCTGTGAATGTTATTTTTGTCTTTACATTTTTTTCTTCGTATTGTTTATTTAAAAGACCCAAAAGTGTCTCATATTCTTTTGTTTTCCCAAGATTGACAGACACATTAGCCATTAAAGCCAACTGATAAGAATCTTTTGTCGCCAAAGCTTTATTTAAACTGATTTTATACGATTCTTCCAGCTCATTTTTAAAGCCGATTTTAGACAAAGCATATAAAACATACATATTTCTCGACCATGCAAATTCAGAATAAGGATGATTGATTTCGTAACTTTTTCTTACCTCAAAAATTCCGTTTTGATTTTTCTTGGATAAAATGAAATTGGTAAGGTTTTGAATTAATTTTGAATCAATATTCACATACTTTTTTAAATCTCTAAATTCCAGCAAAGCAAAAGCAGAAATTGCCACATCAGACTCCGCGGAATTGAAGTATCCGAAACCGCCGTCTCTATTTTTATAACTCAACATTTTCTGATAACCTTTTTTCATGTTTCTAATGACAAGACTTTCTGTTTCTGGTGTAATTTTCTTGACAGATTTTAAATAATCCAGAATGAAAATATTAGGATAAACCGTTGACGACAACTGTTCAAAACATCCGTAAGGCTCTTTTTTCAGTCTTTCTATATCTTCAAACATCTGTAATGCTGTATTTTCGTAAACATAATATGATGCGAAGAAACTTCTGTTGATATAGTCCGGAATGTCGATTTTTATATCCTCAGATTTATTATTAATGATCGAATAACGATGCGGAAAACCTTTCTCCTCAACACTAAAAGGAAGGATCATCGTCTCTCTGAAATCACCAGATTTTACGCTAAACTGAATATTAGAATTAATAATTTCATCTGTTTGTATTTGCACAAATAATCTTCCAGATTCTAATGGCTTTAACGTAATAATACTGTCAGATTTCATCAATTTAACCCGATTTGGAACAATTACATCCATTGTCATTTTTCTGGTTTCGGACGAATTATTTTTAATCACAACAGGAATCGTCATTTGATCTGTTCTCGTTAAATATTGCGGAATTTTAGCATCAATTGAAATCAGACTTTGTGCGGCATAAGTTGTTTCGTCTCTTCCGATTAATCCCGAAGACGAAATTCCTTCCGTCATAATTCTGAAAGCTGTATTGGCATCAGAATTATAAAATTCAACCTGAGCTTTTCCGTTTTTATCGGTTTCTACAATTGGATTCCAATAAATACTTTCTCTATAATCGTGTCGATATGAAGTATTTGTCGTTTGGTAAACGGGATAATAAAAATCTCTGCTGTAAGAATATCTCACTAAACTATCCCTCGGAATAGTCATCACTGCATAATATGATTTTGGAGTAATATCAAATTTGATATGGGATATTCGGTTTTTGAAAGAATTAATGACAATAACGCCGTTTGCTCCCTGACTTCCATAAATAGAAGTCGCAGCAGCATCTTTAAGAACTGTAATACTATTAATATCATCAGGATTAATCGTCGTTTTAAAGTTCTCTACCGGAACACCATCCACCACAAACAAAGGAGTTTTATTAGAAATCGAAGCAGATCCTCTTACTTGTACATTAATAGGACTTCCCGGTAGACCATTTGTCGTATTTATAATAAGCCCGGCAACCTTACCGCTCAAAACTGAAGCTATATTAGGGTTTTGAAAACCATTGTTATCTACTGTTACTGTAGCTGCGGTTGATTTCGCTTTTGCAGACATACGGGAATATCCCAAAACAACAACTTCCTCTATATTTTGTGATTTTACGGTATCGCTTAAACGTCTCAATTTGGAAGTATTAGAACGGTTTTCAGCACGACTTTTATTTTTTTCTTCGTTAGTTAATTTTTTATCCGCTTCTTTTACGGCTTCCTTCACCACTTCTTCTACATTTGCATTGTTCAATGATTTTTTCGTCAGTGGATTTACCGCTAGTTTATAAGATAAAATTAGGATCTTTACTTCTTGTTTTGGCTGAAAAGATTTTGCAATCAAACGATAGTTTTCCTGACCATTCAGATCTGAAAAATAAAATGTTCCATCATCTGAAGTAATTTGTTTTTTGATTAATGAACCATTGACCAAATAAACCTCCGCTTTTACAGGGTTTTTCTTTTCATCTTCTACAATTCCGTAGATCGGATTTTTCTTTTCCGGAAGATATTTATATTTCTGGTTTTTGATAATTTCAGGAAGCAATTCAAAATATCTGTAACCGTTCGTAAGCATTACCAGATCAAGACTTTTTTTTGCTTTTTCTTCTTTTTTATCGAAATAAAACTGTGGTTTCTCAATTTTTCCTCTTAACTCAGAATCCATCAAAAGCCAAGAGATGATATGATTTTGTTTATCATCGGCATATGTCCAAAGCTTGTCGTCAACCACACTCATTGCAAGGTTTGCAGGAATGGGTTGATTATTTTCGTCTGTCGTTTCAACATTTACAATTACTTTCTCTCTTGGAAGATAATTTTTCTTGATTGGCATTATCTTTACATTCATCTGCTTGTTTTCATTGGCAAAAACAATACGTTCGGCAAGAGGAATCTGTCCTTCAAAAACAGTAAATCTGGAAATCCCGATTGGAAGCTCACTTTCTGAAATTTGAAATTCATTCAATCCATTTTTTAAAGAAAATGATTTCGTGTAAACCTCTTTTTCACGGAAACTTCCTTTCACAACAACATTTTTTTCATCTGTTGAAATAATTTTAAAATTGATCTTTCCATTTTCTTTATTGAGATTAAAAACAACACCTTCACCTTTAGCTAATGGAAGCTGATAAACCTGATTAATATTTTCGGGTTTTACAACTTTAGCATAATAATTTTCGCCTTTTTTAGGCGTAAAAAGAAAACTTCCCATCCCAAAATTGTAAGCCGAAACTTCTGCAACTTTTTGATTATTTTGATTACAAATTGCTAAAACTGCATCAACAGGTTTCTCAAATTCATCTAATATTTTGAAAGCGATATTTTGTTCGATTCCATTAATGAAAGTTCCGCCTTCAGGCATAAATTTTACATCAAGATTATTCAGAACAATCGGAATATTTCTGGAAATAGACTCTGTAAATCCTTCAAAATTCACTTTGATATTCAACAAAGCATCAGAAGATTTTAAAACTGCCGGAAGAGTAAATTTCAACTGTTTTTTTCCTTCTTTATCTGTAATAAATTTTCCTTGTGAAATGGTTTCACCGTTGTGCATCACTGTAAAATCCGCCTCATAAAAAGGAATCGGCAAATTGCTCAGGCTTCTCATCGAAAAATCCGCCAACACTTCATCTCCTGCTCCGTACCCTTTTTTAGGAAAATCAAGTTTCATTAAAATTCTTGGGGAAACAATTTTCTGTAAAGTAATTTCTTTTTCAAATGCATTTTTTCCTTCTTCATTCTGCATCCAATTCGTAAAAGCTCGGATCTTGTAAATTCCGCCTTTCATTTCATCATTAAAATAGAAATATCCTTCTGCATAGCCGTTTTTAATTTCGTATTTGTCTTTTTTAATGACACTTCCGCTTGGATCAATCAATTCAAAATTCACGACCTTACTTTGATCGGCAGGAAGATTATTTTCTGCTTTTATAATGTAAATTTTAAAGTACATTTCCTCACCAGGTTTATAAAAAACATGATTGGTCTGTATGTACGTTTTTTCTTTCTCGAAATCTTTAAACTGATTTTGCGCTTTCAAACTCAAATTTGAAAACAAAAATCCTAGTATGATATATAATGTAAACTTGAAATTCATAAATTAAAATTGAAATGAAACCATACACCCAAAAGTCTTATAAGAAGGAAGATTGAAGAAATCGAGCCCTCTTCCGTTATCAAAATCGTAGAAATTTTGATTAGGATCTGCGCCTTTATTGGCCTGCCAAAGCAGAATATTATTCACATAAAATGTAATTCCCAGTCCTCTTTTGAAAATTCCTACGTCAAATTTTGCCGTCAAAGAAATATTGTTGATCCTTATGTAGTCTGCTTTTTGAACATAATTTTCTGCAACGCCCAAATATCCATATCTCGTCCATCGGTTTTCTGAAACATCTTGATTCGGATTGTAAAAATCAACTGGAATCTGATTGGTATTTCCGCTTGAATTTACTCCTTGAAAAACATAATTTTTGATATTTCTTTCGTCAGCAGAAGTTTGAGAACGTCCATAATAATCAAGAACAGCTTGAGTTCCGTTCCAAATTTGTCCGCCTTTTTTCCATTCCCAATTAATGTCTAATGACAACATTTTATATGTAATATTATGATTGAATTTTAATACAAAATCGGGAGTCGGATCTGCAATTATTTTCATTCCGTCCGCTTTTTTAGGATAACCAAATTCATCGATAATCAATTCTCCATTTGTATTTCTCTCAAAATAACTCCCCATTATCACTCCTAAAATATGACCTTCTGTCAACGTTTTATAAATATCACTAAAACCAGAAAGTGCAAGATTATTGTAGCCAGTATTTACCCTGTCAACTATATCTTTATATTTAAAAAATGAAACTTTCTGGTTCATTCTAAAATCTCTATCCAAGTAAATATTATCGTAAGAAAAATTCACCTCATAACCGCTGTAGGTATGATCTGCAAGGTTTTTTAATTTCAACTGATTGTTTTCAAACACAGGAAAAATATCGTTAGTCGTTTTTCTTTTAAAATATTCGGCTTCTACATTCAGGTTACGTCTGTAACTCAATACAAAACCGGCTTTCCATTCTTTACTGTTGATATTTGATAAATTTTTAAAGGTTTCTACTTCATTGATCGGGAAATATTGATGCGAATCTTGAGCATTGAATAAAGTTGTTCCGTAAGAAGCGTAAGATCTTGTAATTTCCGGCTCTGAACTCAATTGTGTGTAGGTTCCGAGCATTTTAAAATTGATGTTATTCCAATTAAAAATATCTTCAAACGTGACGTACGCGCCTACTTTTGGAAGCCAATAATTATTTTCCTTAGAAGTATTCGATATATAGAATGCGTTTCCAATATTTGCTCCTGCCTTAAAATCATAATCATCGTAATCAACTTTGTAATTAAAAATATAATCTTGTGACGTTCTTTGATATAAATAATTTTTATTATTTGAATTATTGTAAATATTTGATTCTCTATCATTCAAAATATGATTAAATCCTACCTCACTCCTAAAATCATATCTTCCAAAGGAATAAGTTCCTAAAATATTAGAATTATATAATTTATTATTTTGAGATCTTTCATTTAAAATCCCATTGGCAAATCCGTATGTTGAAGGTTTGTAACTGTCTAAATTCCAGAAGTAATCATTCTCATAAGACTGAGTAACATTCAATCTAAAATCACCCCAATTTCTCGCCAGATCAAAGCTGAATTGTCTTCTGTTATCCCGATAATTGTATTTATTTTCCTGATCAAATAAAAACTGTGGATTGTCTGCAAACTGGCTGTAACTTCTCTGAAAACCGTTTGACAACAACAAATTCTGACTATTTGAAAAAGAAATCGGTGTCAGTAAAAAATTTTGATAAGCTCTGTTGAAAAGTCCGATTCTATTGGAATTTATGGCTTTATTTTCTTCATAATTAAAGACAAAATTTAAGCTGTATTTTAAAATTTTTGTACTTAGTTTCGTTTTAAAAGAATTTATAATATTATAATGATCAATAAAATACATCTGATCTTTCTGCTGTCCTAAATCTAATGATAGCCGGAATTTATCATTATTATAATAGCCATAGCCATTATCTCCGATGAATGCGCTCAACCTTAGTTGATTATTGTAGCCAACAGTAGTTTTAAATAGATCATTTTTGTAAACTTTTGCTGGTGAATTTTCATTTATCAAAGGAATTAATCTTCCGTTTTGGTCATACTCATACGATTGATTATCAAACCCTAATGTAGAAATATCCGGCCCAAAACTGAAGAGCTCATTGGTTTCAGGACCTTGCCAAACCAGTTGCCCATTTTTCGATCTTCCCTGAACATATTGAGTCTGAGTCTGTGGAACAGAATTTCTACTTTTGACGTCAAAAGAAGTGGTAAAACTTCCATTAAAATTCAAATATGTTTTCGTTTGTCTTTTAAGTTTAAAAGTATCTTGAGCGATCTCTTTTAATTTTCTTATTGAATTAAAATTTTTATCTGATTTTACCGTCAACTTTTGAGGAGAATTCTCAATACTAAATTCATCCTTCGTTTTTTTAGAAACCAGACTATCATAAGCCTTACTTCGAACATTTTCTACTCTTTTTTTATCAATTTTATTTTCTAAAATAGTTTTGAGATCACTTAATCCGTAGACAACGAGCCTATTTTTCCCATTATTCCAAACTAAAGTGTCGTATGCTTTTGCAGCGATGATGGCAAAACCCTTTTCATCGGTCAATTCATAAACACCGCTGTTTTTATTTAAAACCTTTAAAAAATTCTGTGGCTTTTCTTTATGATTTAAAAATATTCCTGAATAATAAAGCTGTGAATTTTGCGCTGAAACAATTTTAAAAACAAGAAGAAATAGCAATAAATAAAATTTTCTCATATTTTAAATTATATTAATAAATGACACTTTCAAAGGAAATTTTCCTTCAAACTCATTGTATTGAAAAACGATTAAAATTTTAATAAATCCGCGAGTGGACTATGGTTTTTCCTTGTTTTCTAAATGTTTTTTTTCATTTACATCTTTCACCTTTGAAGCATCTTTGGTTTCCACTACAATAACTCCGTTTACGGCTTTACTTCCATAGATTGAAGTTACTTTTTCACCCTTCAAAACGGTCATGGTGTCAATCGAATCTGGATTTAAGCTCTTGAATTTTGCAACATCAGAAACAGCTCCATTGATTATATATAAAGGATTTGCCTCTTCTTTGACCGAGCTCACTCCACGAATAACAATCGCGTTATTGGAATCAATTTTTCCTGATCCCATATTGATTGTAAGCCCAGAAACTGATCCTTGCAATGAGTTTGTAAAATATTTATTTCCTACTTTTTCTGCCAATCTCGGAACTGATGCAACATTCCTCTTTATATTGGATTTATTGTAACCTATAACCTCAGGATTAACTCCGTTATCAGGTGTAAGAGATTCTGCTTCCGAAGTTTCCTGTAAAGAACTTAAAAGCGGATTATTAGATTTTTTTTCAACTTCAGCAGAAGAAATTGTTTGTGCCGAAGATGTAATATCTTTTTTTGCTTTTTTCATTCTTAAACCAGTTACAACAACTTCTTCAATATTACTTTGTTTTAAAGTGTCGGTTTTATACGGAGCAAGAGGTGGAGACGCTTGAATATTTTGTGGTACATCATTATAAACAGGAGATGGAGAAGGTACAGACACTGAATTAACAGCATAATCCTCAAGCTTAGCTACAGGATTTGGCACTGAAATTTCCTCCTCAATATTTGATTTTACAAGTTCATCTATCTTCTGAATTTTCTCAGATTGAGCAATTGTACTTTTAGGAATTTCCGTATTTTTTGCAATAACAGGCTTTGCTGACTCAGTTATGTTTACTTTTTTATTCAAAAAATAAAATCCTCCTACGCCGATCATTAAACTCGCTGCAATTCCGTAAGGAAGCCAGATTGGTAGAATTCTTTTTTTCTCTTTTTTTTCATCTAATTTCTCTTCAACTTTAGCCCAAACTTTATCAAAACCCGGAAAAGTCGCAGGTTCCTCTACATCTTTAGAAGCCTCATTGAATTTTTTATCGATATCGTGATTATTTTCCATTGTCTTAAAAGTTTAAATGTTTTGATTGATCAAAAGTTCCTGTAATTTTTTTCTGGCAAAATTGAGTTGTGATTTTGAAGTTCCTTCACTTATTGAAAGCATCATCGCAATTTCTTTGTGCGGATAACCTTCAATCGCAAACAGATTAAAAATCGCACGGCATCCTTCTGGAAGGAAGTTTAATAAACTCAAAATATCTTTTTCAAAAGAAATAGTATCCGTTGTATCAGAAGATTCAGCGTGGCTGTCTTCCAATTCAATATGCAGAGCTTTGGTATTTCTTAATTTCTGAAGACATTCGTTTACAGCAATTTTTCTTGCCCAACCTTCGAAAATATCATGATTTTGCAGTTGATCGATCTTAGTGAAGATTTTGTAGAACGTATCAGCCAATACTTCTTCAATATCTTCATCGTTTTTAAGATAGCGTTTGCAGACCGAATATAATTTTCCCGCCATTTTTTCGTAAACTTTCCGCTGTGCATTGCGGTCGTTCCGTTGACATTCTAACAGTAATTCACTTTCCATAGTCAGGCTTTATATTAGTATAGATGCAGAAAATTTCAAAAAGGTTGGAAACATGATAAACTTTTTTTAAAATTAAGCTAAAAGACTAAGCTGGGAAAGATTAGAAAGACCGTTTTAATCAATATTGAATTAAAATTTCACCTTTTCATAAAAAACTTTCATTTCAAATTTAACTTTTCCCTTTGTAACATATCTTATAACTTACCGACTATTCATATAAATAATCTTTTTATAGTAATGAAAAATAACAAAATTGCATCATTACTTTTTGTTTTGTCTGCAGGAAGTATGATGTTTGCACAAGATGACTTAATCAATAAGTTAAAAAACAATCAATCTCAAAATGCCAATTTTAAATTCACGACTTTAAAGGACGTGGGGGCAACTTCAGTAAAAAATCAGGGTTCATCAGGAACTTGCTGGAGCTACTCAGGAAACTCTTTCCTTGAATCTGAAATGCAGAGAATGGGTAAAAAACCTGTTGATTTGGCAGAAATTTTTACAGCAAGGAATTCTTATCACGATAAAGCAAAATTATACGTTCTTAATAACGGAGCAATCAGCTGGGGAGACGGAGGAGAATTACATGATGTTGTCAACATGTATAAAAAGTACGGAGCTGTACCTCAGGAAGCTTATACAGGTTTGAAAAACGGTCAAACAACCAACAATTTCAAAGAAATGCAGGATAAATTGAAGCCTGTTTTGGATAGCTTAGTTCAGGCAGCTACAAAAGGAAAACTTTCTGATAACTGGATGGATTCTGTAGATGCAATCTTAGACGAATATTTAGGAAAAGTTCCTGCTAACTTTACATATGACGGAAAAAATTACACTCCAAAGACTTTTGCTAAGGAAGTTGTAGGTATTAATCCTGAAGATTATGTAGAAATTTCTTCTTACAAAGATTATCCATATTACCAGAAATTTGTAGTTCCAATTCCTGATAACTGGAGTCATGATTCTGACTGGAATGTTCCAATGAAAGACATTACAGCAATCGTTGATAATGCAGTAAGCAAAGGATATTCTGTAGGTTGGGCAACTGACGTTTCTGAGCCTTATTTTTCATATAAAAATGGGGTGGCTTATGTTCCGGACATGGAATTAGACCAAATCAATGCAGAAAACAAAGGAACTTTATTCACTGAGCCTAAAAAAGACAAAACGATCACAGAAGATATGCGTCAAAAAGCTTTGAATAACCTTTCTACAACCGATGATCACGGAATGCACATCGTAGGATTGGCAAAAGATCAGTCTGGAAAAGAATATTATATGGTTAAAAACTCTTGGGGTGTAACCAACGATTTTGAAGGATATCTTTATGTAACAAGACCTTATGTTGAGTACAAATCGACGGCGATATTGGTTCACAAAAATGCGATTCCAAAGAATATTTTAAAGCAATTAAAACCAACTGAAAATATTGGTTTATAAGAAATCACTGTTGTCATTTATTTGACAATTTTAGATATTTAAATCTGTTAATAGACCGTTCTCATTTTTTGGGAACGGTTTTGTTTTTGAACTTATTTTAACTTAGATAAAAAATTAAACCACAAAAGTCACAAAAGATTTTAACACTTAAGATTTTTAAGTAAAACTCATACTGTTAAAAAGTACACATAAGTTTTTTGAAAATCTTTGATTTTCTTCTTTTGTCAACTTTATTATTTTCGTATTGTAAAACAAACTAATCAAAAAAACTTTTGTGGCTTTTGTGGTTAAAAAAGTTAAAATTCAATTTAAATCAATTCAAATATCAAAACTAAAAACCGCCTTCAGAAATTCCGGAGGCGGTTTTTGTTTAAAAAAATAATTAGGTAGAAAATTTAATATAAATAAGTGAATTGTCAATGGTTTACCAAGCTAATAGTCTAAGAGCGAAGTAAATTCACAACTCAATAATTGTCTTTTTTAATAAAGAACTCCTAAACTTTCAGCTGAAAAGTTTAAAAGATCGTCTGTATTTCCTTCTTTTACTTTTTTCACCCATTCAGGGTCTTGTAAAAGCGCTCTTCCGACTGCAACAAGATCAAAATCTCCTCTTTCCAGTCTTTTTATTAATTCTGATAAATCTGCTTTTTCAGTTCCCTGTCCTGCAAATGCTCCCATAAAATCTCCTTCAAGACCTACAGAACCTACCGTGATTGTTGGTTGTCCTGTGATTTTCTTAGCCCAACCTGCAAAGTTTAAGTCAGAACCTTCAAATTCAGGTTCCCAAAAACGACGTTGTGAACAGTGGAAAATATCTACTCCCGCTTCTTTTAAAGGTAACAACCATTCTTCCATTTCAGCTGGTGTTGTTGCCAATCTGGATTTATAATCCTGTTGTTTCCATTGAGAAAGACGGATAATAATAGTGAAGTCTGGTCCAACTGCATCTCTCATTGCTTTAACGATATCAACAGCAAATTTGCTTCTTTCTTTTAATGTTTTACCACCATATTCGTCTGTTCTTGTATTGGTTACTTCCCAAAAGAATTGATCGATCAAATATCCGTGAGCTCCGTGAATTTCAAGAACATCAAATCCAAGATCTTTAGCCGATTTTGCAGAAGCTGCAAACTGAGCAATCGTATCCTGAATATCTTCCAACGTCATTGTAGAAGCTTTTTCCATATCAACTAATGGATAATCTTCAGAACTTCTTGTATCGCCTACATGCCAGATTTGAGG
The DNA here is from genome assembly GCF_001648155.1 of Chryseobacterium glaciei. Lineage (NCBI taxonomy): Bacteria > Pseudomonadati > Bacteroidota > Flavobacteriia > Flavobacteriales > Weeksellaceae > Chryseobacterium > Chryseobacterium glaciei. The sequence goes on along the minus strand of NZ_CP015199.1, from coordinate 3,620,353 downwards.
TCCCATTTTACCGCCATTTTCATGAACAGCGTCGATTACGTTTTTCCAGCCGTTTAATGCTTCAGTTCCGTAAAAATCAGGAATATTCTGCATGTTTTTTGAACCGGGTCTGTTGATTACTGTACCTTCAGAAAGGATCAAACCTACTTCCGAAGCCGCTCTTCTTGCGTAATAATCTGCGATTTGCTGAGTGGGTACTCCGTTATCAGATTGAGCTCTTGTCATCGGAGCCATTACCACTCTATTTTTAAGTTGAAGATTTTTATAACTAAATGGACTAAATAATGCGTCTATACTCATTTTGCAATTATTTTATATTTAACATTTTTAAATTGTTACACAAAGTAACTAATAATAGTTCAGATTTGTATCTTATGAAGAAAAAAAGTGGTAACTTCGCAGTAACTTACATTAGTAACTTAAAAGTAACGTATGGTAAAGAGTGAATTAATGAAATACAGCTGCCCTCTAGGCAAAGCAATGTCTGCCTTGGGAAGCAAGTGGAAACCGATCATTGTATTGGTTATCAAAGACCGTAAACTTCGTTTCGGAGAGCTTGCCGTACGAATTAATGTGATCTCAAGAAAGGTTCTGACCGATCAGTTAAGAGAAATGCAAACCGACGGATTGATCATCAGAGAAGAGTTTAAAGAACTTCCTCCAAGAGTTGAATATTCTTTGACAGAAAAGGGATTGGCACTGTTGCCTATTTTATATTTGCTGGAAGAATGGGAAGCGAAATTTGATAATAAGGAAGTACAATATGATAAGGATTGTAATTTGATTGAGAAAAAAGTAAATAAGGCTGTTGAAGTTGGATAGTCATTTATTTTTTATTTGAAAGATGATTCAATTTTATTTGCACACTTTCCGGATAACTTCCGTTTAGATAATTAACAAAACCTCTATTTATTATTGCTTTGGAACCGGCTTTAGGAATAGAATCTTGATATGTAAAGTAAATAGTATCATTTTTTAATTCATAATTTCCTTGATAAACTTCTTTATCTCGCAACATTCCTTGAGAGATAAATTCAAAGCTTTTATTATCATACATTTTCAGATATATCCAACCTAAAGGAGCTTCTCTGTCTGCCAATAAAACTTCTTTTTTATCGTATTTACAACTTATCATTACCAATATTAGAAATAAATATAAAAAACTGATTCTCATTACTTTTTAATTTAAATAATCTTAAACAATATAAACAAAAAAACCGCTCCCAAAAGAAAGCGGTTTCAAAATTTATCTAAAATTCCAATTAAAATATCGCAGGATACTTCTCAGGATTTGTTTCATTAAATAGGGCATAAATTCTTTCAACCATATCATCAGAAGATGGCTTGCTGAAATAATCTCCATCACTTGCATATGCAGGTCTGTGATCATTTGCAGCGATTGTCAACGGATCAGAATCCAAGAATCTGAATGCTTTTTGCTTCTCTAAAATTTGTTGAAGAATAAACGCTGAGGTTCCACCTTCCACATCTTCGTCGATTACGACTAACCTGTTGGTTCTCTTTACACTTTCAGCAATTTCGTTCGTTAAATCGAAAGGAATTAATGACTGAACATCAATAACTTCCGCAGAGATTCCAAGTTTTTCTAGTTCTTCTGCTGCATCCATTACAATTCTCCAAGTCGAACCGTACGTTACCAACGTAACATCTTTTCCTTCTTTTGTAACCTCGATTTTTCCGACAGGAACAGTGAATTCACCTAAGTTATCAGGTTGTTTTTCTTTTAATCTGTATCCGTTCAAGCATTCAACAATGATTGATGGATCGTCACTTTGAAGCATTGTGTTGTAGAATCCGGCAGCCTTCGTTAAGTTTCTTGGAACTAATACCAAAATACCTTTTGAAAGGTTTAAAATTCCTGCCATTGGAGAACCTGAATGCCAAACTCCTTCCAATCTGTGACCTCTCGTTCTGATGATTACAGGTGATTTCTGACCGCCTTTTGTTCTGTATTGAACCGTCGCCAAATCATCACTCATTCCCTGCAAACAGTATAAAATATAATCTAAATACTGGATTTCAGCGATTGGTCTCAGACCTCTCATCGCCATTCCGATACCTTGACCAAGAATTGTAGCTTCACGAATTCCTGTGTCAGCAACACGAACGTCGCCATATTTTTCCTGCATTCCTTCAAGACCTTGGTTTACATCACCTATATTTCCGGCATCTTCACCAAAGACTAAAGTTTCAGGATATTTTTCGAATATTTTATCGAAATTATTTCTAACCACTACTCTTCCGTCTACATCTTCCGAAGCATCAGAATAAACTGGTTTGATTTCTTTAACATTTTCAGCTTTCCACTGAGACTGAGAATATAAATGAGAAGAATAATTATCCTTTTCTACCTCAAAAATCTCATTGTATTTCTGCATCAATTGATTTCTTTCTGCAGAATTTGTTCCTCTTGTTGCCAATAAAGATCTTCTTACCAAATGGAAAACATCTTTCTTAGCTTTTGAAACTAATTTATTGAATTGATTGATATAATTTTCAATTTCAGTATTTTGTCCTTTAATATTTTCAACTAAAGGTAAAACTGATTGAATTAAATCCGTAATCGTTTTCTGATAACTTTCCCAAGCTGATTTTTGTCCGGCTTTTACAGTCTTTTTTGCTTCTTCATCTATTGCATCCAATTCTTCAACAGAAGCAATGATTTCTTCTTTTCCTTCAATTTCGATTGAATAATTCAAGATCCATTCTCTGAATTTTACCAATCCATCAAACTGAGATTCCCAAGCTAAACGATCTTCATTCTTATATCTTTCGTGAGATCCTGATGTCGAGTGACCTTGAGGCTGTGTAACTTCAATTACGTGAACTACCACAGGAACGCTCTCCATTCTTGCAAATTGTTCCGCTCTTGCATACGCATCCAATAATGCAGGATAATCCCAAGCTTTCACCTGAATGATCTCACAACCTTGGTTTTCGCCTTCTTTTCTTTGGAAACCGCTTAACATTTCTGAAATGTCCGCTTTTGCTCTCTGATTTTTGGTTGGAACTGAAATTCCGTAACCATCATCCCAAATAGAAACGATCATAGGAACCTGAAGTGCACAAGCAGCATTCAAAGTTTCCCAGAAATGACCTTCTGCTGTAGAAGCATCACCGATTGTTCCAAAAGCAACTTCGTTACCTTCTTTTGAGAACTTTTCAGAACCTTCAAATTTTACTGATTTATATATTTTTGAAGCCTGAGCCAATCCTAATAATCTAGGCATCTGTCCGGCTGTCGGAGAAATATCCGATGAGATATTTTTTTGAGCGGTAAGATCTTTCCAGCTTCCGTCTTCATTTAAGCTTCTTGTTGCAAAGTGCCCATTCATCTGTCTTCCGGCTGATGCTGGCTCTCTTTCAACACTTGTATCTGCGTATAATTGTGCAAAGAAACTTCCAACTGTCAAAGCATCAATAGCTAGTGCAAAAGTCTGGTCTCTGTAATATCCTGAACGGAAGTCTCCATTTTTGAAAACTTTCGCCATTGCCAACTGTGGTAACTCTTTACCGTCACCAAAAATACCAAATTTAGCTTTTCCTGTAAGAACTTCTCTTCTGCCCAAGTAGGACATTTCACGAGAGATTCTTCCTAATTTATAGTCTCCAAGTATTTGATTTTTAAAATCTTGAAAGGAAATCTGCTGAGTTTCAATATAGGTTGTTTGCATAGCCAATATAAAAAATTTTTAGTTTTCGAAGTATTTTGCTAATATACACTTTTTAAATTAATTTTAATTTTTAATAATCTTTTTTAAAAATTTGATAATAAAAAAAATTGTGTTTATCTTAGAATAAATTTGTAAAGATGGAAAAAAAGTCGGGTCATATTCTTAACGCATCGAGTAACCTTTTAGGATTTTCATTGCTAATTATCACTTCCTTAAAGATCACTAAAATAAGTGGCAATACCCATTTAGACGAATTTGCAGGTGTAGCATGTATCTTTTTTGCATGCAGTTGTTTCTTCTCATTTTTGGCCATCAGAACAACAAATGATAAGCAAGAAAGTAAGTTTGAGACCATTGCGGATTATTTATTTTTAATCGCTTTATTTTGTATTGTTTTGGCTGTTATAATTGTAACTGTAAGGATTATTTAGTTTTAAATTTTCAACAAAACAAACGATTTAACATAATAATTCGAAACTTTTCACTATAAAAATTAAGACATTCTGATATAAATCTGGATTGTTTTAATTAATTATTAAAAAATATTTCGTGATTTTTTTAATATAAATTTTAAATAAAGATTACAATAACTTCATAGTTCTGTGATAAATCTATCATACTTTTAATTAAGCAAGCTACCATGCTCAGGAACAACAAGAATAAAACAATTCATAATAAAATGAATTAATTTATAAAATACATCAATTTTAAGTGAAATAATTGAATAATTCGCAATAAATAAGCACTAAACGCAATTAATATTTATTTTTTATCGAAAAAAACTACTATGTTTGTAAAATATTTTACAAAACATACACAATGAAAAAACAAATTATTTTGATTGTATCACTATTAATTAGTGGTATTAATTACGCCCAAGTTGGTATCAGAACAAGTAACCCACAAACAGCTTTACACGTAGACGGAGCCAAAGATAATGCAGCAACTGGTATACCAACTACTGCTCAACAGCTTAATGATGCAGTTGTAACTTCAACAGGAAATTTTGGTTTAGGAACGATAACTCCTACGGAGAAATTAGATATTGCTTCAGGTAACGCCCGTATTCGTGATATTAATACAAATGTAGGTATTGGAGGTACAGATAGAGTTGTTGTTGCAGATGCTACTGGTGTTTTGAAAACTATTAACTTTAATGCTTATGGCTTATTTCATGCACGTTTAGCAGCAGCACAAAGTCTCGCTGTAAGTACAGTAACAACGTTATTATTTAGTTCTCCGTTATCAACTTCTCCTTACTACACCTATAATACAAGTACTGGCACCTTGACTTTCAACCAACCAGGAAACTATATTGTTACATTACAATCAAGTTTCACAGATTGTGCTGCCACGACACAGTTAGTTTTAGGGATAAGACCAATACCAGATGCTTCTTACTTGGGAAGAGGAAGTCATTATACTGCTATTGCAACTTCTGGAACTATTGGAGAATTAATGAGTTATACAACATTAATAGTAGCACCAACTGCAGGTTACCAAGTTCGATTTACCGCAGCTTCAAATGCAACTTCCACTGTATTAGCAACAGAAACAGGAGGTACAGGAAGTGGAAATGTGACAAACGTGACCATACAAAAAATTTAAAATCTTAAATAAAATAAACAAAAAACGGAACTTTCATTGAGTTCCGTTTTTTTATGGTAAATATTTTATAATTAAAATTTTCTTTCGATAACGTAATCCAGCATGTTGTGTAAAGATCTTCTAACCTCAGTATCAGGGAATTCATTAAGAATCTCTTTTGCTTTCTGTTGAAATTCTTTCATTATTTTGATAGAATATTCCAGACCGCCCGAACTTTTAACAAAAGCGATAAGTTCTTTCACTCGCTTTTGATCGTTGTTGTAACGTTTTATCGTATTAAAGTAATATTTTTTGTCTTTTTCGCTGGCAATTTTCAGGGTATGAATCAAAGGTAAGGTCATTTTTTGTTCCTTAATATCAATTCCTACAGGTTTTCCGATGACATTTGAACTTAAATAATCAAATAAATCATCCTTAATCTGGAAAGCCATTCCTGTATACGTTCCGAAATCCTGCATTTTCTTGGCAAGAGTTTCATCAGCGTTATTGGATAAAACACCAATTTCACAACAGGCAGCGATTAAAGTAGCCGTTTTCTGACGGATAATTTCATAATAAACATCTTCCGTAATATCTAATTTTCTGGCTTTTTCTAATTGAAGAAGCTCGCCTTCAGACATTTCACGAATCGTTCTTGAAATAACGGCCAACAGATCGTAGTCTTTATGGTCTGTAGATAATAAAACTGATTTCGACAAAAGATAATCTCCTACCAAAACCGCAATTTTATTTTTCCACAACGCATTGATTGAGAAAAAATTACGTCTTTTAAAACTTTCATCCACCACATCATCATGAACCAAAGTCGCTGTATGAATAAGCTCGATCATGGAAGCTCCACGAAAAGTTTTCTCATTGACGTCGCCAATTAGTTTTGCACAAAGAAATACAAACATCGGACGCATCTGTTTTCCTTTAGTAGTAACGATAAAACGAGTTACTTTATCTAATAAAGGCACTTTGCTTTGCATTGATTCATAAAACTTCTGTTCGAAAAGTTTCATTTCCTCATTGATCGGGTGTTTGATGTCTTCTACAATATTTGCCAAAATCTACGAATGATGGATAATAATTATTAATCTCACAAAGATAATTTTTTTCAGTCAATTTTAAGTGAAATTAATCTTAGAGTTTATCTTTCGGAATAAAATAAAAACTCTGCTTTGCTCCTCCCAACGGCGAACTGAATTTTTCACCAGAAATATAAACTCCTTTTTCATCAACAGCAATGCCCTCGATCTGCCCGATTGACAAAGAACTTCCGAGATAATAATGCTTTGGAGTTTGCTTAAAAAAGATTCCGGATTCTGTTTCATCAAAGACATCCAAAAATACTTCTGTTTTCTTTGTATAGCCTATCAAATAAAGCTTTTTATCGAAATAAGAAGCATCTGTAACAACGAAATTAGTTTTATAAGATTCTATTTTTTCGGCTTTTTGTTTTTCTGAAATTTCAGGATCAACAATATAATGTGAAACCGATCTTGACGCCCATTCTTTTGAAAAAATATGAAGTTTTCCATTTAAATAGATCATTGCTTCTGCATCGTAATCAGTATTGGTGTATTTAGGAATAAATTCTGTCTGGTCTGGATAATAGAATGAAATTATTTTAACAGAATCATTTTTCAATTCATTATTTTGAAAAGGAACTTTATTGATTTCAAGATCTCGTCTTGTTCCTCCATTATTCCCAAAATCTCCGATGTAGAAGTATTTTCCATCATTTGCGAGCGCTTCCCAATCTTTATTTTTAGCATTAATTTTTAAGGTATTGAGAATATTTCCAGAGTTTTTATCAATCTCAAAAAGTTCGGGAGAATTTCCACTGTCATTGAAAGTGTATAGTTTTTCATTGAAAAAACTTAATCCTGATGTTTCCTTTAATTTTTCATCAAGATAATTTACTCTGTATTTTCTTATTTTAAGAAAATCAGATTGTTGCGAAAATGAGTAGGTGGAAATTACAGTTGTTATTATTAGGAAAAGCTTTTTCATGGAGTAAAAATAATCTTTTTTAAATTTTTATTTAAACACGAATTGCACGAATATTTTTCACAAATTACACAAATTTATGTGCCCACTTTGTCATTCCGCAGGAATCTAGACTCTACAATTAATGTTGAGATCCTTCCTTCGTCAGAAATCGAAGATTCGGCGTAGTCAATGACAAACTGTTTGGTAATATAATTCTTAGAAGAGATTTGTGTGATTTGTGAAAAACATTTGTGCTTATTTGTGTTTGAAGAATCAAGCTGATTTCTTCAGTTTCTGTCTTCTAGTTTGCTTTTCCAAATGCTCTCTTTGATATTGTCTTACCGTTTTTCCGGTTCCATCATGTCTCCAGCCGGGAGAATTAAAAAGATAATTAATTCTGTCTGAAAATTTTAAATCTGGTTGTTTAATATCTTTCCAAATCTTTCTCCATTCATAAAAAAGAACTGTATCAGGTTTGTTATCTGGCATTTTTGGATAAATTCCGTATTTCACAGGAACATTGGGATCTTCTTTTTCAAAAGTGCCGAAAATTTTATCCCAAATAATAAGACACATTCCCATATTTCTGTCGAGATATTTGATATTACAGGCGTGATGAACACGGTGATGAGAAGGGGTCACCAAAATATATTCAAGAATTCCCATCGTTTTTACCGTTTGTGTATGAACCCACGTTCCGTACACCTGACCAATTGCATAAACAACCATAATATGCCAAGGATTAAAGCCTAAAAAAGCTAAGGGAGAAAAGTATAAATATCGATAAAGTGGTTGCAGAACAGGACTTCTGAAACCTGTCGTCAAATTGAAATATTCCGAACTGTGATGCGTGATATGCACCGCCCAAAATGCTCTTGAATGGTGATCAACATAATGAAGAACGTAATATGCAAAATCTGTAATTACAAAGCAAATCAGCCAATACCAGATTGTAAAATCCCAGGAAAAAATTCGGTGATTGTAAAAGAAAAACATGACCCCCATCGCGGAAACCTTCATCAAAAGATCCAGTCCGAAGTTCATCAATGCAAGAAAAACACTTGTTGCAACGTCTTTTCCATTGTATAATTTGGCTTCAGAAATATGACTGTAGATCATTTCCGCCAAAATAACAGCAGCAAGAATCGGGATCGACCAAGCATAGACATTTTCTAATCCGTCTTCACCTAAAAAGTAATCCGTCATTGTACATTAGTTTTATACAAATGTAGGATTTTAAGAAATCGTTAAGAATTATTTTTGATTTTTTAATGAAATTTTAATTCACAGCATCAGCCGTTTTGTTGGCCAGTTGTCCACAAGCTGCGTCAATATCTCCACCTCTACTCTTTCGAATCATGACAGTAATCCCTGCATTTTCAAGCTGTTGAACATAATTTTCTTCTGCCTTTTTGTTGCATTTATCATATTTTCCGTCGCCGATCGGGTTGTATTGAATTAAATTAACCTTAGAAGGAACCTGTTTACAATATCTGATCAAAGCTTTAATATCTTCATCGCCATCATTAATACCTTTCCAAACACAATATTCAAAAGTGATTACTGAGTCTGTTTTTTTGTACCAATATTGAAGAGAATCCATAATATCCGTTAACGGGAATTTATCCGAGAACGGCATGATTTCGTTACGCTTAGATTCAATTGCTGAGTGAAGGGACAACGCCAATTTCACGCGCAAATCATCATCAGCCAACATTTTGATCATCTTTGGAATTCCCGATGTAGAAACGGTAATTCTTCTTGGAGACATTCCCAAACCTTCCGGCTGGGTGATTTTTCGGATGGCTTCCACTACATTTTTGTAATTCATCATCGGCTCTCCCATTCCCATAAAAACAATGTTGGAAAGCGGTCTTTCGAAATACATTTTACTCTGGCTATCGATCAAGGCAACCTGGTCTACAATTTCAGCAACTTCAAGATTTCTCATTCTTTTCAGTCTTGCTGTAGCACAGAATTCGCAGTTTAATGAGCATCCAACCTGTGAAGAAACACAAGCTGTAGTTCTTGTTTCTGTAGGAATCAAAACAGATTCTACCAACAATCCGTCGTGAAGTTTCACTCCGTTTTTGATGGTTCCGTCTGTACTTCTTTGAAGCTGATCAACAGAAACAGGATTTATAGTATATTCTTCGGAAATTCTTTCACGAAGTGTTTTCGAAAGATTCGTCATTTCATCAATCGAATGGAGATTTTTACTCCACAACCAGTCATATACCTGTTTTGCACGAAACGGCTTTTCACCTAACGTCAAAAAGTAGTCATTAAGCTGGTCTAGTGATAAAGTACGGATATCTTTCATTTGAGGGTTTAGGTATTAGGAATCAGGATCTAGGGACAAACTAAGCCCTAAATCCTATTTCCTATTATCTTTTTATAAAATTAACATTGCATCACCGTAAGAGTAGAACTTATATTTCTCTTTTACGGCTTCTTCATAAGCTTGCATAATGAAATCTCTTCCTGCAAACGCTGCAATCATCATCAATAGAGTTGATTTTGGCGTGTGGAAGTTAGTAATCATTGTATTTGCAACTCCGAAATCGTGAGGCGGATAGATAAATTTATTCGTCCAACCGTTGAAAGCAGAAATTTTCTTGTTTGAAGAAACAGAAGTTTCCAACGCTCTCATTGTTGTTGTACCAACAGCACAAACTCTTCTGTGCTCGTCTACTGCTTTGTTGATGATGTCTGCATTTTTCTCATCGATGATGATTTCTTCAGACTCCATTTTATGTTTAGAAAGATCCTCAACTTCAATTGGGTTGAAAGTTCCTAATCCTACGTGAAGCGTAACTTCAGCAAAATCAATTCCTTTGATCTCTAATCTCTTCATTAAATGTCTTGAGAAGTGTAAACCAGCAGTTGGCGCCGCTACCGCTCCTTCAATCTTAGCATAAATTGTCTGATATCTTTCAGCATCTTCAGGCTCTACTGCTCTTTTGATGTATTTTGGAAGTGGAGTTTCTCCTAATTCTTTTAATTTAGTTCTGAATTCTTCGTAAGAACCATCAAATAAGAATCTCAATGTTCTTCCTCTAGAAGTAGTATTATCGATAACCTCAGCTACCAAAGATTCGTCTTCTGTGAAGAATAATTTGTTACCAATTCTGATTTTTCTTGCCGGATCTACCAAAACATCCCAAACGCGAGTCTCTTTATCAAGCTCTCTTAAAAGGAAAACTTCAATTTTAGCTCCTGTTTTTTCTTTATTTCCATAAAGACGTGCAGGGAAAACTTTAGTATTGTTGAAAATAAATAAATCTTTTTCATCAAAATAATCAACCACATCTTTAAATAATTTATGTTCGATAGTTTGTGTTTTTCTGTCAAGAACCATTAATCTAGACTCATCTCTGTGCTCTGATGGGTGTTCTGCTAATAATTCCTCAGGAAGATCAAAATTAAAATCTGATGTTTTCATTTTTTAAATTACGGTTTAAAAATTTAATGAAATTACAAGGTGTAATTTTCGAGTTGCAAATATACGACATTGGATACCCCTTTGTCAAGTATTATTTAACATGATATTAAAAACCGTAATATCACGGTACTTTTCAAGCCGAAAAAAGTTTATTTTTGAGAACATTAAAAAATTAAACTTTAAACACATGAGTAAGTATTCAATTGAAGCTTTCGTTAACGAAACAAAAGAGAATCCACAGGAAAGAGACTATTTCGAACTTGAAAAACCACAACTTTTAGAAATCAACCTAAACAACCAATCTGTATGGACCAAAGCAGGAAGCATGGTCGGGTATGTTGGGAATGTAAAATTTGAGAAACAGGGAATGCTTTCCGGCGGGCTGGGAAATCTTTTGAAAAAAGCGATCAGCGGTGAAGGTGCAAAACTGATGAAAGCAGAAGGAACAGGAAAATTATACGTTGCCGATTCAGGAAAAAAAGTTCGTATCCTTCATTTAAATAATGAATCTGTCTGTGTCAACGGAAATGATGTTTTGGCTCACGAACAAAGCATTAAAAATGACATCACCATGTTAAAAAGCGTTGCAGGAATGATGTCTGGCGGATTATTTCAGGTAAAACTTTCAGGAACGGGTCATATCGCGATCACGACTCACGGTGATCCGTTGACTTTATTGGTTACTCCTGATGCTCCGGTTTTCACAGATCCGAACGCAACTGTTGCATGGTCTGGAAATCTAAGTCCTGAACTGAAAACTAATGTATCTTTCAAAAGCCTGATCGGAAGAGGAAGCGGAGAAGAATTTCAAATGAAGTTTTCTGGTCATGGTTGGGTTCTTATTCAGCCTTACGAGGAAGTATATTCTATTGAAAAATAATTATTATGATTAGTTTTAATCAAGTCATTAATAATTAATTATTTTTACAATGTAAGTAATTCAATATTGTTAAAAATATACATCCATGAAAAATTTATTGACTGTGCTATTATTGATCACCATCAACATAGCTTATTCACAAATACAAAAAGTCGAACAAGCAATCGATTCCTGTGTGAAGAAAGACAATTTCAATGGCTCTGTATTATTAGCAAAAAACGGCAATATTGAATTGCTTACTTATAAAGGTCTATCCAACAGACAGTATAGCATTAACTTTTCTGACGAAACCAGATTCCATATTTTTTCTCTTACTAAAACTTTTACAGCTGTGCTTATTATGCAACTGTACGAGAGAGGAAAAATCAATTTAGATGCTACGATTTCAACTTATTATCCTGAATACAAAGGAGAAGCTGCGAAAAAAGCAACAATAAGAAATTTGTTGACCTACAGCAGCGGAAGATTTCATAAAGACATCAGCTCGCCCGAATTTATTCATCAGGCTTATGACAATACAATTTGGGATCTTGATAATTTTATCACCACTTTTTTATCTGAAAAACTGATCGACAAACCGGGAACAAAATTCAGTTATAACAATGGTGATTATATTTTACTTGGAAAAATCATTGAAAAAATATATAATAAACCATTTGATGAGGTTTTAAAGGAGCAAATATTAACTCCTCTGAAAATGCAGAACACAGGATTTCTGCATCATAATGATATTGTTAAAAATATTGATGAAGGCTATTCTGCCGATGAATCTGATGCTTTCTCACTTCACATGCCCACAAATACTTATATTGATAATCTTTACTGTGCCGGAGCTATGTATTCTACTCCAAAAGATCTGTTGATTTTCGATCAGGCAATTTTCAATCATACTTTACTTAAAAAAACAACTGTGGATACGATGCTTACTCCTTATAAAGAACTTGGAGATACTGCATTCAGTTTTTGGGTTTATCCTAAAAAATTCGGTTCTGTAGAGACATTATTTGCAGAACGTCAAGGTGAAGGGTACGGTCACAGTGCAAATTGGGTGCATTTGATTGATAAAAATGTTACGCTAATTATTTTATCAAACACAAAAGATATTAAATATTTAAACAAAATGAGAGAAAAATTATTAACTCCATACTACGGACAATAACATTACGAAGAAATTTGTTCTATAAAAAGAAGAATTATTTAAATCTTTAAGCAAAAGGTCTGTTTTATAATATAGAACAGACCTTTTATTTAAAATAGAATAAAAAGATTCGCAGATCGTAACTAATTGCTTTATCCATGGTCATAATTTGATATAATTAAGTTTTTGATATTAATATTTTAATATCTTTAAAAATAAAAATACACAGATGAATAATTCCCGTAGAAATTTTATCAAGACAACTGCATTGGCAACTTTTGGTGCTCTTGTCTTACCCAATTCTTTATTCGCTTATTCTGAAAGTTTTAAATCTAACAAAAAAATTCGTGTAGGTTTTATCGGAGTCGGACTTCGCGGACGAGAACATGTAAAATTACTCGCAAAACGTAATGATGTTGAAGTAATCGCCTTTGCAGATCCCAGTAAAATCATGCTATCCGAATGTCAGAAAATACTTAAAGACAACGGTAAACCTGTCGCAAAAGAGTTTTCAAATGGCGAATATGATTATAGAAATTTATTAAAGTTAAATAATATAGATGCAGTCGTAATCGCAACTCCCTGGGAATGGCATTTGACACAAGGTGTAGAAGCCATGCGTGCCAAAAAAATTGTAGGAATGGAAGTTGCCGGAGCCATCAAACTTGAAGATTGTTGGGAGTTTGTAAAAGCTTACGAAGAAACAAAAGTTCCTATTTTCATGATGGAAAACGTCTGCTATCGAAGAGATATTATGGCCGTTCTCAACATGGTTCGTAAAGGAATGTTTGGAGAGTTAGTTCACGGAAGAGGTGGTTACGAGCATGATCTTCGCGGCGTTTTATTTAATGATGGAGTTACTCCTTATAATTCGGGCGTTGAGTTTGGAGCAAAAGGATTCAGTGAAGCAAAATGGCGAACAGAACATTATGTAAAAAGAAATGGCGAACTCTATCCTACTCACGGATTAGGCCCAGTTTCTATGATGATGAACGTCAACCGCGGAAATAGATTAACAAGACTATCTTCATTTTCATCAAAATCTGTCGGGCTGCATAAATATATTGTAGAACATGCAAAAGGTGGCGAAAATCATCCTAATGCAAAAGTAAAATTTCATCAGGGAGATATTGTAACCACACAAATTGCCTGTGAAAACGGAGAAACCATCCTTTTAACTCATGATACAAGCTTACAAAGACCTTATGACCTAGGATTCAGGGTTCAGGGGACGGAAGGACTTTGGCAGGATTTCGGATCGGGAGGACCTAGTGAGGGACATATTTATTTCGAAAAAATTATGAATCACACTCATAAATGGGACAATCCTGAAAAATGGTTAAGTGAAAACGATCATCCAATGTGGAAAAAATATGAAAATATGGCTACAGGAGCTGGACATGGCGGAATGGATTTCTTCGTGATGAACACTTTTATAGAATGTATCAAACGAAATATAGAATTCCCAATGGATGTTTATGACTTGGCGACTTGGTACTCAATCACTCCGCTCAGCGAAAAATCCATCGCAAAAGGAGGTCAGGCAATTGATATTCCTGATTTCACGAAAGGACAGTGGAAAAACCGTAAACCCGTATTTGGAATGACAGATGATTTCTAAAAAAACACTTCTCATATTAGCCGGAGGTTTAGGCAGCCGATACAAAAGTCTGAAACAGGTAGACGGAATTTTAGAGAACGGATCTCCTCTCATGGAATATTCTCTTTATGACGCGCTGGAAGCAGGTTTCAATAAAGTAGTTGTGGTTTTCAACCGTTTTATTCCTGAAAGTTATATTGAAAGGCTTGAAAAAATTTCGAAAAGCAATAATTTCGAACTGCATTTTGTTTATCAGGAACAGGAAATGTTTGTGCCCAAAAATTACGATCACTCCACAAGACAAAAACCTTGGGGAACCGGACATGCTATTCTTTGCGCAAAAGAGGTTATTAATGAAATATTTACAGTCATCAATGCTGATGATTTTTATGGAAAAGAGGTTTATCAGCTTGCTTCAAAGGAAATTGATCTTGGAAATATTTCACCATCACAATTTGAAATTGTCGCCTATAATTTAGCTACAACATTGAGCGAAAATGGTACGGTTGCGAGAGGAATCTGCACATTAGATTCCGAGAGTTATTTAATAAAAGTTGAAGAACAAACCTCGATTCGCAAAGAAGGAAATTCAATTATTTATACTGAAAACGGAAAAGATATAAAAGTTGATTCCGAAACTTTGGTTTCAATGAATTATTTTATTTTTCATCCTGAAATTTTTAACGCTTTGGAGTTGTATTTTAATGATTTTATTCAGGCAGATCCTTTACCTAAAGAAGAATTTTATATCCCGTCTGCTGTTCAAAGAATGATGGATGATAATAAGATAAAAGTTTTAGTAAAATCTTCACCTTCACAATGGATGGGAATGACCTACGCAGACGACAAAGAAATTATTAAAAATTATCTTGAAAGAGAAATTCAGAATAACCGATATCCTAAAAATTTATGGAAGTAGATCATATTGTTCAACAATTCATTACTACTGAAAATTATACGGTCGATTCTATCACAAACGGATTGATCAATGCTACTTTTATCGTAGAAAATAAGGATACTGATCAAAAATTTATCTTACAAAAAATTAATAATCAAGTATTTAAAAATTCAAATTCAATTATTATTAATCATTTACAGATTAATTGTTTGTTGCAATCCAATGATTATCAACTGAATATTATTAAACCAATTCTTTCTCTTTCAAAAGAATTTCTGGTGCAGGACGAAAATTTACAGCTTTGGAGAATGCAGAGTTTTGTTGAAAACAGTTTGACTTTTATTAAAGTTCCGTCACCGGAAATCGCCTTTGAAGCAGCAAAGGCATTCAGTCATTTTCTTGACACAATAAATACGGAAACCCTTCCCAGCATTGAAGAAACGTTGCCCGATTTCCTCAATTTTGAGAAAAGAATGAATGATTATAAAAATGCATTAGAAAACGCAGATCCTCATTTAATTGAAAATGCCAAAACTGAAATAGAAACCACCAACCAATTTTTAT